>CAJPQF010000006.1:0-31651 GCA_905372855.1 Candidatus Saccharimonadota bacterium
AGGCGCGCGGAGTGATGACGACAACGCAGACTGGCGAGAAGTCGGTTGGCGTGCATGAGCTGCGATTACTAACCAAGTCGCTCAGGCCGATGCCCGAAAAACTAGAGAACAAAGAAGAGCGTTTCCGCCGCCGCTACGTTGATATGAATGTCAATCCAGAGGTGCGCCAGCGGTTTATTCGCCGCAGCAAATTTTGGCAGGCGACGCGCGATTATCTAAACCAGCACGGCTTTACCGAGGTGAATGTGCCGGTATTAGAGCACACCACCGGCGGCGCTGACGCTAACCCATTTGTGACGCATATGGACGCGCTGGACGATCAGCAGTTTTACTTGCGTATTTCTCACGAGTTGCCGCTGAAGCGATTGGTTGGCGCTGGGTTCGAGAAAGTTTATGACCTCGGGCCGCGTTTTCGCAATGAGAATTATTCTGACGAGCATTTGCCAGAACACGTCGCCATGGAATGGTACGCCGCGTACTGGGATTGGCGAGCTGGCATGCGTTTCATGGAGGACATGTACAAATATGTTCTGCAGGAAACATTTGGTACGCTGCAGTTTCAGCTGGGCCGGTTCACGGTGGATATGAGCGGCGAGTGGGAAGTCTGGGATTATGCTGAAGTGATCAACAAGCATTATGGAATTGATGTGTATAATACAACGATTGACGAGGTAGCTGCCAAGTTGCAAGAACATGGTTTGGAAGTGGAGAAGACCGATTCCATTCCGCGCAGTATCGATAAATTATGGAAGAATATTCGTAAAGATGTGGCTGGGCCGGTGTGGTTGGTGAATACGCCGAAGTTCATTAGTCCGCTATCCAAAACCAATCCTGACAATCCGCAGACCGTGGAGCGTTTTCAGCCGATTATTGCCGGGTCGGAGCTGGGGAATGGTTTTTCCGAGCTGAATGACCCGATTGATCAGCTGAATCGTTTTGTTGAGCAGCAACAGATGCGCGATGCGGGCGATGACGAGGCAATGATGCTGGATATCGACTTTGTGGAGATGTTGGAGTACGGTATGCCACCAGCTTGCGGCTGGGGATATTCTGAGCGGGTATTTTGGATTTTTGAAGGCGTAACTGCCCGCGAGGGCGTACCGTTCCCGCAGCTAAGAAGCGAGATTGACGAGACGACGCGGGCGATTTATCCAGAAGTGAAGTTATAGCTTTTGAGTTGTCGATACTATCGGTATCTTGGCTTAGGCGGCCATTTTCTCGCTATCCTCAGCTAGCTCGCCGAGCAAGATATCGATTTCATCAGACACAATATCTGCAAAGTCTGGTACATTGGCGCGTACCCAATCGACGATTTGGTCGTCACTGGCTTCTTGCATGTGCGATAGTTCTTCGGCTTGCTCTGGCGATAGCTCGAGGACGATTTCGTTGATGACGCGTTCTTCTAGTGTCGATTCAAAATGATCGGCAAGCGATTGGAAATCTTCGTCTGATAGATTGATTCCTAAATCTGCGAGGAGACTACGGCTTAAAATTGGCATGGTTTTATCCTTTCTTTTTCTGTTTTAACTTAGACAAAGGTATTTTCGACGCTACGGTCTCTAGCTTGCTGGGTTGCTTTGGCTTTCTTCTTTGCAGCAATCTCGTTTTGCGCGCTGGCTTCAAGGGCTTTACCGGTATTTTCGACGTCTTTTTGAGCTTGAATCAGCGACTGCACAAGTTGCATCTCCTGTCGCTGCAGCTCAGCTAGACGCTTATTGTAGTCGGCGATTGCTTTCTCCATATTTTCTTGTTGTTGCTGAGCCTTGACGGCTTCGTACATTGCTGCAAATTTGTTGGCGCTATCATCGGATAGCGAGTCGGCTTTTTCTTGAAGCTTAGCCGCATTCTCTCTGACCGAAACCAGGTCTGACTCCATGTTGGCGATTTCTCCAGCTTGCTGGCGCATACTATTTAGCTCGGTTCTGGTCTGCTGAAGCTGTCCGCCAATTGATTCAACTCGATTTTGTGCGTCAGCAGAAGCTCGCTCGGCGTATCGCGCTTGCCAACTGGCCTCTTGTGAGTTTTTGCTAGCTTCGGCAGCATTCATGACAGCGCTAGCGATGCGGCGGCGTTGATTTTTTGGTATAGAATTGACATGTTCTTTGGCTGCTGCCCAAGACTCAAACCAACCAACATTTTGTTCTTTACGCATTTTTTCACGAAGAGCTTTGCGGGCGCGGGCTTTGTCTGCACGTTCCGATAATTCGGCGATAGTGGCCTCGCGGCGTGCTTCATAGGCGTTTTTGACGGCTTCTACGCGCCCAGTCATCCGATTCTGTCGTATTTCGAGATTTGCTTTGCGTTTGTTCAGGCGAGCCTCAGCTTTTTGAAGCTTCCTCATACGGAATTTTTTAAGCGGGTGATTGTCGCTGAGATGAGCAACCTCGTCAAGCTTTGCCTTGCGCCGGTCATACGAGCTTTGGGCTAGGCCGTGCATAAACTTATCCATCAAGAGGCCTGGCTGCTCCATGGCATTATTCCAAGCTGCTGCAGCTCTTTCCTTGCCCCATTGTAGTGTATTACCAGCGCCTTTTATCATTTGACTAACTGGGTAGCGATTGCCTAGAATTTCAGCGTCAGTGCGCAGTGTCTCGTTAGCCTGTACCTCGGCGGCGTCTTCAGCGCTTTCTTGGCCAGGCTCGACGTCTCCGTATTCGGCACCGCTTTCTTGACCAGATTCAGGGGTTGTCTCATCGCCTTCAGGCGGCACTTCTATGTAATCTGGTATACCATTCTCATCAGTATGTACGACAGATCCGTTATCTAATGTAAAATCCTTACTTTGTTCTCCTACTGGCGGTGGTGGACTTCCAGTTCTCTCGAATGATCCCGCGGGCATTTTGTTATTCCTTTTTATTTTTGTCTGATTTTCTATACAACTTATAGCAAAAAATCACGCTTATGTCAATATTTTTAGCGTAAAATAGGCAAAAATAGCTGAGATTTTTGCCGAGGCGGCTGCAGGTGCTATACTATTAAATATTATGGAATGGTGGCAGGCTATCATATTGGGTATTGTCGAGGGAGTAACGGAGTTTTTGCCAGTGTCGTCGACCGGGCATTTGACGATTGTCGAGAAGTTGATGGGTATGCGGATCAACGACCCGAGTTTGACGGCTTTTACGGCTATTATTCAAATTGGCGCTATCGCTGCAGCGATAATTTATTTCCGAGATGATATTTGGCGGGTGTTGAGTGCTTGGTGGCGCGGTTTGTGGTGGAAACGGGCGCGGCGGCAGTTTGACTACAAATACGGCTGGGCGATTATTATTGGATCGCTGCCGATTGCGGCTATCGGTTATGCTCTCAAGAATGAGGTCGAGACAGTGCTGCGCAGTTTATGGTTTGTGGCCTTTGCGTTGATTGGCTGGAGCCTGGTGATGTGGCTAGCCGACAAATGCAGCGCTGTGCGGCGCGGCGAGCGGCAGACAACTTGGCGGGATACACTGGCGATTGGTTTGGGGCAGTGCTTAGCGCTGATTCCAGGCGTGTCGCGTTCAGGGGCGACGATTTCGGTGGGGCTATTCCGCGGTTTTGATCGGGTAACGGTGACGAAATTAAGCTTCTTCCTGGGTATTCCAGCCTTGGTGGCGGCAGGTTTGCTAGAGGCGATGACTGCTTACAAATACATTGGCGGCGGCGTCGGCTGGGCGCCAACAATTTTGGCGACAGCGGTGGCTTTTGCGGTTGGCTATTGGTCGATTGCTTGGCTGTTGAAATTTGTCGCCGGTAATGACTTTTCGTTGTTTATCCGGTACCGCATCGGTTTGGGCGTGATAATTATGTTATTACTAATGACTGGCGCGATAACGGCAATATAAGCAGGAGGGCTGAATGATTGAAGTCAAAAACATTACTAAAATATACGGTAAAAAGAAAAATGCTTTTACGGCGCTGGATAGAGTCAGTCTGAATATCGAAGAGGGTTCGAGCGTGGCAATTCTGGGTAAATCTGGCAGCGGTAAATCGACACTGATGCATGCGATTTCTGGGTTAGACAAGCCGCAAAAGGGCAAGGTGCTAATTGACGACGAAGACATTTTGCGGCTGAAGCCGCGGGCGACTGATAGGTTTCGGGCGCAGAAGATGGGTTTTATCTTCCAGAGTTTCTTCGTTGAGGGCGGCGAGAGCTGTTATGATAATGTCAGTTTGGCGTTAGAGACGGCGGGCGTGGCAAGAATCGGCCGCAGGAAACGGATTATCGAAGCTCTAGAGGCGGTTGATTTGGGTGATAAGGTTAAGTCGCGCGCCAAAGACCTTTCAGGCGGGCAAAAGCAGCGTTTGGCGATTGCTCGAGCGATTGTCGGCCGGCCGCAAATCTTATTTGCTGATGAGCCGACTGGTAATCTTGACTCGGCAACTTCAAAAGTGATTGAGGATTTGTTGTTTAATTATTGTAAAGAAAACAACGCTACGTTGATTATTGTGACCCACGATGAAGACTTGGCGAAAAAATGCCAGCGGGTGATTCATATCAAAGACGGCAAAATTGAATCAGACTCTGTCGCTAGGAAACTGGCCGCTAAAAACCAAAGCAAAGCATTAACCAAAACTGCTGCCAAAAATAAATCGGCCGGCAAGCCAGCAAAGGAGACAAAACAATGAAAACAACTGATATTATCGCTAGAGCCGGCCGTAATTTGCGCCGTGCTAAAATGCGAACGATTTTGACTAGCGTAGCTATTGCGGTGGGCGGTTTTGCGATTATGGCTAGCTTGATGGTTGGAGAGGGCGCTAGGCAGTACGTTGATCGGATAATCAGCAGTAATATTGATCCGAATGGCTTGATTATTGCCAAAGATAAGCGGGTTGTTGCTGCCGGTGCAGCCACTGGCAGCAGAAATGAGCTAACCGAGTACAATCCGAATGCAAAATCATACTACGGCCAAGATTACGACACGCTCACCCAAAGCGATATCGAAAAGCTGCGCCAGCGCAAGGATCTCAAAAATGTTGAGCCGGGCTACCAGCTGCAGCCGAAATACGTGACTTTTAGCGTAAAAGGTGACAAAAAATACGTCGCTCAAGTCATGATGCGCGATAATAGCTTGCAGCTAGAGACTGCGGCTGGTCGCGAGATCAAATCGGGGACAAAACTAGCGCCAGACGAAGCGGTCATACCAGAGAGCTACACTGAAAAATTAGGTAAAACAGCGGCAGAAGTGGTTGGTTCGACACTAACGATTACCGTTAGTCAGCAGCCGCAGCAGGCAGATAGTGCGACAATTCAGCGGGTATATGCCGAGGAGGGCGAAACTGGCGTGAAAGAGTTGCTAAGCGGTAAAATGCTAAATAAACAGTTTAAAATTGCGGCAGTTATCAAGAAATCGCCGGATCAGATGGTCAGCCGGCCGAATTTGTACATTGACTCGAGTGCTGCTAAGGAGTTAACTGATTTTAGCACCGCCGGAACGGATTCTTATCAGAAATATATTTTTGCTAATGCGACTGCCACTGGCGGTAAAACTCCCGAGGAGGTTCGCGACAGCTTGAAAAATTCCGGTTATCCGTCGATGACTTCGAAAGACGTGCAGAGTATGATTTTTACTTTCGTGAATATATTGCAAACCATTGTCATGGGGTTTGGTATCTTGGCACTGGTAGTCAGCGTGTTCGGTATTGTTAATACGATGTATATCTCGGTGTTAGAGCGGACGCAGCAGATTGGTTTGATGAAGGCTCTGGGCGCGTCGAAACGCGACATTGCCCGGCTGTTCCGTTACGAGGCGGCATGGGTCGGTTTCTTGGGCGGTATGCTTGGCGTGCTGAGTGCCTGGGGAGCTGGTACGCTGGCTAATCCGGCAATTTCTAATGCGTTGGGTCTGGGCAAATATAGTTTGCTGATTTTCCAGCCGATAAACGCTGCCGTTGTAGTGTTGGCGCTGATGCTGGTGGCGATCGTCGCTGGTTGGTTGCCGAGTCGCAAGGCGGCGAAACTTGACCCGATTGAGGCACTGCGAACAGAGTAATTTACAGCGAAATAAGTTGGTTTGATACGATTAATAGATTCGTTGGCGTACGGTATCACAAGATGATATACTAATGCTATGCTAGATATTCGCTACATTCGAGAAAACGCCGATCGCGTGCAAGAATCGGCAAAAAATAAAGGCTACAATGATGTATCGATTGCTCATTTGCTAGACACTGATGAGCAGCGACGGCAATTGCAGCAGCAGGTCGATGAGCTGCGAACGCGGCGGAACGAAATCGCTGGCCAGATGAAGGGCGGCAAGCCAGCGCCAGAGCTGATTGAACAGGGCAGGGCGTTGAAAGAAGAGCTAGCGAAACTAGAGAGCGACTTGCGCGATGTCGAAGCAGCTTTTCAAGCGCAAATGGACGCGGTGCCTAATGTAACGCTTGAGGACGTACCGCTGGGCGGCGAGGAAGATAGCGTCGAAGTCAAGGTGTGGGGAGACAGGCACCAGTCGGCAGAAGATCACCTTGAGTTTGCGACGCAGCGCGGTTGGCTTGATTTTGAGCGCGGCGTCAAGGTAGCCGGCACGAAATTCTACTACATCAAGGGCGATTTGATGCTGCTAGAGAATGCGATTTATCAGTATGCGCTGAATTTGTTAATTTCTAAAGGATTTACGCCGATGACAGTGCCGCACATGGTGTCGGGCCGGGTGGCGCGCGGTTCTGGTTTTGCTCCAAAGAGCGACAAGGAAAGTAATGAGTATTTCATCGACGGCGAAGACGTC
This sequence comes from Candidatus Saccharimonadota bacterium, assembly GCA_905372855.1. GTDB lineage: Bacteria > Patescibacteriota > Saccharimonadia > Saccharimonadales > Saccharimonadaceae > Saccharimonas. The sequence continues at coordinate 6,705 of CAJPQF010000006.1, forward strand.
ATGCTGATTGGCACGGCCGAGGCGCCGCTGACTGGCTTTCATGCTGACGAAATAATCGACGAGAAAAATCTGCCGCTGCTCTATGCTGGCTATAGCCCTTGCTACCGCAAAGAAGCGGGTGCAGCTGGCAAGTTTAGTCGCGGACTATTCCGCGTGCACCAGTTCAATAAGCTGGAAATGTATATCTTTTGTACGCCAGAACAATCAGTCCAAATGCACGAAAAAATCTTGTCGATCGAGGAAGAAATTTGGCAAAACTTAGGCGTGCCGTACCATGTGGTGAATATCGCAGCTGGCGACCTCGGTGCGCCAGCAGCCAAAAAATATGATATCGAGTACTGGTCGCCAGTTGATAACCAGTATCGCGAGTTGACTAGCTGCTCGAATTGTACTGATTTTCAGGCGCGTAATCTCAATATTCGCGTGCGCCGCAGCGACGGCTCGTTGCAGGTGCTTCACACGCTTAACGGTACAGCGGTGAGCTTGGCGCGCTCGCTAGTAGCAATCATCGAGAATTACCAGACCGATGACGGTAAACTGCGCGTACCAGAGTTACTGCGGCCATATCTAGGTAATCGCGAGGAATTGTGATGAAGCGAGTAGTGCGCCAAGTTTCGCGCAGCGGCTATCAGAAACTTGCTAAACCGTTGCTTTTTCGACAACATCCAGACAAAGCGCATGAGGGTATGATCAAAGCGGCGCGAATGTTGCACCGAGTGCGCGGCGAGAATATTTTGCGGGTCTGGAATTATCGCAATTCGCGGCTCGAGCAGGAGATTTTAGGCCTAAAATTCAAAAATCCGCTAGGAATGTCAGCTGGCCTGGACAAGAACTTCGACTTGCCGCCAATAGCTAAGCGGATTGGCTTAGGTTTCGAAATTGGCGGCTCAACTACTGCGCAGGTTTGCGCGGGCAATCCGCGGCCGTGGTTTCGCCGCTTACCGAGCGAGAAATCGATTGTAGTTAACGTCGGCCTGGCAAATAACGGAGTCGCCCGCAATATACAGCGGATTAAGCGGTATCCGCGGCGGCTGTGGCACGATTTCCCGTTGAGCGTGTCAGTTGCTAAAACTAATAATCCCGAAAATGTTAGCGATAGCGAAGCGATTGCCGACTATTGCCAAAGTTTGCGCCAGCTAGAGGCAGCTGGTTGCGCGCCGTTGTACGAAATCAATATTAGCTGTCCGAATACTTATGGCGGCGAGCCGTTTACGACGCCAGCGCGGCTGGATAAATTATTGACGGCGGTAGATGACTTGCGCTTAACGCGGCCAATTTTCGTTAAGATGCCGACAGATAAAAAGTGGCCGGAATTTATGAAGCTGCTAGCAGTAATTGATCGGCATGAGGTTGCTGGCTTAACGATTGGCAATCTAGTCAAGGACCGCTCGGCGCTGCGTAATTCAAAATTGCTGGATAACGAGATCAGGGGAAATCTCAGCGGCCAGCCGGCGCGGGAGCTTACTACTGGCTTAATTTTCAAAACTTATGCCAAATACCGCGATCGTTTTGTGATTATCGGTGTCGGCGGCGTGTTTACTGCCGAGGATGCTTACGAGAAGATTTGTGCTGGTGCGAGCCTGGTGGCTATGGTGACGGCGCTAATGTTTGAGGGGCCGCAGGTTGTCGGCGAAATTAACGAAGGCCTAGTTAAGTTGCTCGATCGCGATGGCTTTCAGAATATTACTGAGGCGATTGGTAGCGCTCACCGCGGCTAAATGCTATAATTAAAATACATTATCGGTTTAACGAAAGGGGTCAAAGTGATTGCAGATATTGATATAACTGGCGTAGGCGGTTACGTTTTGGATGAACCGACGAAAAAATATATTAGCAAGAAGATTGGCAGATTAGATCGCTTAGTGACGCGGCATGCTCGCAAAACTATGAGTGCTTCGGTGAAAATCGAGGAAGTCAATCGCGACAACGGCAACAAATATGAAGTCGAAGTGATCATCAACGTGCCGGATCAGGTAATTAAAGCTAAAGATTCGACAATGAATGTTATGGCGGCAACTGATATAGTCGAGCGCAAGCTAGCCGGGCAGCTTCGCAAGTACAAGCAAAATTTGTTAGCTCACGTCGGCCGGCGCGATATACTAGCGCGGTTCAAACGCGGTTTTGACCGCGAAACACAGTAGCGATTTAGTAGCAGCCTCTTCCAAAACTCCCCGAAAACAGTTATAATTAGGGGAGTTTTTGGAAAATACCTGAAAGTGAGGGAAATTTGACGTTATGGCGATAACACAACAGAAGGTGCTGACGAAGGTTTTCGGTGACCCGCAGAAGCGGATTTTGCGGCGTTTACAAAAGAAAGTCGACGAAATCAATGCGCTTGGCCCGAAATACAAGAAACTATCTGACAAGGAATTGGCTGGCCAAACCGATGTTCTGCGCAAACGTTTGCAGAAGAAATCTGTGACGCTTGATACGATTTTGCCAGACGCTTTTGCGGTGGTGCGCGAGATGGCCGATCGGACAATCGGCGAGCGCCATTACGATGTGCAGCTGATTGGTTCAATGGTATTGCATGAGGGTAGCGTGGCCGAGCTGAAGACTGGCGAGGGTAAAACTTTGATGTCGACGTTGGCGGCCTATCTGAATGCCCTCGAAGGCAAAGGCGTGCATGTTGTAACTGTCAATGATTATCTAGCACAGCGTGATGCTGGCTGGATGGGGCAAATTTATAATGCGTTAGGCTTATCGACCGGCGTGATCATCAATGAGGCTTCGTTCTTATACGACGAAAATTATGACAATGAGGCGCATACTGATCCGCGCATGAAGAAGCTTCGCCCGTGCACCCGTAAAGAAGCTTACCAGGCAGATATTACCTATGGTACTAATAATGAATTTGGCTTTGATTATTTGCGCGACAACATGGTTAACGATATCGATATGGTGCGCCAGCGTGATTTGAATTTTGCGATTGTCGACGAAGTAGACTCGATTCTGATCGACGAAGCGCGGACGCCGCTAATTATCAGTGCGCCAGCCGCCGAAAACCCAGATAGCTATTATCAATTTGCCAAGATCGCAGCGAAGTTAACACCAGAGGACTATACCTTGGAAGAGAAGCGCAAGCAGGCAGCGCTTACTGACGAAGGTGTCGAGAAAGTCCAAAAAATGCTGGGTATAAAAAACTTATACACGCCAGAGTATGTGCGCAGCGTTTACCATATGGATCAAGCTTTGCGGGCGCAAACGCTGTTTCATCGCGACAAAGACTATGTGGTGACAAACGATGGCGAGGTGATAATCGTTGACGAGCACACTGGTCGGCTCAAGCAAGGCAACCGTTATAGCGAAGGCTTGCACCAGGCGATTGAAGCCAAAGAAGGCGTACCAGTATTGCAGGAAAGCATGACGCTAGCGACGATTTCCTTTCAGAATTACTTCCGACTGTACAAAAAACTTAGCGGTATGACTGGTACTGCTTTCACTGAGGCTGAGGAGTTTCAACAAATTTATTCGCTTGACGTAGTAGTGGTGCCGCCGAACAAACCAATTACTCGCCAAGACCATCAGGACTTGATCTACAAGACCGAGAAAGGCAAGCTGAAAGCAGTAGCTCAAGCGATCAAAGAGTATCACGATGAAGGCCGTCCGGTGTTGGTTGGCTCCGGTTCAATCGCTAAAAATGAAATGATCGCCAAATATTTGGATAGCGAAGGTATTAAGTACGAAATTCTAAATGCCAAGAACAACGAGCGCGAAGCAGAGATTATCTCACATGCTGGCGAAAAGGGCGCAATTACGCTAGCTACTAATATTGCTGGGCGCGGCACCGATATTAAACTTGGGCCGGGCGTCAAAGAACTGGGCGGTCTAGTGGTCATTGGTTCAGAGCGCCACGAATCGCGCCGAATTGACAATCAGCTGCGCGGCCGCGGCGGTCGGCAGGGAGACCCGGGCGATACGCAGTTTTATGTTTCGACCGAGGACGATTTGATGCGTATCTTTCAGGGCGAGCGGATTGCTAATGTGCTGGAACGCCTAGGTGTCGATGAGGAGACGGCGATCCAGAATCGTGCCGTCAGCAAAACACTGGAAGCGGCGCAGAAGCGAGTCGAAGGCTATAACTTCGATACGCGCAAAAATGTTGTTCAGTACGATAATGTTATTAATCGCCATCGCAAAGTTGTTTACACGGTGCGCCGCAAAATCCTTGAAGGCGATAATATCAAACCAGAAATTCAGCGTTTGTTGCGGGCGATGGTTAATAAATTAACAGAGGTGCCGGCCAAGAATAATCCAAAGTTTGTCGAAGAATTTGCAGAGATTATCCCGCTAGAGACCGACGAAATTGAAAAAATTGGCGCGATCAAAAAAGATAGTCAGCGCCGCGATAAAGCGTTAGCTGCTGCACAAAAAATGTATACAGCCAAAGAAAGAGAGCTCGGTGACGATCTAATCCGCGGGGTTGAGCGCGAAGTTTATCTGCAAGTACTTGATACGCTATGGATGCAGCATCTCGAAAACATGCAGCATTTGCGCGAAGGTATTCACTGGCGCAGTGTCGGCCAGCGCGACCCGCTGGTTGAGTACCGCAGCGAGTCGCAGAAGCTGTTTGATAGCTTGCAAGCGACATTGCGCGAGGAAGTTTTGCGTGCTATTTATCATGTGCGCGCCACCGACGCTATTAGCCGCGAATCAATTGATGATGATCACCAAACGGAATTGACGAAGCTTGCCGAGACTTCGGTCGAGTATGGTGTCAACGAAATCACTGGCGGCGAAGAGAATCGCGATCACGATTTCGACGGTTCAATAAAAAGAGCTGCCTCGACCGCCGAAACTAATCATAGGCGCAACGTTGCCCGCAAAAAGAAAAAGGCCAAGCGTCAGAATCGAAAAAAGAGCCGCTAGATGAAACACACAGTAACAGAAGTACGGCTCGACAATGGTTCGCGTGGGCTGCTTATTGACGTGCCTGGCGCAACGGTGATGAGCTTCCAATTTCAATTCCGCGCTGGCAACCGCTATGTTGGACGCAAAAATATTTATGAAACCGCTCATGTGATGGAGCATATGTCATTTGGTGCAAACGCTAAGTTCTCGAGCGAGCACGCTTACGAAGCAGAATTCACCAAAAATGGCGCGTACCATAATGCATGGACAAGCGACTTATCAATGGTATATGTGGCTGATTGCGCTGATTTTGAATGGGATCGGATTTTAGAATTGCAGCAAGTAGCTATTTGCCAGCCGCGCTTTCAGCAAGAATCGCTAGAGGCCGAAAAGGGCAATGTCCGCAGCGAACTAACGGGATATTTGAACAATCACGGCCGCGTGCTTTGGCCGAAAGTTCAGCAATTGCTAGGCGAGGACGTTTATACGTTTTGGCAGCGTTTGCGAACGATTGATAATATCAAGCTCGAGGATATTCAGCGTCATCATCGAAAAACGCACACCTCGGATAATATGCGCTTTGTGATTGCGGGCAAGCTCGATGGCCGGCGCGAACAGATTAAAAATATGCTTGAGAGCTGGGAGTTGCCGCGCGGCGAACGCTTCACAGTGCCGCGCGATGTTTTGAAAAAGGCCGCTCCGACCCTTATCAAGCGTAAAGAAGCGACTAATTTGACCTTTGGTTGGAGCATGTCGCTGCCGCGCGAAATTAATGATGCTGAGCTAGAGGCGATGTCGTGCTTGAATCATATCTTGACCGGAACGATGCACTCGCGTATCTTCGGTGCTGCCCGCAAAAAGGGTTTGGCTTACGGCATGTTTAGTGAAGCTAGCGCCGGTTTTTATGATAGTAGCTGGGATTTTGGCGGGCAGGTCAATGTCGAGACCGCTGACCGGCTTTTCGACATTATCGCCGGCGAAGTACGAGCGGTGCTCGACGGGCAGATTAGCGAAGAAGAACTGGCGGCAGCGCAGTCCTACGCGCTGGGCCGCCACCAGATGGGGGCGCAGACGGTCGCGCAGATTAGCAATTTCTATAGCGGGCGCTATTTCGGCGATGGTTTTGTCAAGGATTATGAGCGCGTACCCGAGGCAATCCGCAATATCACTCGCGAGCGCATGATTGCAACGGCGCGCGAATTCATCGGCGCGAATACTTGGGTGCTGGCTGGCGTCAGCGCTAGCGATCAGAAATCGCTGACGCGGCTAAATGATAAGCTAGAAAAACTGTTTTAGAATAATAATTTCAATCAAAAGTAAAATGCTCCGCCGCCGACCCAGCGGAGCATTTTACGCTCAACGTTGGGTGGGCGACGGAGTTGGTGTCTCCGTCTCCGTGGTGCTACCGGCGGAGCCGAGAATCTGCCGATACCCAGCTTCGGTCACGCTCACAACTACGAACTTACCAGCGTTACCGCTGGCAAGGGCTTTTTGGAGAAGTCCCGATAGCCCCTCGTCAGTGGATGAATTTACCTTAGCGCCTTTGATAAGACTACACTCGTTTGTTAGCCATCCCCAACGGATGTGGAGATGGCAGTTATCGGGCATATCCTCAGCAGTGTAGCCGTATGCTAGTGCTGAGACTCTATCGAATTCAATTGCCATCGACGATGAAGTCTCGTCATTGACGATACGAAATTCGATATTCGATAGTGGAACTTCGACGATCTCTCGTGCACCGTTTCGGTGCTGAAACCCAATCAGTATGCTACTACCGCCTTGTATCTTAGCGTACGCATTGACGGAAAACATTCCGCCACTGACGGAAACCTCGCCAGAGGCGGTCATTGATCGACTCCCTATGTCTAGTGGATATTCATATCCACTAGAAAAATCGTATGCTGACGCTGCTTCGGCGTACGTCGCTACTCTGATTTCATGTTCAGAGGTTTTGTTGTATGCAATTGAATTTGCAATTGCGTAAAGAATTGCCATAACCGCAACTGAGACTACGGCAAACCTTCCTTTGTCATCTCCGTAATTGGAGAAGACAAAAGCGAGGAGGGCAGCGAGAAAGAATCCGACGATAGTACAGACCACCGCCGTAAGAAACCACCACATGGCGACTCCCTTCGATCAATAGACGGAAACGTTCTACCTCTCGCTGGTCGGAGCGAAAGATTACTATAATTATATCAATAAACAATCTTGTTACCAAGCTAAAGCATAAAGTATTGATATTATAGCGATGAAGGCGCGTGCTATAATAGTCGTTATGAAGATCATCATCGCGGGTTACGGTGTGGAAGGTATATCAAATCTGGTATATTTCCAGCAGAAATTTCCTGACGCGGAATTTGTGGTGGCTGACGAGCGTCCGGCGGATAAACTGCCAACAATTCCGGACGGCGTGAAGCTGATTTCTGGCAAAAATGCCTTCAGCGAACAGCTGAGCGATGCTGATTTGGTGGTGCGGACAGCCAGCTTGCCGCCGCGTAATATCAAGATCAGCGGTAAAATTTGGTCGGCGACCAACGAGTTTTTTGACAAATGTCCAGCGCCGATTATCGGCGTAACGGGGACGAAAGGCAAGGGGACGACGTGCAGCTTGATTGCCTCGATTTTGCAGCAAGCCGGGCAAACGGTACATCTGGTCGGCAATATTGGCGTGCCGGCGCTGGACGTCTTGCCGAAGATTAAAAAAACTGACATTGTCGTTTATGAATTGTCTAGCTTTCAGCTGTGGGATCTAGAAAAATCGCCGCACATTGCGGTGGTGCTAATGATCGAGCCGGATCATCTGAATGTCCATACGGATTTCGCCGACTATCTTAATGCCAAGAAAAATATTCGCCGCCACCAGCGTCTTGGCGATGTTTGTTTATATCACCCAACGAATAAATATTCACAGGAAGTGGCTACTATGCCATTTGACGGGCTATTAGATAGGCAAGGTCATGCAATGTGTGAATGCTGCGGAGATGATGCGCTAGATTTCGCGCAGCGCTACGCTATTCCTGACGATGACCAAGTTTATGTTCAGGATGGCTACTTTTGCGTGCAAAATCGGCAGATTTGCAGCACCGATCATTTACGGTTGCCGGGCGCGCACAACCTCGAGAACGCCTGCGCAGCAATGAGCGCGGTGACGGAACTGCCGATCGCCGTGACCGATGAGCAATATGCTGCCGGACTGGAGAGTTTTACAGGATTGCCGCACCGTTTGAAATTCGTCGCTGAGAAAAACGGCGTGAAATATTATGACGATAGTATTTCGACCACGCCCGGTAGCGCTATTGCCGCGTTAAAAGCTTTCACGGAGCCAAAAATTTTGATTTTGGGCGGCTCTGACAAAGGTGCGGACTATACGGAATTAGCACAGGAAATCGTCAGGCAGCAAATGCGGGTAGTGATTGTCAACGGCGCTAACGCTAGTGAAATTGCTGAAATTCTGCGCAAAGAAAACGTCTCTTGCCAAATTGTGCAATTAGAAATGGCGACGATGCCAATGGTCGTCGAAACGGCAGCCAATCAAGCAAAATCTGGCGATGTGGTGATTCTCAGTCCAGCCGCTGCTAGCTTCGATATGTTTAAAAGCTATAATGATCGCGGTGAGCAGTTCGTGGCGGCGGTAGAAAAGTTAGTTGATTAGGCGGCTCGCGGTCTTGGCGGTTGGTTGTGATATTTAGCGTAATCAAAAACGGTGGAGTTGCTGCTTATTATGATTAATCCTGTTATAATGTAGCAGAATAGGCGCGAGTCTTGAGATAGTATCTAATCGGAGGGTTTATGGATCAACAGCCGTACCAGCAATACCAACAGTATCAGCAGCCGCCGCAATCGCAGGCGCAAACCAAAGGCCAGCTTGCCGTAGCGCGGGCTCGCAATGCGCAAGATAATGTCGTTCTGACAATAACTATCATTATCTTTTGTTTCTTTGCGGCTAGCTATTTTATCTATACAACATTCCAGGAAATGTCAACAGACAATGCCGGGCACCACGTTGAGTTATCGTTCAGCGATGGCGTGATTGCTGTATTGCTGGCGATAGTTTTTATGATTATGGGATTGGGTATGCTGCTGGGTATTGGCATGTTTATGGTGCGGATGATGCGCCAGCAAATGCTGGGCAATGCTTTGCAGGTTGAATATAGCGCTTACGCGTGGTTGCGCGATTGGGCCAACCAGGTATCGGCTGATTTAGAGATGCCGCAAGTCGAAATTTTCATCACCCAGAATCCAGTGATGAATGCTTATGCTTTTGGTTTTGCTAGGCCATATTCTATCGTGCTGCATTCTGGATCGATTCGCTACTTGACCAAGGATGAGCTAAAAGTGATTGTCGTACATGAAATGGCACATATCAAATACCGCCATGCCAACGCTAATGTGTATTTGATGCCGTTTTTGTCGATTCCGATTATCAGCGTATTGGGTAGTTGGATTTCTGGATTCTGGCACCGCCGTGCCGAGCTAACCGCCGATCGTCTAGCTTTGATGTATTTGGGCGATAGCGAATTGGTCAAGAAATCGCTGATCAAGGTACATGTCGGTCCCGATGCGGCAGACAGTATGAACGAGGTAGCGCGCCAGTGGATGCAGTATACGGCTGAGCGCCCGATGAATCATTTTGCGCAGACATTCAGCGATCATCCGTTTTTGGTACGCCGGTTGAGCCAGATTGACTATTGGAAGGGCGTGGTTGAGCCGCAAAATCAGCCGCAGAGCGTTGCGCCAGCTGCTGCTCAGCCTAATGTTTTTGAACCTGCTGAACCAGAACCTGCTACTGAGCCGACAGCCGTAGAACCAACTTCTACCAAGAAATCAACTCGCCGCAAATCAGATGACACCAGCCAAAATCAAGACGAGACTGCTGCCTAGGTTCTATGCAGCCGTTACGAAAACAAGCTGAAGATCTCCGCGCTCGCGTGGCTAGCGCTTGCCAAGCTTTGCATATTGACGCTCGCGCTGAAGAGCTGGCAGTGCTTGATGAACAGCTGGCCGATTCGAATGTCTGGGCGAATGTCGAGCGGGCGCAGATGCTGACGCGGCAGGCGGCGAGCTTGCGTTCGCAAATTGAGCCGTGGCAGATTTTACGTTCGCAAATCTCGGATATTGTTGAACTAATGGATTTAGGCGACGACTCGATGCTGGTAGAGTTTACCGAGCAGCTAGCAGCTCTCGAGGCAGAATACCAGGAGCGCCGCAAAGACTTGTTGTTCTCAGGTGAATACGATAATCGAGCGGCGATTCTCAAGTTGAGCGCTGGCGCTGGCGGTACGGATGCGCAGGATTGGGCAGAGATGCTAGAGCGAATGTATCTGCGCTGGGCTGAAAAGCATGATATGCAAACCGAGCTAGTCGAGCGTTCGACAGGCGAAGAGGCCGGTATCAAGAATGCGACATACATTATCCGCGGTGCTTTCGCTTACGGCAAATTACGCAGCGAACACGGGGTGCACCGGCTGGTGCGGCTCAGTCCATTTAACGCTGATAATTTGCGGCAGACTAGCTTTGCACTGGTCGAAATCATGCCGGAAATGGACGCGCCAGGCGAGGTCGAAATCGACGACAAAGATTTGCGAATTGATATTTATCGCAGCGGCGGCAACGGCGGGCAAGGAGTCAATACAACTGATTCCGCAGTGCGCATCACCCACTTGCCGACAGGTACGGTAGTGGCGATCCAAAACGAGCGCAGCCAGCTCCAAAACAAAGAAACCGCGCTAAAAATCCTCAAAAGCCGCTTAGCGCAAATGCAGTTAGAACAACGCGCCGAAACGCTAGCTGATCTGCGGGCAGGCGAGTCGGCTAGTTGGGGTGCCCAGATCCGTAATTACGTGCTTCACCCTTACACATTAGTCAAGGATACGCGTACTAAGTTCGAGACGCATAACGCCCGCGACGTGCTAGATGGCGACATTGACGGTTTTATCGAAGCATATCTCGAGCAGCAAGCGGCAGCCGAGTAGCTAGCTATCGCTATAAACTAGCTTATGCTACAATAGGTAGTAATGATTCTGTTAGATAGAGTGACTAAGGTGTACGGTAAGGGCAACAAGCCAGCGCTTGACCGTGTTAATCTGCATGTTGAGCCGAATGAGTTTGTAATTATCGTTGGGACGAGTGGAGCTGGTAAATCAACCTTGCTCAAATTATTGACGCGCGAAGAAAAGCCGACTAGCGGCAAGATTGTCGTTGGCGGTATTGATTACGACCAACTCAAGGACAAGCATATCCCGTTGCTGCGCCGCAAAATTGGCGTAGTTTTTCAGGATTTTAAGTTACTACCGAACCGGACAGTGTTCGAAAATGTGGCTTTTGCGCTAGAAATTGCCGGCATGACTAACCGCGAAATTAAAAATACTGTACCAAAAGTGATTGACCTGGTGGGTCTAAAGGGTAAGGAAAAGCAGTTCCCGCACCAGTTGTCGGGCGGTGAGCGCCAGCGTGTGGCAATTGCTCGAGCAGTAGTGCGCCAGCCAAAGATTCTAATCGCTGACGAGCCAACGGGTAATCTCGATCCGAAGCACAGTTGGGATATCGTTCGATTACTCGAGAAGATCAATCGATACGGCACGACAGTTATACTTACAACACATAATGTCGAGATTGTCAATAGGTTGAAGCGCCGCGTTATCACTGTTGACCACGGCAAGATTACTAGCGACCAAGCGCAAGGGAGTTATCGGCAATGAGACGAGACAAAGTCAAGACAGCGGCTGCCAAAAAGAAAAGCCGTCGCGAGGACAAAAAAAATACTGGTGCGCGCGCCTTGACCAGACAAAGGCGCAGCCGCCAGCGCAAATGGCTGACTTTCGTGCGAATGTGCCGCTACGGCGTCAATAATTTCACTCGTAATGCTTGGCTAACCATTGCGGCTACCGCGGTGATGACGATTACGTTGCTGATTATCTTTACTACGGTGGTGGCGCGCAATATTTTGGCAGATTCGGTAACAGAGCTGAGTAAAAAAGTCGATATGTCAATTTATCTCAAAACGGGCACTACCGAAGAGCAGGCTAAACCGATTATTGCTGATTTGCGCAAACTGCATAATGTCGAGCGCGTTGAATTCGTTTCCTCGGAAAAAGCGCGCCAACAAAGCGCTGAAGACAACAAAGCCGACCAAGATATACTAGATGCCCTCAATCAAGCTGCCAATAAAATACCAGCGGTGATTCGTGTTAATCTAGAGAATATCAATGATACCGACGGCCTTAGCGATTTTGTCAAAACTAATAAGCCGCTCAAAAAAATTATCGATGATAAGCGCGAACCGTCGTTTGCTGGCGACCGGCGCGATGCTATCGAAAATATCGGCCGCTGGACAGATTTTGCGCAGCGGGCCGGTTTGGCAGCGAGCGTACTCTTCGTCGTAATATCGTCGTTGATTGTTTTTAATACCATTAGAATGGCAATATTCAATCGTAAAAGCGAGATCGAGATGATGAAGCTTATCGGTGCTGACAAAAGCTTTATCCGCGGCCCGTTTTTGGTAGAGGCAATGGTGTATGGTTGTATTGCTGCGGTTGTAGCGACCGCTATAGGGGTAGGGGTTTTCGCGACGATTTCTGGCAAATTACAGGCTTATGGAATTGCTGCTGTAGCTACATCGCACTTTCTGGTAAATAATTTGCTGCTGGTCCTGCTAAGTATGATGTTGCTAGGCTCGTTGATTGGGATTATCTCCTCGACGCTGGCCACTCGCCGTTATCTCAAGTTGTAGAGTAATTTACGAAAGGGGGTGCTTATTCGACATAGCTTTATTGACAAAGCGGTAATGCTTTGTTACGCTAGAGGTATGAAACATAGGTCCACCACACCAGTTTCGTCAAGGCGGCACGTTGCGAAGTCGTCAATCGTCGCAGCAGCTGTTTTGATGAGCGCAAGTATACCGGTTGCCTTCGCGCAAAACGTGTTGGCCGACCAGTACGACGAACAGGTCAAAAAACTTCAATCAGAAGCTGATTCGTATCAGCAGCAGGCGGCGACGCTTGGCGCGCTGGCGTCAACGCTGCAAGCGCAGCTTGATGTATTAACCAAGCAAAAAAATGAAATCCAAGCGCAAATTAATACTAGCCAAGCTAAGCGCGATAAGCTTGAGAAAGATATCGCTGCTACCGAAAAGAAAATCGAGATTAACAAAGAAGCTCTTGGCGAAATTGTTGCCGATATGTACGTTGATAGCTCAATCTCGCCGCTCGAGATGCTGGCTAGCAGCAAAAATATTGGCGATTACGTTGACAAGCAAGAATACCGCTCGTCAATGCAGGACAATCTGAGCACCAAGATCAAACAGATTAAATCGCTCAAAGCGCAGCTCGAAAAGCAGAAAAAGCAAGTTGAGAACGTACTACGCGATCAGAAGTCGCAAAAAGCCGCGCTAGCTGCCAAAGAGACTGAACAGGCTAAATTAGTTTCGGACACGCGCGGTGAGGAATCAGCTTACAATAACCTGGTCGCCAAGCGTAACAGCGAAATCAGCAGCGTTCGCGCTCAGCAGGCCGCCGCTATGGCTGCAGCTGCCCGTGCTTCAGGCTCTACTAATATTGGTACGGGCTCGGCTAGCGGCGGCGGATATCCGTCGGTTTGGGCTAATGCCGAGCAAGATACGATCGTTGATAACTGGGGCCTCTACAACCGCGAATGCGTCAGTTATACCGCCTGGAAGGTAGCTAGTACTGGCCGCTATGTGCCGCATTTTGGCGGAGCAGGTAACGCTAATCAGTGGCCAAGTACTACGGCACGCTACGGTATCGCTAATGGCTCTACGCCAAAGGCTGGTTCAGTGGCTATATGGTACGTTGGTACGTACGGGCACGCTATGTATGTTGAGGCAGTTAACGGCGATGGTACGATCACCGTTAGCGATTATAACAACAACATGGATGGTCTAGGCTGGGGTCGCTATCACTACTACACGCGTTCAAGTGCTGGGCTAACTTATATATATTTCTAGCGAGATCAATATAATAATCAGTAAATTATAGCGTACTCAGCCAGAGTGCGCTATAATTATGATTATGGCAAACGAACAGGGAGTTGAAAATAAGAGGCGGAAGCCTCGGCAGCGGAAGGTTTCACAGGGTGTTTTCTTGGCGTCGTTGGTCTTGGCGATAATCGTATCGTTTGCAGCCGGTACGCGCAGTGAAGAGATTTATCAGATAGCAGCGCCGATTTTTGGCATCAAGGTGGCTAAGCAGCCGCTTGATACCGAGGTGATGAAAGAAGCTTATCGTCAACTGGCAGCGAATTATGACGGTGATTTGGATGCTAATAAGCTGTCTGACGGGGCGGCTCGCGGCATGGTCAAAGCGGTCGGCGACGACTACACGACATTTCTAGATAAGGAAGAAGCGGCAGAATTTAACAAAAGTCTAAACGGCGAAGTTTCTGGCATTGGCGCCGAAATCGGCGTGCGCAATTTGCAGCCGACAGTACTCAGGGTTCTCGATGACTCTCCAGCCAAGAAAGCTGGCCTTAAAACGGGTGATATCTTTGTGGCTGTGAACGGTACGTCAGTAGCAGGCGAGACGGCTAGCGGCGTGGCTGATAAGGTTACTGGCGAAGCGGGCACGACCGTCAAGCTAACTATGCGCCGCGGCAGCGAATCGCTAGATTTTTCGATTACGCGGGCCCAAATTAGCGATCCTAGCGTCCGTTGGTCGGTTAGCGACGACGTTGGTATATTGACGATCTCGCGCTTTGACGATAATACTGGTTCGCTAGCTCGCAAGGCCGCTAAAGAGTTCATTGACAAAGGTGTTAAAAGCGTTATTGTTGATTTGCGTAACAACGGCGGCGGCTATTTGACGGCGGCGCAAGAAGTGGCGAGTTTGTGGCTAGATAGTGGCAAAACGGTCGTTACCGAAAAAAGCCGTGGCCAGGTTACCGAGACAGTTAAAGCTTCGGGAAATCCGACACTTAAAGGCAAGAAAACCATTGTCCTCGTCAATGGCAGCTCAGCCAGTGCTAGTGAGATTGTGGCTGGTGCGCTGAAAGACTATCAAGCAGCCATCTTGGTCGGTGAAAAAACCTTTGGCAAGGGTACGGTACAAAAGGTGATTAACTTATCCGACGATCGTATCCTCAAGGTGACAGTAGCTCGCTGGTACACGCCGCAGGATAGAAATATCACCAAAGAAGGCATCCAGCCGAATCAGACGGTTAAAATGAGCCAGGATGATAATAATGCTGGGCGCGACCCGCAAATGGTGCGCGCTAAAGAATTAGCGTCATAGCCCTTGTGCTTATCGCCAGGCTGGTATACTATATAAACTATGGATACACGCAAACGCAAGATTTTGCTAGTAGAAGATGATACTGCGCTAGCATCGGTATATCGGTCGCGTCTTGAACTGGAGGGTTTTGACGTCTGTGAAGCGAATAATGGCGAGGATGCGCTGTCGTTGGCAGTGTCTGAACATCCTGACTTGATTTTGTTGGACGTCATGATGCCGAAAATTAGCGGTTTTGACGTTTTGGATATTTTGCGTAATACGCCAGAGACTACCAATATTCGGGTGATTATGCTAACCGCGCTTAGCCAGCCGAAGGACAAAGAGCGAGCCGAGCAGCTCGGTGTTGACGATTATTTAGTGAAATCGCAAGTAGTTATCGGCGATGTCGTCGAGCGCGTGCGCTACCATCTCGGCATGAGCAAGTAGCCGCTTGTAGAATTGCTTAGTTTGGTTATTTGTGGTGTTGTAGTTGACATTTCGCTTATGTTTTGATATAATAGTAGTATATGCCAGGAATACATACATCAAAAAGTACAGCACCAAGCGGCGAATCGCCTAAAAAACCTATAATAATTGGCTATCCAGTGCCGAGTAGCGAGCTCCCAAGCGCTGAGAGACTAGGCACTTCTGAAGAAAAGGCTAGGTTGGAGCTATTGAGTAAAGTAAGCGTTGGATTGGGTAGATTAGCTATTGGTAGACGGTCTGATGAATCTGGAGATAGCGATAGAGCAATTGATAGAGCTAGAATAGCTTTTCTAAGGTCCCGATTATATCCAGATACTCCTGCCTACTTACTTATTAATACAGAGGACGGTAGTGATGATGACAATGGAGATGGTAGTAGGCGCGATACCTGGATGCGCGTTGATCAAGGTGATTTCAGTACAACGATAAATCCTGATAGCGAGGAAAATCATGGTTTGCCGCCGGCTGAAGATGCTCTTGATGCTTGGGAGGCGCAATTACCGCAGAGCAATAATCAGTCGACAGAGCAGCCAAAGCCGCCAACTGATGAGCGTGAAAGATTGCGCGCTGCGCTAAGAGAGGCTGGCGAGCTGGATCCGACGAAAGCAGAGCCGAAGCCACCAACCCGCGAGGATGTATTAGCTGCATTAAGAGGCGCAACGACCGGAGCTAACAAACCAGTCCCAAGGTCGCAAGCCCGCGAAGAAGTGCTGGCTGCGCTTAGAGGCGGGCATCTTTCGCCAGCTACCAAAGAGACTAATTCAGGTAGCGATTCGTCTATTGTCGATACTGAAAGCGAACCTCCCGCACCAGAAGATCAAGAGGAGTCGGGGAACTCAGATGAGCAATACTCAAATGAATCGCCAGAAGTATCAGATAAGCAGTCTCCTAAGGCCTCCGAGGCGCTAAAAAGGCTAGCAGAAGCAGACACTACGCGCCTTGCTATACGAAATATGGCGGGTGCGGCAGAGGATTTGGCTAGAGTGCTGAAAACGGCAGATGCTTTGCGAGCTCCTGTGTTATTCGGGCGCATACAAGAGTATACGTCAGGTATCTCAACTGCGCTTAATAGGTTCAGTGCTACTGTAGAGAAGGTCGGCGGTGATTTGCCACAGGACGAAGCGGATCGCCTGGGCGATGCCATAGAACAGATTAGACGCTCTTTGGCAGTAATGAATAATGTTGCTGAGCAAGGCTTTTCAAGACGTATCAGTGACGAAGAATATTCACAGCACGCTTTACAGCTGAACAACAGTATCGCAGAACTGCAAAGATTCATGAACGTATCAGTAAAGCGCCAAGGAAACAAAGAGCAAAACCAGTAGCAGCATCTCGCTAGTCAGGGTAGCACACCTAGTGTGAACTTAGCTTATTCAACGCAAACTTGGGTTCGCGGGTGAGTATTGCCAGTGAACGATGGCTTCTTTATATGTTTGAAAACTACGGTGCCGCTCTTGGCTGCGTGAATAGTGTAGTTGCGGCTGATGTAAGTACCTGGGCCAGCAACTTTGGTACTGCCAGTCTGGCGAACCAGCACCTCGCCCTGGTTGACTTTTTGCCCGCCGAAACGCTTGACACCATTGCGCCTACCAGCACTTTTGTGGGTATTATCGCTCGAACCGCCAGCTTTAACGTGTGACATAAAACTCCTTTAATTTAATATAAGACAATCTATGCTATTGTACGCGAAGCTATCGGAAATGTCAAGCTTTACGAAAGTAATTACTGTAGCAGGCGCGAGCTTCGCGGGCGAGATGCTTTTAATTTTCATTGAGAGGCTTAAGCAGTAAAATCTCTCGTGCTACCACCTGGTTCTGGCGGTAGTAGAGCAGCTGGTCGTCGCTGACTAAGTTTAGATGTAGGCGTTGGTATCCTAAATCTGCCAACTGACCAATAAGCGGTAAATGTGTAAATTTACCGCTGTGGTCGCGCCAGGCGGGCACGGCGACGACTAGCGTTGTACTCGGATTGATTTGCGGGCGGATGTTTGCTAAAAATTGGCTGATGATGTGATTGCAATTACCGCGGACTGCGGTGAGCTTGGCGGGCTTTGGTGGGGCTGAGAAGGGCTGGCCGAGGTAGGCCTCGCAGACGATGCGGGTGATTTCAGATTTTTGAGCGGCGTTGAGCTTGACAGCGGTGGCGTCAGCTTGGAAGATCTGCCACTGGGGGTTGATTTGGTATTTATTATCGAGCCACTGCATGTTTTCTGTGGCATAATCAACCATTTTTTGGCTCAGGTCGCTGCCGTAGACGTTTATTCCTTTGAGCCGCGCTTCTTGGAGAACGGTGCCAGTACCGCAAAAAGGGTCCCAGAGGCGGCCGGGTTTCGTCTCGCCAGATAGATTTATCATCATCCGCGCTAATTTCGGCGGCAGCATACCGACGAAAGCATCGGTGCGTGGGCGAGCTTGGTCGCGGGCAGCCAGCGCGGTGATGTTCTGGGCGCCGACACTTTCAGCGACAATGAGGCGGTTATTTGGTGCTCGGACGACTAGCAATTCAACTTTCGTTGGTGATAACCCAAGCTTGTTGTGATGGCTAGCAGCGGTGTTAAGGGCGATTTCTGGGTTCGGGATAAGGCGTAAGCTAGTGCCGCTGTCGCGTAATTTTTTCTTGATGAGCAAGCCGGTTTTTTGGACATCGCGCGGTGAGATTTTGAAGCCGTAAGCGCTGATGCCAAGAGTTATTTTATGCTCGCTGGTGCGCCATTTGGCGGCGTAGTACTGAACGATTTGACGGCTGGCGATTAGCCAGTTGCCGCGGTCGAGTTCGAGAACGACCCGGCCGGCTTTTTGGCTGCCGCCGAGGGTCTCGAAGTCAAAATCAGGCGAATCTACAAGCGCTGCTTGCTGCGAAAACCATCGGACATTGTCAGCACCGTAGAGCTGTTCTAGCTCGGCTATTCCAAGTGCTGGCTGGCGGCCAAGTATTGTGATATGCATAAATATAGTATACTAGATTGTATGAAAAGGAGACTGTCTTTTCGATTGTGGTTGAGTATTGCCACGTTGTTGTTGATTGCTTTGATACTTTTTCTAGCTAGAAGCGAACTGGTATATGCTTGGGGTCTGCTAGGTAAAATTAACCTTGGTAAGCTTGTGTGGATGCTGCCAATTATTGCGGCCGGATATTTGGCGACTGGCGAGATGATTTTTTCGTATTTGCGTCAGAAAGGCTTCGTGAAGAATATTAATCCGGCAACTCTGGCACGCATATCGCTAGAGTTAAATTTTGTTAATCATGCTTTTCCTAGCGGCGGTGTCAGCGGTATTTCGTATGCTAACTGGCGCCTAGGCAAGTACGGTGTGCCAATCGGACGAGCGACGATGGCGCAATTTGTGCGTTATGTGGTGGGGTTTATGGCGATTGTGGTCTTTTTGGTAGTTTCTGTTTTGATGGTGACGATTGACGGCCGTGTTAACCGCTGGATAATTTTGATGAGCTCAACGCTGGTATTTTTGCTGGTGATGGCGACGCTGCTGGGCGCCTACTTTTTGAATAGCGTCCACCGGATGAAAAAATTAGCCAAGAGGATTACGACGATAACTAACGGTACGGCGTCATTTTTTGCGCGGCGGCCGCAGGTGGTGTTGAAGCGGGAGTCGATAGAGAAGTTTTTTTATGATATGCACGACGATTTTAACGAGCTAAAGCGCGATAAGCGCGTGCTGCTGAAGCCGTTTTTGTGGGCGATGCTATTTACTGCTACCGAAATTGCGCCGATCTGGATTACTTTTCAGGCGCTGGGAATGAGTGTCAACCCGGCGTCGATTTTAATTGCTTATGGCATAGCGACGATTGCTGGATTCATTGTGGTAACTCCGGGCGGAACGGGCGCCTACGAGGCAATCATGGTTAGCGTTTTGGCTTTATCAGGTATAGGCAGTGGCCAGTCGATTGCAGCGATTGTACTTTACCGGGTAATTGTACTGCTGACGGCGCTGCTGCTAGGCTATGTATTTTACCAGCTAACAATAGTGAAATATGGACGAAAATCCGATTCCAAGGTTCGGCGTTAGCGGTTTTGTCGAGCTGATTAATCAAGTGCTGGAGTTTTCGTGCAGCGCTGTTGAGATTGAAGGCGAGGTCGCCAGCTTCAAAGTAAACCAGGGCAAATGGGTGTTTTTTGACTTGAAAGACGAGGAAGCGAGCGTCGGTTGCTTTATGCCAGTTTATCAACTGCGAACGCCGATTGAAGACGGCATGAAGCTAGTGGTGCGGGCGCAGCCCAAAGTGACGAAGTGGGGCAAATTTAGTGTGACCGTGCAAAATTATCGTCCGCTAGGCGAGGGCAGCTTGCGTAAAAGTTTCCAGCTGCTGCACGCTAAGCTCGAGAAGGAAGGAATATTTGCTACGGAGCGCAAGCGTTCTTTGCCACAAATTCCAGCGCGTATCGGCGTGATAAGCAGCACTCAGGCGGCAGGTTACGCGGACTTTATCAAAATCGTAAATGAGCGCTGGGGCGGCCTGCAAATTGACGTAGCGCATGTTCAAGTGCAGGGCGAGGCAGCGGCTGATCAGATTGTTGCGGCAATTAATCGTTTTAACGAGAATCAAACGCCGCCCGAGGTGCTGGTGATCATTCGCGGCGGCGGCAGTGCTGACGATTTGAATACGTTTAACGATGAATTGTTGGTTAGAGCGATTGCTGCCAGCCGTGTGCCAACATTAGTTGGTATTGGCCATGAAGTCGATATGACACTGGCGGACTTGGCTGCCGATGTGCGGGCTTCTACGCCGAGCAACGCGGCGCAAATCATTGTGCCAGACCGGCGAGAACTACTGCGAGAAATAAAAGCGCTGGTTGACGGCATGGCCTATCGGACGGAGTCAGCGATTGGCGATTTAAGTAGTGAGGTTGACAACTTGCGGCAGCGCGCATTGCTACATCTAGATAGCAGAACTGACGTTTTAACGAGCGAAATCAAGCAATTCCAGCGGATTTTGGCGGCGTACAATCCGCAGTTGGCGCTGGCGCGCGGTTACGCGATTGTGCGCGGTTCGACCGAAATAGGCGAAGTTATTAGTATTGAGGAAGAAAAAATAATTATCAAAGCGGAGGTTAAAAATGTCAAGCAAAAATGAGAAAACCATCAACCAAAAAATCGAAGAGCTGCGCCAGATGGTTGCATGGTTCGAAAGCGATGACTTCGATATTGAACAGGCGATTGAGCGTTATCAGGCAGCTGAAAAACTGGCTAGCGATATTGAGAAAGATTTGAACGGCTTGCGCAATAAAATTACCGTCCTCAAGGAAAAATTCGCGTGATTTTCGCCGCCATTGCGGCCGTGGTGCTGATGTTTGGCTTTGTGGCTTTCACGGGCGCACCGTACGTGCCGTCGCGACGCCGCGACTTGCAAAAAGCTTTTGATGAGCTATATCGGCTCAAAAAAACCGACATGTTGGTGGATATTGGCTCGGGCGACGGCGTAGTGTTGCGCGAAGCGAGCCGCCGCGGCGCGCGGGCGATTGGTTACGAACTACAACCGCTGCTAGTACTGATTTCACGTTGGTTATCGCGGCACGACGAGAAAGTGTCGGTGCGGTTAGCTAATTTTTGGCGCACGCCGCTGCCAGACGAGACGACGGTCGTCTATCTTTTTGGCGACGGTCGTGATATCGCCAAGATGGTTCAATATTTACAGCATGAAACTAACCGCCTTGGACATGATATTTGGCTGCTGAGCTACGGTTTCGAGATAGCTGGGTTTACTTTGTATAAGACTGTGGGTGCGCATAATCTCTATTTGCTGCAGCCGCAAAGTTAAACCTTTGCATATTTAGCCTCGACAAAGTATAATCGTAAGCATGAAGAGTAGGCATCATACAGAAAAAGGCGCCATCACTGGCAGTATTGTCGCTATTGCGGTATTGGTAGTGTTGGTGCTGGGGTTCGGCGGTTTTAGTATTTGGTCGTATATGCAATATCTCGACCAGAAAGAAAACGTTGACGAGAAAATCGAGACAGCTAAAGCTCAAGCTGTCAAAGAGAATAGCGAGAAGCTAGAGAGCGACTTCGAAAAGCGCGAGAAAGAACCGAATCGGCAGTTTAACGGGCCGTCGGATTACGGCGCCTTGACGTTTGAGTATCCCAAGACTTGGAGCGCTTATCAGGCAACCGATATCAGCAAAGGCGGCGGCGTGACTTATGAAGCCTATTTGAACCCAGTGACAATCCCGCCAATTACCAGAGAGTCGAAGATTGCCTTGAGGATAACGATTGAGCAAAAAACTTATGACAAATCTGTGTCTACTTACGATCCGTTAATTAAAAGAGGCGACCTGAAATCGAGTGTTTACAACGATGGTAAGCATACAGGCACCAAGCTGGTCGGTAATTTCGACAAGGACACTTACGGTACGGCAGTACTGTTGAAGATGCGCGATCGTACACTGACGATGCGTACTGACGGCGACGTTTTCACTGCTGACTATGAGAAGCTGCTAAAGACCCTCAAATTCAACGAATAAGTGTTTTGCTTGTGCTAGAACAGCCTGCTGCAGCATGCTAAACTAGGTGTATGCAGGAGGGTAAGGCGCAGGCTGGTTTGTGGGCAGATTCACCGTCGTTTACAGTGGCGGCGCACGAGCTGAAAGCGCCGCTCGCTCTGATTCGCCAGTTGGCGATTGAGCTAGAAGCAGGGGAGTATACGGCGCTTGAGCAGGCTGTCTTGGCGCAGCGAATTACACTGACGGCGGAAAGGGCGCTGCGCTTGACGACAGACTTAACCAAAGCTCGCCGCCTAGAAAACGTCTTATTCACGTTAGAAGCGATTGATGCGGCTGGTCTTTGTAGCGAAGTGATGAGCGAGCTTCAACCGCTGTATCGTGCTCATAATAAATCTCTAAAAACCCAGGTAAAATCTCGTCAGCGGCTAATGGTAGCAAATCGTGATTTATTGCGGCGAATCGTTGCTAACTTTGCTGATAACGCACTGCACTACAGCGCCGATGATTCGTCGGTAGCGATCTCGGTGCGGGCTACCGACAGTAATCAGCGGGTACGGATCGGGGTACGTGATTTTGGACCGGCGATTCCAGCGCGAGCCTGGCGGGCGCTGCGCCGGGGAGTACGCGAGCCGCTGCCGCTGCATAATCGTCCAGGTAGCAGCGGGCTGGGCATGTTTATTGCTAATGAGTTTGCTTTAGCAATTGGCGCACAAATTGGCGTTATCCGTCACCGCGACGGCGCAACTTTTTATGTTGATGTACCAGCGTCGACGCAGCTGAGGCTATTATGACGCGCGTGCTAGTAATTGATGATGACGAGTGGCTAGCGAAACTGTTTACGCGGCGTCTCGAGTACAACGGCATGGTAGTACAGAGCGCTCCAAATGCCATAGAAGCGCTTGATTTGATAGATAGTTTTCGACCCGCGGTGATTATTCTTGATTTGTTCATGCCGGGTCCAAACGGCTTGGTGCTGCTGCACGAGTTACAATCGTATGACGACCTAGGTCGTATTCCTGTTGTCGTGTGTACAACAAGTGCAAATGACATCACTCTCGAGCAGTTGCGGCCGTACGGCGTGCGATTATTATTAGATAAAGTATCAATGCATCCAGATGATATTGCCAAAGCGGTGCGAGAGGTGACAGCATGACTGCTATTGAACGTACTAAAGCGATAGTGCTGCGCCGGACGAATTACGGCGAGGCAGATCGCATTTTGACGCTATTAACGCCGCTAGGGCAACGCAGTGCTATAGCGCGCGGCGTACGGCGCGAGAAAAGCCGCTTGGCGGGCGGCATCGAGCTGTTTGCGGTTAGCGATGTAGTGTTGCGCCGCGGTAAAGGTAGCCTGTATACGATTACGCAGGCGCGGCTTGATCATTTTTACCGCCAGATTTTGCAAGATTATGATCGCTTGCAATTTGGTTATGAATGTATCAAACTGGTTGAACGCGCCAGCCGCGACGTCGATATTCCAGAATGGTTTGAAGTGCTAAGCGAGACGCTGGCAGGCTTGGGTGATGTGGTTTCTTTGCAGTTGGTGCAAGTATGGTTTTATTTGCGCTACGCTGAGCTAACAGGCTATGAGCTGAGTTTGGTGAACGATGTTGCTGGCCAACCGCTTGATCGCCAAAAGCGCTACATGTACGATTCGATTGAACGAGGCTTGCGACTGAGCGAACAAGGAGAGCTTACCGCTGATCATATTAAGTTTTTGCGCTTAGCAGCGAATAAATCGTTGCGTCTGGTGGCGCAAATTGGCGGGGTTGAGCAGATACTGCCAGGCTGCTGGTTATTGGCTCGCCAACATGCGGGCGTTTAGTCGTTGAATTAGCCGTATTGGCTGTATTGCAGCGAAGTCATCAAAAACCAAAGCGTGTTATACTAAAACATAAAGAGTTAAGTGCTCGCGCTCACCAACGCAGAGAGGAGAAAGGAGACTTCTTGTGAGTCAAGCAAAAATGGAAGCAATTATTAGCATGTGCAAGCGCCGCGGCTTTATTTATCAGGGGTCAGATGTGTACGGCGGCCTGAGCGGTACCTGGGATTACGGCCCGCTGGGCGTGCAACTGAAGCGTAATATCATGAATTTATGGTGGCGCCGGTTTGTTGACGAGCGCGACGATATGTATGGCGTGGATGCGTCGATTTTGATGAACCAGAAGGTCTGGCAGGCGAGCGGGCATGTGGATACCTTCGTCGATCCGCTGTGTGAAGACACGGTCAATCACCGACGCTACCGCACCGATCATATTCTCAAAGACAATGGCGTTGACGTCGATGGTATGACCATGGAGCAAATGGATGCGGCGATTGTAGAAAAAGGCATCAAGAGTCCCGATGGTAATCCGCTGAGCAAGTCGCGCACCTTCAATATGATGTTCAAAACGCACGTTGGCGCGACCGAAAGCGAGGACAGTATTTCTTATCTCCGCCCGGAAACCGCCCAAGGCATCTTCACTAATTTCAAAAACGTCGTCGATAGTTTTTATCCTAATTTGCCGTTTGGTATTGCTCAGCAGGGTAAGGCCTTCCGCAATGAAATTGCGCCGCGTGATTTCGTCTTCCGCTCTCGGGAGTTTGAGCAGATGGAGATTGAATATTTCGTCGACCCTGAGCACTGGCAGGAGGCGTTTGATGAGTTACTGGCGGCGACGCATGAGTTTTTGGCGGAACTGGGACTGAAGCAAGAGCACATTCACGAGCTGGACGTGCCGGCGGAGGATCGAGCACATTACAGCAAAAAGACGATTGACATCGAATACGATTATCCTATCGGCCGTGAGGAGCTGATGGGCATCGCGTACCGGACTGATTTTGACCTGATGAACATCCAGCGCGTCAGTGGCAAGAGCATGGAATACACCGTCAAGGGAACGAACACAAAATTTGTTCCGCACGTCATCGAGCCGTCGTTTGGTGTCGAGCGGG
>CAJPQF010000007.1:0-31218 GCA_905372855.1 Candidatus Saccharimonadota bacterium
TATTGTAATAAAAAAGGAGTATAACAATATGGGTCAGCGGCGACTGGCAACACCCAAAGGCGACGATACTGGTAAACGCCCTTTGCAGGTTAAACAAAAATCAACCAATACTGTACTGAACGCGACAACTACGCGCAAAGGCGAAGTCTTTCGGGCACAGCGGCGGATGTCGGAAGGTGTGAATGCGCAGGCTAGTCAACATCTGATTAATGTGCCGGTCAACAAGTCGGTATATAACGGCTATGGCGGCAAGCAATTTAGCTTGAAGGACCAGCCGAAACGTCCGCGGGCGCCGCGGCCAACACTGAAGGTGATTCCGATTGGCGGTGTTGGCGAGATGGGTATTGGTAAGAACATGACGGCTATCGAATACGACAACGATATCATCGTCATTGACATGGGATTTCTATTTCCAGGCAGCGATTATCCGGGTATAAATTATATAATTCCTGATACTCAGTGGCTGGAAGAAAATAAGCATCGGATTCGAGCGCACGTCTTTACGCACGGCCATCTCGACCACATTGGCGCATTTCGGCATATCATCCCGAAATTGCCAGCACCAGTTTATGGCACGAAGTTCACGCTTGGCATGCTGCAGCGGACGATGGAAGAGACAGACGGCGCTTTCACGCCAGAATACCACGAATTAAATCCAGAAAATCATGATACTGTACAACTTTGTGATTCATTTAGCGTTGAGCTGGTACGCGTTAATCACTCGATTCCAGATGCAGCTGCCGTGGTGGTGCGGACGCCAGTTGGTAATATTCTCTCGAGCGGCGACTGGCGTATTGAAGAAAATCCGGTTGATGGCAAGAAATTCGATTTTAATCGGATTAGCGAAATCGCCGAGAAAGAAGGCTTCTTACTGTTTATGAACGAGTCGACTAACTGTGAAAGCGACGGTACCCATACGCACGGTGAATTCGACATTCAGCATAGCATGGGCGAGGTGATGGATAAATGGTCGAAGAGCCGGATTATTGTCAGTAGCTTTTCTAGCCAGCTGCATCGAATTCAGCTACTTCTCGAGGAAGCGAAAAAGCATGATCGCAAAGTAGCGTTTGCTGGGTTTAGTATGATTCAGAACCTAGAAGTGGCGTTGCGTTCGGGCGTGATTAAAGTTCCGAAAGACACCGTCGTTAAGATGGAAGATTTGATAAAATTGCCTGATAACAAGATAACAATCGTCTGTACTGGCAGCCAAGGCGAGTTCAATGCGGTGCTCAATCGGATGGCGACAGGGGCGCACAAATACGTTAAAATTAAGGGTTCGGATGTGGTAGTACTGAGCTCGAATCCAATTCCTGGCAATGAAAAATACGTAGTGCGGACAGTTGATGGCCTGATGCGTGAGGGCGGCGAGATTATTCAAAATGGCAAAACACACCTGACTGGCATCGGGCCGCTGCACCTATCGGGTCACGGCTATTACGATGACCACGTGCGGGTGATTAATGCGGTTAAACCGAAGTATTATCTGCCTAACCACGGCGAGTTCCATATGCTAGTGCATAATGCACGCTTAGCCGAGAAAGAATGCGGTATTCCGCGGCAAAATATATTTGTTTGTGATCCAGGCGATATTATTGAGTTTACTAGCGATGGCGCGCACAAAATTGGCCGCATTGTTCACTCTGGCGGTACGATGTATGATGATGCCGGCGCGGTAGTCAGCGAAGTGGTACTCAAAGACCGTATCCACATGAGTCAAGAAGGTATATTTATAGTCATATTGACGGTTCAGCGCGGTACGGGGCGGCTCTTGACCAGTCCAGACATTATCAGCCGCGGGTTTATTTACATGCGCGATAATGAAGAGCTAATGGGAATGATTCGCCAATACCTCAAGCAGAAAGCGGCGCGCAGTTTCTCTGGTAAGTATGACATAGAGGTGGTCAAAAAAGAAATCAAAGACGAAGTAACGCATATTTTGTATGATCAGACGCGGCGAACGCCGATTGTCATTCCAGTGGTTAATGAAGTTGGCGGCGCAGCGAAAGCACACGGCCGCGCCCCGCAAACTAAATCTGCTGGCCAGCCGTTGATGCCGCAGCCGTCAGGCAAGCGTTTCCCGCGTAAACAGACTCCTGATACCGAGACAGTAGTGCCGCGCGACCGCTCAGATAGCCGCTCGTACTAACAGATAGCGCTATTGCTTTTTGTAGTAATTTATGCTACAATAGTAGTATACCCTTTTAGATATAAACAGAGTACAATAGGTAACGGTTATGGCAAAGAAAAAGACGACGCGAACTCGAAAATCGACTAAAACAACTCGTACAGCACGCGCTAGCAAAGCAGCGAAAGCGCCAGCGCCGCAGCATGAAGTGCCCTCTGGGTTTTGGCCGCAGGTTGCGGCGGTGCTGTTGATGGCGCTATCGGTACTGCTGGTGGTATCGTGGTTCGGTGCGGGCGGTCCATTGCTTAATCAAATGCTAGAAGTGTCTAAGCGAACGATTGGCTGGGCGGTTTATATAGTGCCAGTTGTCGGTTTATATGTAGCTGTTAGAATATTTGGCGCCGAAAACAACCGATTGCCAGCAGTCATGAAATTTGCCTCAATTTTGATAGTTATTTGGTTCAGCGGCTTATTCGGGCTGTTTCGCGAAAAGGGTGCGCCGTCGACTGGCGGTGTTGTTGGCGATGGTTTGAATTCGGTCGTCTTGTCGCTGGTTAATATACCAGTCGGTGTTTTTATTTATATTTTGCTGATTGCGATTACGCTATTGTTTGTGTTGCAACTGCGGTTTAGCGATATTGCAGCAATGTTCAAGACGGCAGTAGCCAGCAACGAAAAGGCAGAGAACGAAGCTAATGTCCAGGTTATGCGCAAAGCTGCCGAAGATGATCACGGCAAGATGGAAGATTTCAAGCTTAACGAAGGCGTGCCAACAGTATCGCAAGATGACAGCAAGCAAAGTGCGAAGCTTAAAATCAAACCGCAAGCTAAAAAAGCCGAAGCCGATCGCGACGACAAAATGGCGATGCTGGCGGTTAGCGACCCGAACTGGCAATTTCCGAGCCTTGATTTGCTAGAGAAGAAGGAAGCGCCAGCTGACGCGGGCGATATCAAGCAGAATGCGCGCATTATTCAAGACACTTTGCGTGAATTTAACATTAATGTCGATATGGAAGGCGCCAATATCGGCCCGAAAGTGACTCAGTATACGCTGCGTCCGCCAGCGGGCATTAAGTTGAGCAAAATTACAGCGCTAGAAACCAATATTGCGCTGAATCTGGCAGCGTCGAGCTTGCGCATGGAGGCGCCGATTCCAGGCAAAAAGGCTGTCGGTATTGAAGTACCGAACAAAAAAGCGGCTGACGTACGTATCCGTTCAATCCTCGAGAGCGCTGAATGGCGCCGCCGCAAAGAGCCGCTGAGTTTTGCGATTGGTAAAGATATTTCAGGACTGCCGTTTGTCGGCGAACTTAACAAAATGCCGCACTTGCTAGTCGCCGGACAGACAGGCTCTGGTAAATCGGTAATGATTAATACGCTGCTAAGCAGTTTGCTGTATCGTAACGCGCCGAGCGATATGAAATTAATTCTCGTCGATCCGAAGCAGGTCGAGATGGCGCCGTATCAGGATATTCCGCACCTGTTGACGCCGGTGATTGTCGAGCCGGAGAAGACAATGAGCGCGCTGAAGTGGGCGGTCAACGAGATGGAGCGCCGTTATAGCTTGCTAGCCGAAGAGCGAGTGCGCGATATCAAAACTTATAATGAACGGGCTAAAGCAAAAGGCAAGAAAATCGGTGTTTCTGATGAAAAAGGCAATGTACAGCAAGTCGATGAGGGTACCATGCCGTATATTGTGATTGTGATTGACGAGATGGCCGATCTGATGATGGTAGCCAAGCGCGATGTCGAGGGCCTAATTGTTCGTTTGGCACAGAAGGCGCGAGCGGTTGGTATTCACTTGGTGCTGGCGACGCAGCGTCCGAGCGTTGACGTGATTACCGGCCTCATCAAGGCAAACGTACCGGCGCGGATTGCTTTTACAGTGGCTAGTCAGACTGACAGCCAGACAATTCTCGACCAGGCCGGCGCCGAGAAATTGCTGGGCCAGGGAGATATGCTGATTAAAACTGCTAGTATGCCGAAGCCGAAACGTATTCAGGGCGCTTGGGTGATGGATAGCGAGGTGAACAAAATTACTGATCAGCTGCGGATGCAGGCGCCGCCGCAGTACAATGATGAAATCGTTAGCCAGCCAGTGCAATTGAATGGTAAAGGCGGCGTGGTGATGGACTTTGGCAGTAATGGTAGCGATGATATGTTCAAAGATGCAGTGCGAGTTGTCGTTGAGATGCGCAAAGCTTCGACGTCGTTATTGCAGCGCAAGCTACGAATTGGGTACTCGCGAGCAGCGCGGATTATTGAAGAAATGGAAGAGCAAGGTATTATCGGGCCAGCGGATGGTTCGCGGCCGCGCGAGGTATTGATATCTAGTGTGGACGAGATTAGCGCTGGCGGCGATTTCTAAGATTACTAGGCGCCAACATATTCGCCGAGGATAGTAACCTCGTGATTACTGCGCTCAATGTCGCGGATAGCTTGATAAAGCGGTTGTCCGGCGCAGTCGACGACAATAAAAAACTTATATTTCCAAGGCTGACCGACGATTGGCTGCGATTGTAATTTGGCGAGATTGATACGGCGCTTGGCGAATATCTGTAATACCTCGACGAGGGCGCCAGGCTGATGGTCGGTGGTGATGACCAGAGAAGCACGATTAGCATCAGCAGGCGCATTAGATGGTTCAATTACCAAAAAGCGGGTGATATTATCGGGATTGTCATGGATGGAACGCTGTAGTATTGGCAAATTATATAATTCGGCGGCAGTCTGGCTGGCGATAGCGGCGCATTGCCGGGAGCCATTTTGCTTGATAAATTCGACGGCGCCAGCGGTATCAAAAAATTCAATTGGTGTTGCCTGCGGTAGGTGTTCCTGCAAGAAATAGCGGCATTGAGAAAGAGCTACCGGGTGAGAATAAACCTCAGTAATATCGCTGATTTTGGCGTCTGGTAGACCAATTAGCATTTGCTCGACAGGCAGCTTGATTTCGCCGACGATCGGCGCGCTGCATTCCTCGATATAACGGTAAACTTCGTTAATGCTGCCAAATAGGGTGTTTTCGACCGCTGTAACGATCGCGTCGGCGCTACCGTCGTCGTAGGCGGCGAAAACTTCGCTAAACGTTGTACAGGGGATGAGTTTGGCACTAGCTCCGTACCATTGGCGGGCGGCCTGGTCGTGGAAAGAGCCAGCTTGGCCCTGGATAGCGATATGCATTCTAGTATCATAGCATAATTGTGATTTTGACCACAAAACTAGAGGGTGAAAGTATTAAACTTTGCTAGCAGGGTATTCAAGGATTGTAATGGCTAGATAATCGTTGGTATTTGGCATGAAGCACATAAGCCTGCGATGAGCGATGAGCAAATGCGCGAAGCAACAAGTATAGCAGCCGAGGTTGTTTCGGGTAAAATTAGTGAATTTGAAGGAGAAGATCCTCGCTATACTAGCAGGGACGGCAGCTATTCTAGTTATAGCGATAGACAAGACAATTCTGTGGACTTTTTTACGTATAACATAAATGAACCTATTCCAAATCCGATGACTGGTGAGACTGAGAATCCAGGTACATATGTCGCAATCAATGTAGAGAATAATGTCAACAGAAGTGTGTATGATAAAGGAAAAACATCAGAGACAAAATTTACGTTTAAATCTAATAACCCTCAAGATTACAATAATCTAGTAGCTGACGGCAAATTAACCAGAGACGAGGTTGATGAGTTCATGAAAAGAGTTGATGTTAGCATCAGCGAGATTTCGTCGCTTTACGACGCTAATGAAGACGGCGAGCTGACGCCTGAAACGTTAAAGCATAATGCTCTTACTGGCGGCGATGATAAATGGAGCTTTAGAGTAAAACCAAAATCTGGTGCAAAGGGATACGAAGATAGCGGTGAGATAGGAAATGTTTTTACAGGTGAACACGCAGTGGAAGAAGTAGACAAAGTGGTTGATTATGTAAAACGTGGTTGGGATAAAACAAAATAATAAAAATATAGGTTAACCGGCAAATCAAAACGCCCGCTTAAAAGCGAGCGTTTTGATTTGGTCGCGCGAGGCGGAAGGTTGCTTTTGTTGACATTTTTACTATATTGTGCTATGATAAAAGAGGAATAAGATAAATAAACATGACTGAAACGACTACCACCAACGGCGAAAAGCTCCGCTCGCCGGGACCTGAAACTACTAGAGAAGAAAGTGCCCTGCGAAGATTCGGGAGTGCTGTGACTAGGCTGGTTACTAAAGGTTTACGTGCTGACCGCGGTACTAATCGCGGCGCCGAAACTATGCAGCCGAGCAGCAGCGACAGAGCTGGCGTTGATTATCCTGATGCTAGCGAGGAAAAACTTGATGAGAAAACTCTGCAGATAATTGAAAAGATTGAGAATAATTGGACTTTTCGCATTGATACTAGCGGTTCTGGTAACAATTTTGTACCGAATAGCTATCCTGATTTTGCAAGTGCCATTGCCAGTGGCAATTACGAATCAATAGAGGAGTTGATGCCTAATATACGAGAACTGACAGCGAACGATAATAGGCTTGATCTGGAATCTGGAGATTATGATGAATTTTTGTCGCTTTTAGTACAAGACATAGTTACGATGCTCTTCAGGAAACATTATAAGCACATGCCAAAACTTACAGCTAGTGCGCGTCATGCTATGCAGGAGCAGATTGACTCAATGCATTCTCTTAATGATGGTGACGTTGACTATGACAAACGTGAAGAAGATGTGGCTAGACTACTGAGTGCCGAATTAGCCTTACCTGAGGAAGTGGCTAGTGAGTTTGAATGCGCAATTAGCGGCCGGGTGGCCGAGATGCTCGAAGACGTTTCAAGTTCAAGGGGCTGGAAGGGGCTTGATTTGTATGTAGGCTGGCTGGCAGATCATGGTTTTCCGCCAGAGCGCTGGCCGCAAGACGCTAGAGAGCGGGAGGATTTTCCAGAACCGCTGCGCCGAATGATTGACGAACGCGAAGGCGAAAAAGCAGTGGAGCTTGATCGCGCGATAATTAGATATTGTATAGAAAGGACAGAGGTGTATGACGACAACGGTGAGATGCGTCCTAATGTCTACAAACGTAGTTGGTTGATACAAGAGTATTTCGCGGGCCGCTTGCCAAAATTAAATCGTGAGATGATGCTTGTCGGTACTTCGGATGTGATCGTTGCTTCGTCTTCTAAGAGTACGTACGAACAGATTAATGTATGTAATGATTATATTCAAACTGTCCGTGAGATTGGGCAAGATAATGCTAATAAGTTGAACGAGAGACTTGGTATAATACACTTTTCTGACTGGAACCCGAGAGTCTTGGAGGGTACTCTGCATATATTAGAGACTGGACGTACTGAATCTGGCAATCCAGCAACGGCTATCATCAGGGGAGACAGCGGGGATTACAACGATTTTTTTCGTAGTATTCGTAGTATAACGTCTGGCGATATATTGGCTGTTGAGGTAAACCATACAGACGCGTTGTCTGGAATAACAGAAGATCTAAAAAATGCTGGTGTCAATGATGATACGTTTGATACCGTTATCTTGTTTGGACATGGTGATGAAAACGTATTTCATATGTCGTGTACAGAACATATAAAACCCGATCCCAATGAGTGGTATAATAAAGGTGGCGTGCGCAAGCTGATGCAAACGTTAGACCCAGACACTATTATACTGATATCATGTCATCCATTTAAGCGAAGAGAAGACGTCGAGCAGCTTGCTATTAGTGAAGACTTACAGAGGCGGCAAGGTACGGCAACGGCGCTATCTATAGCGTTTTCGGGCAAACGAGTTTTTAGCGGTTTAGACGGACTAGTTCGTTGCTGTACTTATGAGGATGGTGCTGTCAGCTTTGAGACTGAGGATGATAAAGGCCGCAGATCACCAACAGCAGCACTAACTAGATATGGATTAACAAAAGCATATAATGAAGAAACGGATGGATGGTAAATAAAGAAATGGGCGATAATGGCAGTAAAAGAGAACTGATTAAACTTGTGCGAGAAACTGGAGAAGTTGTTGATAACAACGAGGAATCCGCACGGAATTATCTGAGTGCTATAGCTAGTGCGATATATTATACTGCGTCGGACGGTAGCGAGACTCCTGGTGACGCTTCTACAGATGTTGTCCTTTCCCGGTTTGATAAACATGGTAATCCGTCTGAAGACGAACCTGACGTTTATCGTATCGTATATCAGGCTAGCGCAAACGGTGGGATTGGTGACTGTAGCGTGTACAAAATTGTCCCCGGCGAAGACGACCCTCAGGAGCTTACTACGCAAGACGCGAACCTTGATACGTGCAACACGTTGGGGCGGATTTGGCGTAAGCTAGTATTGCGGCGAGCAGAATCCAGAAACTTTGACGATAGATAAATTTTATGCGCAGAGATACTGAACGTCCTCCAGCTAATGATGCCGAGAAAGTCGCCAAAGGACTCTCAATGGTTAGTTTGATATGGGAGGCAATGAAACGTATTAAAAGAAAAATTACGCCGGTATTGATTATTCCTGAGAATGGAGGACCTAAAATCATGTCAGAATATTCGGCAGATGAGCGTGATAGGCTTGTTGCTGCAAATACAGGCATGTCGCAGGAAAAGTTAGCGCCAGTCGGTGTTGAACATACTGAGTCAGAGATCGGCGCAGGTGTACCACAGGAAGGTAGTCTGTATGCCGATAATTATCGACTCATACCAGCACAATCAACGAATGATGAATCTGAATATGAGCCAGAAATCGACCAAGCTGCGCCAACCGGCGAAGTTAGCCCTGAAGACGCCGCTCGGCTATTAGAATCGAGAAGATTTGTTAGGACTGCTCCGCGTTTAACCGACCAATTGGCGGATGAAGAGACTAGAAGCAATCTCATCACGTATATTGCTGAGACGCACAGTTCTCTGAAAACTGTTACATCGAAAGATCGATACAGAGACAATAGAGCAGAATTGACGGAATACGAAACGCTGCGCCAGCTTGAAGAGTTTCTTGACTATATAGAATCCTTAAACGGTGAATGTACAGCTAAAGCTAAATCTATGCGCGAGAATTTGACGTTTATTGGCGAAAAAGAATACAAAGAAGCGGCGGCTGGTATTGCCGCCAGCTGGAAGGCGGCTCTCGAGGCGAATACCGATTTGCAGATTTGCACTATCGCTGGCGAGATTGGTAGAGAAAAGATAAAGAGTGGTGAATATCTGCTTGATAATATACTAGCTGACTTCACTGAAGAAGATTGGAAAAAGTACGGTGGTAGAATTATTGTCGATAGAGATGATATTGCGCAGGTGCAGCAGAAAAAAGAGAATCTGCGAGTCGTGTTTTTGGATGATTGGACTATTAGCGGCATGCAGCTTAAAAATGTTTATAATTTGCTAGTTGAGCAATATCCCGAAATAAAAGATCGAATCGAAGTGCAATTGATTGTGGCTAATAAACAAAGGATAGAGAAAGGATTTTTGATTGACCGGTGGATGGGCAATGAAAAGAGAATCCCCCTTAGAGCATATTTCTCGGCGCATGAAGCTAAAACGGCAGAGAACGGAGCTTATATTACTGGTTTTCATTCTTCTGTTGACTATGATTTCGAGACGTTGATACGAAGAATGCTTAGGGAAGTTGAATATAGAGAGGATAGGCCTGAGCTAAAAGGAAAGGTATCTATGCCTCCGGGAACAAATATTGTGCGCCCGTATCGCAAAGATGGGGTGACAAGAGCTAGTCTGGCCAATATCGAAAGAGCCCGCCAGTACCGGCGTGGGCGGCTAGCAGCAGAGCAAGGAGATAGCCATGCTATACTATGAGAATATGGGAGGGGTCGCTGAGAAAGCCGTTAATTATTTGTCTGCTGATTTTCGCGCTGGACTAGATGAAAAAGATTCTGCGAGAATTAAGGAGGCGTCAGAAAGGTTGCCGCATAATGTGGTTATTGAGGGGATTGGCAACCGAATGCTAATCCGGGACTTTTTAGTGCAGACAAAAGGAGAGCTATCGAAATATGTTTCGGCTATTGACGACAGGGAATCAGATTTGGAAGGTAGCACGCGGCGCTTGTTTAGTATCATAGACGAGAACTTAGATGGAATTTGCCAGGCTGCCGAAGAGTATAAAGATGAGCCGGGTGGTCTCGGCATGGAACGTTTTCGCCGAGCATTTCAGAATTCAGATGATGCTGCTATTATAAAATTGGCGGAGCATATTGCTCAGATGGATGTTGATACGATATTAGCGATAAATAATCCGTATACTGTGATGAAGACTATCCGATCTGATATTGTTGAGGAATTGTGGAAAAACGTACAGAGCTGCCGAGAAGCTAGCGACAGTTTAGAAGTTAGAGAAAATATTAAAGAAACAGCGGCGGAGTTTGTCGAGGTTATCGATCGAAATATTCTGGGTAGCATGATGTATGGCGACGAATATACCGCTAACCATACTTAGTAATTAACCATAACAGTTCTCTTTTCTGTAAATTGGTAGTATATACAGCATGCGGAGCCTGCTTTTTGCTGCAGAGGCGATGGGGGCTGCGGGCGGCTAGCTTTTTTGCGGCGGATAGGTTATAATACTAGTGATATTAAACCTAAGGTTGCGTGAGACAACGTAACCATCCGTACGGATACCAAGGAGGTAATGTATGAGAGAATACGAGCTGACGGTTCTTATTCGGCCTGATTTGGAGGCGAATTTGGACGCGGTGCTTAGCAAGGTCAAGCAGCTGATCGCCGATAATGGCGGTTCGGTTAAGGCCGAGGACAATTGGGGCAAAAATCGCCTCGCTTACAACATCAAAGGCGAAGATTTTGCGGTATATGTGTCGATGGATGTCGAGCTGCCAGCAGACGCGCCGCTCAAGATTAACAATGCGCTGAATATTAGCGACGAAGTTATTCGATATTTGCTGGTCAAGATAGATCATAAGGCGCGTGCTGCTTTGGCAGAGGCCAAGAAGCGCGCGGCTGAACGCGAGGCTGAAAACAGCGAAGATTAAGCCATAAATAGGAGGGAAATCTATCATGGCAAAGGGGTTTAACAAAGTAATATTAATGGGAAATCTGACGCGCGACGTTGAATTGCGAACAACGACGAGCGGCCAGAGCGTAGCTAATTTTAGTTTGGCAGTTAGCCGTAGCTGGCGCAACCAAGACGGCCAGCAGCAAGACCAGACCAGCTTTATCAACTGCGTGGCTTGGGGCAAGCCGGGCGAGATTATCTCGCAATATGTCAAAAAAGGCGCGCCGCTTTTGGTGAGCGGCCGGCTCGACCAGCGTAGCTACGAAGATAAAGACGGTAATAAGCGGTCGGCTGTCGAGGTGGTTGTCGAAGATTTCAACTTTGTTGGCGGTCGTAACGACGGCAATGCGCCGGTAGCAACACCGCCACCAGCAACTAGCGCTAAAGATGTGGTCGTCGAGGATATTGACGATAAGCCAATCGACTTAAGCGAGATCCCATTTTAACGATTAGAAAGGATTATAAATTATGGCAAAAAAAATGCGCAAGGATGCTCCAGTAGTATTCTCGTATAAAGAGGTGAAGACACTGTTGCGCTATATTAGTCCGGTGAGCGGCCAAATTGAGCCAATTTCCAAGACGGGCTTGAGTGCTAAATTACAGCGGATGCTGGCTCGCGAGGTAAAGCGGGCGCGTCATCTGGCGCTGCTACCGTTTGTGACGCGAGATTAGGGAATTTTCCAGCGTACGAAATGCTTTGTCGTGCGCTGAAGGGTATTTCTAAAGACGCAAAAGGAGATGAAATGTATCAACCAACTGATTTGAAAAAAGGTGTAGTGTGCCAAATTGATGGACAGCCATATCGAGTGACTGATTACAACCAGAAAGTGATGGGCCGCGGCGGTTCTATCGTTAATGTCAAATTGAAGAATTTAATTACTGGTGCGGTTATCCCCAAAACTTTCAAGGGTCAAGACAAGATAGAGCCGGCTGAGGTAACTAGCAAAACTGTCCAATATTTATACAATGACGGTTCAGTTTTCTTTTTCATGGATCCGAATAGTTTTGAGCAGTTTGAGCTGTCGGCCGATTTGGTTGACGAAGCTAAAAACTTCATGAAAGAGGGCGACGAGCTGGCTTTGCAATTCTTTGACGGTAAGGTGATTACCGTCGAGATGCCGAAAAATGTTTATTTGGAAGTGACCTATACAGAGGCGGTGGTTAAAGGTGATACGACTAGCAGTGTTTTGAAAGATGCAACGCTTGAGACAGGCGCGGTCGTTAAGGTGCCAGCTTTTATCAAGGTTGGCGATATTATTTCGGTTGACACGTCTACAGGCGAGTATCGCGAACGCAAGAAATAGCTTATTAAACTAAAATAAGTGTTTCGTAGCGTGCTAAAATGTAACTATGACTAACAAGCGAGCGCGTGCCGCTGCAAGTGCTAAACGCCTGCACAAAAAAGTTAAACAAACATATCGTTCGGCAATGCCCGAGCAAAAACGCCACCGGATGTTAGTTTGGGCGGCGTTTTTTGTTGTAGCGGCGATTTTGGCTGTGCAAATATTGTATCCGCTTGATCGAGCGCTGCCACTAGCGCGGATGAATGGCCGCTGGGTTGGTTGGCAGAGTGAGACAGATTTGGCTAACCAAGCGACGTTAGTATTCCAGCGATCGAAAATTAAATTTATTATTGGCGGCAAACCGAGCGGTATTTATACGCTGAGTGAAGCTGGTGCTGATATCAAGGCTGAAGAGATGGCGAGTCGACTAGCGAACTATCCCTTTTGGCTGCGTTTAGTGCCGCTTTCGATATTTTGGCAGCTGCCAAATGTGCAAACGCTAGATCTAGCTTTCGCTTTGCCGACATTAGAGGTTTTTGCACAAAAAACTAGTTCGCAACTGTCGCAGCCGCCAATAAATGCAGGCGTGGCGTTTAAAGACGGTCAGCTAACGGCGGTTAATGATGTGCCGGGACATTTGGTGAGTGTGCAGGCTATCAAAAACGTGCTGCAAACGGCTAAGTATTCATTTGCTGGCATGACGGAGCTTCGGATTGATGCTAAGCTGCAAGAGGCGTCGCGACGTAGTGCGGCGTTTGCTTCTGTTCGCAATCAAGCCGAGCAAGCATTGGCGCGTCCCTTGACGATTCGCGCTGTCGATCAAACGTTTGCAGTTGGCAATGCCGAGAAAGCTTCATGGCTAGAGTTTGGCGAAACAGCAGAAGGTGGCACGACCCTGGTGATTAACAGGCAAAAACTACAAAGCTCAATTGATAATTGGTCGAAAGCAGCTGGGCATCCGGCTGGCCAGACAAATATCAATATTGAGAACGGGCGAGAAGTTTCGCGAACCACTGGTGAGAAAGGTAGCCAAATCGATGCGGCTTCAATAGTGCAACCAGTCACTGATTATCTGCTGAGAGGTCAAGGTAGTAGCGTGATCTTGGCGGCGATGACTGATTTAGAGCCGAGCGTAATTTATAATAACCGCTATACTCCTACCGAAGATGGCCTGCGAGCTTATGTACGTGATAAGGCACGTAATGGTGCTTGGTTTTCGATTCGCCAACTAGGCGGTGGTGGTTGGTCCGCTGACGCCGATGCCGAGGAGAGTGTCGTTAGTGCTAGTACTTATAAACTATTTGTTGCTAAGCGCTTGTTTGACGAGATGAACGCTGGGAGAGTTAGTTGGAGCGATTCTATGCTCGACACAACGGTATCGGGCTGTTTTGATCGGATGACTATCGCCAGTACTAACCCGTGCGCAGTGGCATGGCTAGATAAATTTGGCCGGCAAAGTATGAATGATTTTGTTTACCGACTAGGGTTTTCGCAAGCAGTAACCTTTACACATCCGCAGGCAACTCATGTGTCGGCGGGTGATCTGACGAAGTTCATGGTCGGGTTGGAGAATGGTTCGCTAATTAGCGGAGCGCAGCGCGAGCGGCTACTGTATTCTTTGTCGCACCACCCATACCGCTATGGTATCCCGACAGGCAGTCAGTCGCGTGAAATTTATGATAAGGTTGGTTTTTTGTGGAACTACGTGCACGATACGGCGATTGTTCGGCATCCGCGCGGCACTTACGTGATGACGATCATGACTCAGGGTAAATCCTATGCCGCGATTGCGGCGATGACCCGCGACATTGAGCGGATTATGTATCCATAGTAGAATTGAGGAATGAAACAACGGTTGGATAAAT
The DNA here is from genome assembly GCA_905372855.1 of Candidatus Saccharimonadota bacterium. Taxonomy (GTDB): domain Bacteria; phylum Patescibacteriota; class Saccharimonadia; order Saccharimonadales; family Saccharimonadaceae; genus Saccharimonas. Next base: position 14,266 of record CAJPQF010000007.1, read on the forward strand.
TGATGCTGGCGCGCGGATTGGTAGGTTCGCGTTCGGAAGCCGAGAATTGGATTCGTTTGGGACGTGTGCGCGTTGGCGGGCGGGCGGCAGCCAAGCCGGGGTTGTTTGTTGATGAATCAGCGCCAATTGAGTTGACAGCACCAGAGCGTTACGTGTCGCGGGCCGGACTAAAATTGGCGGGCGCGGCGAAAACTTTCAATTTGAATTTTCGCGGCAAGACGGTTTTGGATGTCGGCAGCAGCACGGGCGGCTTTACCGATTTTGCGTTGCAGCACGACGCGAAGAAAGTATACGCCGTGGATGTTGGCACTGATCAACTGCACCCGAGCTTACGCGGCAATAAACGAATTGAGTTGTATGAAAAAACTGACATTCGTGATTTTGTGCCAAGTGAGACTCCGGATATGGTGGTGATTGACGTGTCGTTTATTAGTCTGAGGCAAATTTTGCCGCACGTTGCGAAAATCGTTGATAAAAATACAACGATAGTAGCAATGGTTAAACCGCAGTTTGAGGCGCAACGCCAACAGCTGACTCGCGGCGGCGTCGTCAAGAATGACGGCGTGCGGCGGGCAATCTTGCGCGAGTTCGAACAGTGGGCGCGTGCTAATTTCATAATTATTAATAAAGCAGATAGCGAAGTGAAAGGCGCGCACGGCAACTTGGAACGGTTTTATATATTGAGAAAAGCTGGAAGTTGTTAGCGGCTTATGCGGCTAGCCGGTGATTCGCTGGCAAATTGGTCTAAGCTATATCAAATCTAAGCGATTAAATGCTAAATTATTTACTAACGTTAAATCTAAATTCAACTACATCATCTGGCTGCATGACGTAAGTTTTACCTTCGGTGCGGATTTTGCCGGCGGCGCGAGCGTTAGACTCTGAGCCGGCAGCGACTAAATCATCGTAATTAACAACTTGAGCAGCGATAAAGCCCTTTTCGAAATCAGTGTGAATGACGCCAGCTGCTTGCGGCGCTGTCCAGCCCTGGTGGATTGTCCAGGCGCGAACTTCTTTCGGTCCGGCAGTTAAGTAGCTTTGCAGTCCGAGTAGATCGTAGGCGGCGCGAATCATTTGCGTTAGTCCGGCTTCTGGCACGTCGTAACTTTGTAAGAGTTCGAGTGTATCGCTGGGGTTAAGGCCTTTAATTTCGTCCTCAAGCTTGGCGCAGATGAATAGGCTGCGAGCATGCGGCACGAGATTGCGCAGGCTCTGTTTCTTGTCTTCGCTAGCCAGGGTTTCTTCATTGACATTGAATACATAAATTACTGGCTTGGCGGTCAAAAGGTGTAAGTCAGCGATATCGTCGGGATCGACGCCGGAAATTTCGTTAATTGGCGTGCCAGCGCGCAGTTTTTCAGCAATCACTTCTAGACGATTTTTGATAGCGCTAGCTTTGGGGCTGGCTTTGGCCTCTTTGGCGAGGCGAGTCAGGCGGGTTTCTAGTGTTTGCAGATCAGCCAGAATTAGTTCGGTATTGATAGTGTCGATATCGCGTTTTGGATCGATAACATTCTCGACATGAACGATATCGTCGCTTTCAAAAGCGCGGACGATGTGGACAATGGCATCGCATTGACGGATATTAGCCAGGAACTTATTACCCAGGCCTTCGCCTTTGGAAGCGCCAGCGACTAGCCCAGCAATATCGACAAAAGTCACGGTAGCCGGGCTAATTTTCTCGGCGTGGTACATTTTGGCGAGGACGTTTAGGCGCTCATCGGGTACCGGCACGATGCCGGTGTTTGGTTCGATAGTGGCAAAAGGATAATTGGCCGCCAAAATATTATTATTAGTTAAAGCATTAAAAAGCGTGGATTTGCCGACATTCGGCAAACCGACAATTCCGATAGATAAACTCATAATCCTACATTATAGCATTTAAAGGGTATTGTCCGAAAAGTAATTATCTAAAAAGCTTGCGTTTTTTACTTTGCTTATGCATAATATAAGGTATATGAAAATTCAAAAAGGGATGGGCGATTTCTTTGCACTCGATATCGGTACCAACGCGGTGCGAGTATTGCAGCTAGCTGCTTCTGGCCAGGGCAGTTGGAATCTGGTTGCATACGGATATGTGCCTGTCGATCACAAAATTACCGCGAGCGACTCGCCAGAAGCACGGCGCCGGCTCGGCGAGGCCACGATGACGGCAGTAGGCCAGTCTGGTATCCGTACTAAGAATGTGGCGATTGGCTTGCCGTCGAGTAAGACTTTCACTACGGTTATCGACGTACCAGCAATGAGCGAAGCGGAACTGCGGGCAACTATGAAATACCAAGTTGATCAGTATATTCCGATGAGCAGTGACGAGGCGAAAGTTGACTGGGCATTGCTAGGCGGTTCGCTAAAGTCGCAAAACCAAAACGAAGTATTAATCACTAGCGTGTCCAAGCAATATAGCGAAGAACGTTTGGAGTTAATTGAATCGCTTGGCCTGAATGTGATAGCTGAAGAGCCAGATCCGTTAGCGATGGTGCGAGCGTTAGTGCCAGCGACTGCTAGCAATTCAGCTTATATGCTGGTCGATATGGGCGAGTTATCGACAGATATCGCTTTGACTTACGGCGATACGCCGCGATTAATCAGAACGATTCCGACTGGGCTGAACTCGCTAGTTAAGGCTGTGGCTCAGAATCTGAGTGTCCAAGAGGATCAGGCTCGCCAGTTTATCCTGAAATTTGGTCTAGATCAAAGTCGCCTCGAAGGGCAAGTCTTCCGTGCTGTCGAGATGACGCTTGATAATTTTGCTTCTGAATTATCAAAATCGATTAAATTCTTCCAGAATAGGTATGAAGATGTGGCCGTTTCTCAAGCTTTGTTATCTGGATACGGCGCGACTGTGCCGCAAATCGATTCGTATTTGGCGGGCAAGATTAATATATCAGCGGTTGCAACTAGCCCTTGGCAAAATATAAATATTTCGCAGAGCATGCAACAGCAACTAGCGCCGATTGCTAACGAGTTTGCTACAGCAGTTGGCCTGGCGAAACGGAGAAACTTGTCATGATTGAAGTAAACCTAATACCAGACGTTAAGCGGGAATATTTGCACGCTCAGCGGGTTCGTAATACGGTGATATCGGTATCAATGTTAGTGGCTGCAGCTGCGGCAGGTGCTGTGATTGTGCTGGGGCTTGCTTTGGGGTCGCTGCAGTTTGCTAGTGGCCAGGCTGATAACTCTATTAAAAGCAAATATAAAGAACTTAGCGATAAACCAGATATTAATGATCTTTTGACCATTCAGAATCAGCTAACTCAGATTGATATGATCAGTAGCAATCGAGGTGTTAATTCACGCATCTTTGATACTTTGAGCGCGGTTAATCCGCAGGCGCCAAACAACGTGACTATGTCAACGGTACGTTATAACGCGTCAGAAAAAACGATTACCATAGAAGGCTCAACCGCTGGCGGTTTTAATGCGGTAGACGCTCTCAAAAAAACCATTCTCAATACCAAGCTGAAATATACTAAAGATTCGGAATCTGCAGAAACGCCACTATCTAGCTCTGTGAGAATTACCAACACGGCGTATGCCGAAGATTCTGGCGGAGAGAAGAAACTGACGTTTACTCTGACGTTTTCTTATCCCGAAGAATTGTTATCGAACAGCGTTAAAAGCTTAGTAATCGTTTCGCCGACTGGCTCGGTAGACGTGACTGATTCAAAAAAGCACGTGCCAGATTCGCTGTTTGAGGCAAAGACTTCAAACAAAAAGGAGGATAAATAATGGCGGAAGCAAAGAAAGATACCTCGCTAAATAAGCGCCGGCAAATTGATCGTAGCGGCCGCGTAATGTTCGGCTGGGTGGCAGGTGCGTCGGTTTTGGTTGGCTTTGCGCTGGTTATTGGCGGTTTTCTAGTACAGCGTATAGTTTTTGAGACGAAAGTTCTAGCCGAAAAGAATCAAACGACATCGACGCTCGATAGTAATATTAAGACTTATGACGGTTTGCGCGATAATATCCGCGTGTTAAACACCAATTCGGCGCTCGGCTCTGCAAAACTTAATGACAAGGAAGATCCGCTGCGTGTTATCTTGGATGCTTTGCCAGCTGACGACAACTCGCTAGCACTTGGCGCCTCTGTGCAGAATTTGGTTGGCCGAGTGCCTGGCGCTAAGCTTGAGTCTTTCCAAACAGTTTCTTCGAACGAAAAGTCCTCTGACAGTAACAAAAATAACAGCTCGTCAAGCGACAACAATGCCGATAATTCTAGAAGTGTTCAACAGATAGCCTTTACGATGGAATTGTCAGCCAGCAATGCAGATATACTGCGCAATGTTTTGCGTAATTTCGAGAAGTCAATTCGCGTGATTGATATTGACGAATCAACAATTGAAGCGTCAGATTCTAAGTTTACGATGTCAATTTCTGGACACGCTTATTACTTGCCAGGTAAAACAGTTCAACTTAACAAGAAGGGGATAAAGCCGTGAAGAAGAGCGATATAGCGATGATTGTACTGATTGCCGGTTTATCTATGCTAATAGCGTTTACTATTGGTAACAATATTCCTGCACTTAAGGCGCCGCGGGTTGGCGCTAGTGTTAGCACTATCGAGAAAATGAGCAGTGATGTCAAAGAGCCAAGCTCGGAAGTTTTTAATTCTAATGCTATAAATCCGACAGTAGAAACAATAATTGGTTCATCTAGCTCGCCTAATTCATCTGATGCGACTAGTCAGAGTCAAGATCAGAAGCAGGACCAGAAGCAAAACAGGTAGGAGTTTTTTCTAGTGGCGCTGATGACCGATGACATTCAGGAGAAACTCATCAAGCTCTTGGTTAACGAGGGCTTGGTTTCTCGTGAGGTTATCGATAAAGCCACTAAACAATCGGCTAAAACGAATAAGCCATTATTAACAGTCTTGGCGGACATCGGCGAGATAGATGACGAGCTGTTGACTCACGCTATAGCCCACGTTTCGGGCGTGCCGTATGTTAATTTGACGGCTAGTATTATTGACCAGAGTATCTTATCGCTGCTGCCGAGCGATATTGCCGAGCGTTTCATGGCGGTGCCGCTAGCCGAGGTGAATAATCGTTTGGCAGTGGCGATGATTGATGCCAATAACGTCCAGGCGGTAGATTATTTAGCTAACCGTATTCAGCGGCCGCTCAAGGTCTTTATGGCATCGGAAGCGGGCGTCCGTCATGTTCTCGACCAGTATAAAACCGACTTATCAACCGTTGACGAGGCAGCGCAGGCTACTCAGGCCGAGGCTATTCAATCGTCAAGCGACATCAAAACTATCGTTCAGGATTCGCCGATTAGCCGCGCATTGAGTACTATCCTAGAGTATGCAGTCAAGAGCCGCGCTAGCGATGTGCATATTGAACCGCTCGAAAAATCGCTGAAAATACGCTGCCGCGTCGATGGCGTACTGCGCGAGGTCATGCAGCTGCCGAAGAGTATTGAGCCGGCGCTAGTTAGCCGCATCAAAATTTTATCCAATTTGAAAATCGACGAACATCGCATTCCGCAGGACGGTCAATTTGCAGTTAATGTGGCTGGCAAGGAAGTCGATCTGCGCATTGCTGTTAGCCCAGTTGTTTGGGGCGAGCAGGTGGTGATTCGCCTGCTTGACAAAACTGGTAACACATTCGATCTAGAACAAATGGGCTATGTCGGTCGAGCGCTACGAATGATTCGCAAAGGTATCAAGCGTCCTAACGGTATGATTCTAACAAGCGGCCCGACTGGTAGCGGTAAATCGACCAGCTTATACGCGCTGATTAAAGAGATCAAAACTGACGCGATTAACATTGTGACGCTTGAGGATCCAGTTGAGTATAAGATAGACGGCGTTAACCAGATTCAGGTTAATAACGACGTTGGTTTGACGTTTGCTAATGGTCTGCGCAGTATCTTGCGCCAAGATCCAGACGTAGTGATGGTTGGCGAGATGCGCGATAGCGAGACGGCTAACCTTGGCGTGCAAGCAGCACTGACGGGACATCTGGTGTTCTCGACACTGCATACCAATTCGGCGGCCGGAGTGTTGCCGCGCTTACTAGATATGGATGTCGAGCCGTTCCTGATCGCTAGCACGGTCAACACAGTAATTGGCCAGCGGCTAGTGCGCCGCGTGTCGCCGCATCGCGATGCTTACTGGTCGAACCCGCTTGAGACGCAGATGATTCTCGAGACGGTGGGGCATTTATTGCCGAAGACCAAAGAGGACGTAGCGCGCGTGTCCGAAGATTTGGGCTACAAGGACTTGCCATTAGCCAATCAACGAGCCTACGTGTTGGTCAAAGGTCGCGATACGCCAGCTACGCCGCATGGCTATAGTGGTCGGGCTGGGCTGTACGAGGTAATGGATGTAAATGAAGGTATCCAAGACCTAATTGTTCGCCGGGCCACTAGCAACGAGATCCAGCGCAAAGCAGTCGAGGATGGTATGATTACAATGCGCCAAGACGGCTACTTGAAAGCCTTGCAAGGAATTACTACACTAGAAGAAGTAAACCGCGTAACGTCGGCAGACACAGCATAAAAGGAGGGGACAATGCCAGAACAAGAATTACGGATTGAAGTTTTACTAGAGGAAGTCATCAAGCGCCGAGCTAGCGACTTGCATATTCAAGTTGGTTTACCGCCGATGCTGCGAATTGATGGCACATTGATAGCTATTGCTGGTTTTGATGCTCTCGATGAAGCGCAAGTCGAGTCGCTAGTATTTGCGATCCTCGACGAAGATCAGCAGCAGATTCTTCTCAAGGATAAAGAGTTTGATTTTAGCTTTGCTTTCGGTACGCTCGGACGATTTCGGGTCAATGCTTTCCATGAGCGCGGTAACCTAGCAGCAGCGCTGCGCTTAATTCCAAACGAGATCAAGTCGGTGACCGAGCTCGGTATGCCGCCAGTAGTGATGAATTTTGCCGATTACCCGCGCGGTTTGGTGCTGGTGACTGGGCCGACTGGCTCTGGCAAGTCGACTACTCTGGCGGCGCTGGTTGATAAGATCAACTCTGAAAAATCGCAACATATTATTACTATCGAAGACCCGATTGAGTTTACGCACAAGTCGAAAAAATCGGTAGTAGTGCAGCGCGAAGTTCATTACGATACCTATTCGTTCTCGGCGGCACTGCGCTCTAGCCTGCGCCAAGATCCCGACGTAGTGCTGATCGGCGAGATGCGCGACCTCGAGACAATTTCGGCAGCGATTACCATTGCCGAGACCGGACACTTGGTGTTCGCGACGTTGCACACCAACTCGGCGGCGCAATCGATTGACCGTATGATTGACGTCTTCCCGCCGCATCAGCAGCCGCAAATCCGCGCGCAGCTCAGTAATATTTTGATGGCAATTTGTTCGCAGCGGCTAGTGCCAGCAATCGGCGGCGGTCGGGTGGTATCGGCTGAAATTTTGATTGCTAATCCGGCTGTTCGTAATGTTATCCGCGAAGGCAAGACTCATCAGCTTGACGCGATTATCCAAACTGGTGCCGACCAAGGTATGCAGACGATGGATCGCACATTGGTGCAGTTGGTCCAAAGCGGCACGATTACTTATGATAGCGCGCGGGAATTCGCTGTTGACTTGACCGAATTTGAAAGGTTAATCAGGGGATAGTTAATGAAAAAGTTTACCTACGAAGCACGCGATAAAGCGACGGGGAACATTGTTAAATCGCTGGTTCAAGCTGAATCTGAAAGCGAAGCCGCTAAAGCGCTGACCGCTCAGGGCTATATGCCGCTATCAATCAAGGAGGAAGTCGAGGGCGGCTGGCTAGCGCGCTTTACCAACCGAATTTCTAGCAAGGATAAGATTGTTTTCTCGCGCCAGCTGGCAACATTGATTGGCGCTGGATTACCGTTGACACAAAGCCTACATACGGTATTTGAGCAGACTGCCAACAAAAAAATGCAGGAGATCGTCCAAGAAATCATTGCCGACGTTGAAGGCGGTAAGACATTATCTTCGGCCTTTGGCAAACATCCAGAAGTATTTAACAAAATTTTCATTGCGCTAGTTACCGCTGGCGAGGCATCGGGTACGCTTGATGATGCACTAAAGCGGATTGCCGACCAGCAAGAAAAGGATGCAGCAATGGTCAGCAAAATCCGCGGCGCTATGGTGTATCCTGGTATTGTCCTAGCGGTGATGGTTGCGGTTGGCGTATTTATGATGGTAACAATCGTGCCGCAGGTTGCCAAGTTGTACTCTGATATGAAGAAGACCTTGCCAGTTTTGACGTCGATTTTAATCGGAATATCTAATTTTGTGATTAATTTTTGGTGGTTAACTTTAATCCTATTAGCGCTAGCGATCTTTTTTGCGCGGCAATATGTTCGTACTGAAGCAGGCTCTCGCTTATTGGATAATCTGAAGCTTAATATGCCGCCGTTCAAAGGCATGTTCCGTCGTCTTTATATGGCGCGGTTTACGCGTATGGGGCAGACCTTGCTAGTCACTGGCGTGCCAATGTTGGATATGCTAGCTATTGCTGCCGAGGGTGTCAATAACGCTGTTGTAGCCGAAGAGATTACTAGGGCTGCTGGCAAAGTGCAGAGCGGTAAAGCGCTTTCGGCTGCCTTACAGACAGAAGATTATATTTTGCCGATGGTGCCGCAAATGATCAAGATCGGCGAGCAATCGGGTAGGATCGACGAAATGATGGGTAAGACGGCGCAAGCTTACGAAGACGAGCTTGACGAGGAGATCCGAGCTATTTCGACAATGATTGAGCCGATTATGATGGTAATTCTGGCTATATTCGCCGGCGTGTTGATTGGGGCGGTATTATTCCCAATTTACAGCCTAGTTGGCAGCGTACGATAGGTCTAGACAACTTAAAAAACCTACGTTATACTGGGTACAGTTGAGCATAAGTTCAAAGGGAAAGGTGGAACTAAATTATGACAAAACAACAGATTAAAGACCGTGGTTTTACAATCATCGAGGTCGTTTTGGTGCTGGCGATTGCTGCACTGATTTTCTTGATGGTGTTTATTGCGTTGCCAGCACTGCAAGCTAGCCAGCGCGATACAGCTCGCAAGAGCGATGTTAGTATCGTGTCAGCTGCCTACAATAGCGCAGTTGGTAGTAATCGCGGCACTACTTCAGTTGATTCTGGTGTTTTGCGGAGATTCGTAAATGGTGTTTCTGATAATACTGATATTACAAAGATTGAAGTACGACAGTATACTGAAAAAGTGACTGTCGATGACGCAAGTATCATAGTAATCAGTGAGGCTAAATGCGACGCCTCACAACCTGATGGTGTTCAAAAACTTAGCAAAGGGACGCGCCGCCAATACGTAACGATTACTAAGCTAGAAAGTGGTAATAATGCAGCATACTGCTTAGATGCGTAGCTAAAACTTTAGAGTTAGCTAAGATTAGCAAAAAGGTTGCGCAAAAGCGTAACCTTTTTGCTATACTAGACGTATGATAGTTGTATCAATTGCTATAGTGTGCGGGGTATTCGGGCTGGTGCTTGGCAGCTTTGCCGGAGCGCAAGTCTGGCGGCTGCGAGCTCGCCAACTTGTTGCTGACAAAAAGGCCGGCGAATCGTACGACAAGGCCGAATACAAAAAATTATCGCCTCTCCTGAAGAGTAAGAGGCAGCAAGACCGCTCGCGCTGCTTGGGCTGTGGGCACCAACTCGGTTTACGCGATTTGATTCCGCTAATTAGCTGGCTATCGACACGCGGTCGTTGCCGATATTGCAGTAAGCGCATCGGCTACTTTGAGCCGTTGATGGAATTATCTCTCGCGGCGGCATTTATGGTGTCGTTCTTGGCCTGGCCATGGCACCTGGCGGGGTTGCAGTGGGTATTGTTTGCTGTTTGGTGTGTATCGTTGGTAGCTCTAATCATGTTAGTTGCTTACGATATCAAGTGGCGAATTCTGCCAGACTTTCTTACTGTTTCGTATGGCCTGGTCTCGCTAGTCTTTGTAGTGTTGCGTTATTTTATAGTTAATGACGTTAAATTATATAGTTTGGCAATAGCGCTAGTGATTATGTCGGGTGTTTATGGCGTGCTCTACTTGATATCGAAAGGTAAGTGGATCGGTCTAGGCGACGTGAAATTAGGTGTTGGCTTGGGGTTGATATTGGCTTCGTGGCAGACGGCTTTTGTCGGGCTGTTTCTAGCTAACTTAATTGGCTGTGTCTTGGTGATTCCAGGACTTGCCAGCAAGAAACTCAAAGCTAATAGCGAGATTGCTTTTGGCCCGTTGTTGGCCTTAGGATCGTTTATCTCGTTTTTTGTTGGTGCGCGAATTATGGACTGGCTAGTGATTGCATCGTTTTTCTAGTATCAATGTGATGATGCTTATGCTAAAATAGTGATATGAATAAGTTGTCGGGGGGCTTCACAATTATCGAGGTAATGTTGTTCCTGGCTGTTTCGGGGGTGTTGGCTGCTGGCATATTGGCGACAGTCGGCGGTACTATTGGCGCTCAGCGTTATCGCGACGCTGTTGACTCGTTTGCCGATTTTATCCAAGGCCAATATGACAAAACTGTGAATGTTCAAAATGACACAGAAAATCACAATGAGTGCGGGCTTAATGCTGATAAAGACCGGATAGTCGTTAGCGATAGCAGTACAGTATTGGCAGGCACTAGCCGCGTGTGCATGATTGTTGGACGTTTTATATCGTCGGTTGATGGCGTTAACTTTACAGCACGGCCGCTGTATATAGCGACAGAAAACGAAGACCAAATGAACAAGGCTTTATTATCGCAAGGCGATTACGATTTTTTGCAGAGGGCAGCCGATAGGAGCGCGTTGTCGGCTACTAAGTCGGCGCTGTTAACCACATCAAATACTGGACACTCTGTTGATAACTATGCGCTCGGCTGGGATACTCGAATTGATGAGAGTAAAACTGATCGAATAATCTCGATCGCCATCGTACGGTCGCCAGTCAGCGGTGTTATCCACACGTACTTCTCTAACAAGACAAGCGTTAGCGACACGATAACGGCAGGCGGGTTAAATCAGGCGAGGCTTTGCGTTGACCCTAGCGGCTGGCTAACTGGCGCGCGGTTAGGCGTGCGGATTGACCGCGATGCAGCACTAGAAAGCTCAGTACAAGTTGTCGGGGAGGGCTGTTAGATGCGTTATAGCCGCGGCGACACCATTATCGAGGTAATGTTTAGTTTTGTGGTATTTAGCTTGTTGACCGTAGGAACTTACATAGTTATGAATCGCGGCACGCAGATTGCCCAGCGTTCGCTTGAGATTACGCTTGTCCGCCAGCAACTTGACGCTCAAGTGTCCCTTATTAGGTATGTTAAAGATACTAATCCTGCGCAGTGGGCGGAGTTAACTAGCAGCAAATTTTTGGTCAATAATCCACTTGATGTTGTGAGTGCCAGCTCAGATGGCTGCCCTGCGCCTGGCGGCCGTGTTGATTTAGCCACTGGCACAAATGCCTTTTTTATGTCGGTTGATCAAAAGAATGATACAGTTCTGCCGGTGCGCGTTTTGAACACGACGTATTCGTCGCCTTCAGTTTACGCTAATGTTGATTTAATTAACGCTAAAACATACGGTGTTTTTGCCCAAATTGTTCGAGCCGAGCAGAACTCAGGCGTAAATACTGCTAAAGCTTACGATGTGTATGTGAATGCTTGCTGGGATAGTGTTGGCGCGGCAGCGCCGTTAACCATAGGAACGGTGACGAGGATATATGACAAGTAATAAGAATACAAATCAGATACAGGGCTTTACTCTAGTAGAATTGCTTTTGGCTATGACTGGGGTGGCGATACTTTTGGTGGCGGTGGCAACTACTACGATACAGCTGATGAATATGTATCACAAAGGTATCACGATTAAAACGATTAATTCTGCTGGCCGCGAGGTTGGCGATATGATAAAGCGTGATGGTTTGTCGGCAAAGGGCCGAGACATCGTTCAGGTAGCTCCTAGCGATAGCGGTACCGGTGGTTTGGGCCGATTGTGTTTTGGCTCGTATACTTATGTTTGGAATACGCCAGAGAACTTGAGGTCAAGGGACGCTAGTGCTGGCGTGGTTTACGACGATGATCCTAGCCACAGCAAAATCGTTTTTGCCCGTGTGGCCGACCCAGACGGCTCTCTATGCAAGGCGACGAGAGGGCAATACTCAAAAGTGATTACTAAGGGTGCTCCGATGAATGCCGTAGAAATACTAGGCGACAAAGATACCAGTCTAGCAATTCATAATATTTCCTTGACCGATCTATTCGTCGATAGTAATAGCCGGGCTGGCTATACGATTGGTTATACGCTTGGTACTTATGAAGAGGATACTTATCGTAACGGTATAATTAATTCTAGCGATGCGCAGTGCTTGGCGCAGTCTGAAGAAACCAATAACTATACTTTTTGCGCGATTAATCAGTTTGCGGAAACTATAATTACAGAGAGGGCATCATGACGCATTCCAAGCAATCCGGCCTAGTTTCAATTATTGTTGTAATGTTTACAGCCATATTATTAATGGTAGTGTCAACTGGCTTTATTCGCATCATGGTTCAAGAAGAATCGCGCGCTTCCAATAACAACTTGTCGCGTACTGCCTACGAATCTGCGGTGGCGGGTGTCGAGGATGGCAAGCGGGCGATTATGGCTTGCCAGCGCGGCGGCTCGGCTAGCGCTGCTTGTAAGGCGATTGCTGCTAAACGCTGTAGTACAATACAAGATGCTGGCATAATTAGTAGCATAAGTAATACTGCTATCACCATCAAGAGTGGTACTAACTTACAATACATTAGCGGACAGGCTTATACTTGTGTATTGATCGATTCGCAAACAAGCGATGTGGTGTATAGTCTCAAGGAGGGCAGCTCGCGCGTTGTGCCGCTGCGCGTCAACAAAGATACCTCTATAGTTAGACTTCAATGGATGATGAAAAATGATAAGGTGTCGACAATATCGTCTGCTGATGGCGGCGACACTTTACCAAAACGCGTGGAATGGCCGGCCGATGCGCCAGCGCTATTACGCATCCAGGCAGTTGTTCCAGAGGGCACGACAATTAACGGGCAACAAAGTTTTGATAGTTCAATTGTCTCGACCGCCTTCTTGCGTCCGTCTGGTATTCGCGCGCCGAGAAATTTGTTAGATAGTACCGCGTTTAATGCGGTGGCGCCGCAATCGGTTCGTGCTGCTGGCAGCGCTACAAACGCGACAGCAGGCGTCTCGCCAGTCACGTGTTCAGCGGAAGCTTTTGATAATCATCAGTATGCTTGCTCGGCGTATGTCACATTGCCGCGCAATCTTGTTGCTGGCAATCCAATGGCTTTTTTGCGAATCACCAGTGTTTATAACGACACTGATGTTAGATTATCGTTTGATAATATCGGTGATGGTACAATTAAATTTGACGGCGTGCAGCCAAAAGTCGATTCAACTGGCCGAGCCGGTGATGTATATCGTCGCGTATCTAGCCGGATTAGCTCGTCTAGCAATATCAATTATCCTGAATATGCAGTTGATATTACAGGCAGTCTTTGTAAAGACTTCTCGGTAACTAATCAAGGGGTACCTTCGGCATTAACATGCAAAGTTATTCCAGAAGAGCAGTAAAACCGTAGAATAATAGAGATAATTGAATAAAAAATTTATTCAGTGTCGGTGTGAAATTGCTCGTAAACGTCTTTGAGATGCTGGTCGGTTACATGGGTATATACTTGAGTGGTAGCGATACTGCTGTGTCCGAGCATGCTTTGTACGCTTCTAATATCGGCGCCGTTCATTAGCAAATCGGTCGCAAAGCTATGCCGCATAGTGTGCGGACTGACGTGTTTGGTGATGCCAGCTAGCTTAGCGTATTTTTCGATGATTCGCTGAATGCTGCGCTGCGATAGCCGCCGATAATCGCCAGAAGTGCTAGTCGTGCCGCTATTGCGGCTATAGCTCAGGAATAGAGGTTGTAAAGAATCGGTTCGCGCCGATAAGTAATCCTGGACGCGTTCAGCTGCCCGTTTGCTGATAAAAACTGGGCGGTCCTTCTGTCCTTTACCGCGGACAGTAAACTCGCGGCGCTGCATATTGACGTGATCTTTATTAAGCCCAACGAGTTCCGATACGCGCAGTCCGCTAGAAAAGAGAAGTTCGAGAATGGCTCTATCGCGAAGTGCTGGCAAGCTATCATCATTAGGTACTACATCAAGCATACGCTGCACCTCGTCGCTGTACAAAAAAGTGACTTGTTTGCGGTGAACTCTCGGCAATTCTATTTTGTTTGGCGCCATACTTTTGATATCGCGCTTACTTAGGTAATCCAGGAAACCTCGCAGGGCAATGAGGTGATAATTCTGAGTAATAAGCGACAAAGTGTCGCCGCGATCTGTCTGATAGCGATTGAGCCATAAGCGATATTTTCTGACCAGCTCTGGGCGGATGTCATCAACCTTTAAGTCGAACCCAGCGAATTCTAGAAAACGCTCTAGATAGTGGCGATACGCCTCGCTAGTCTTGATTGATCGTCCGCGTTCAATTTGGAGATACTCCATGAAATCTTCAATCAGCTCTGACATATCCATAAGAACATTGTACGTCGTTAAGGGTAGATAAACAATATATCGAACAAAAAAGTTATTCAAAATATTTATAGTAAATAACTTAGATATATCTGATATAATAGCGGTAAAGCAACCGTATAAATAGGAGGTATAAATGATGGGTGATGTAGAAAAAACACTAATTGTCTTTAAGCCGGATTCGGTGCAGCGGGGCTTAGTTGGGCGTATTCTGACGCGTTTCGAGCAGGTTGGACTGAAAATAGTCGCTACTAAAATGATTGCGCCCGACAAGCAGCACTACTACCGCCACTACGAAGAAATTGGCAAAATGATCACTCGCCGCGGCAAAGAAAAGTTTGACGTTACGTTAGAAATGATGGTTCAGGGGCCGGTTATCGCAATGGTACTTGAGGGCGTTGAAGCAGTTGATTTGGTTCGCAAACTTGTCGGCGCGACAGAACCAAAGAGTGCTGCTCCTGGTACCATTCGCGGTGACTTTTCGCACATGAGCTTCCAATATGCTGATAGCGAAGGCAAGGGAGTGCCTAATCTAATTCATGCTAGCGGTAACATCGAGGAAGCTGCAGAAGAAATATCGCATTGGTTTAGCGATGATGAGTTATATAGTTATCATCGAACTAGCGAGCGCTTTACTCGCTAGTGCTTGCGATGTTACACTAATCCCAGGGCCCCGGTAGCTCAATTGGATAGAGCAGTTCCGTCCTAAGGAAATGGTTGTAGGTTCGACTCCTGTCCGGGGTACCAGGATATTACTATGGCAGCAGAATTTGAAGGATTACACGACGGCGAGAAAGTATTGCTAGTTTTTCGACGGCACATTATTGCTATGCGGAAGGGTTTTTATTCGCTGCTAATTCCGATGACCGTCGGTGCAATACCGTTCTTGATTTGGCAGACTAATCTTGATTTGCTTTGGATATTTTTTGGCGGTTTTGTGCTTGGCTTAATCTTGTTTATTTATCACTTCTTGATGTGGTTTTATACTGTGTACGCGGTAACTAACGAGCGCATTCGCCAGATTACTCAGCGCGGCTTCTTTGGCCGGGATGTTGTAGAAATAAATCTAGATAAGGTCCAAAGTATAAGTTATAATATACCTGGGTTTAGCGGCGAAGTGTTCAAGTTTGGCACCATCATCATGCGTACTTACGTTGGCGATCTGGTTATTCGGCTAGTCGAGCATCCTAGCAAGATATATAATGAGTTGCAAGATGCGGTTCACGAAGCCGAACTAAGGAGACAGAAAATATATGAAGAAAATAAAGTTGAAGCGAAGTAAAAAACAACCGGCTCCAGCGGCGAGCCGTATTACTAATGAGACTATCGCTGAGCATCGCGAACAGATTTTAGCTGGCGGCCGCAGGTTTAAATATCCGATTCAATATACCAAGCATAAGCTGATTATTAATACAGTACTTATTTCGATGGCCAGTATCATTCTGCTATTAGTTGGTTGCTGGGCGGTAATGTATCCGATGCAGAATACTAGCACTATAGCTTATCGAATTTCTCGCATTGCAATGTTGCCAGTTGGCAGTGTTGACGGCGAGCCAGTCCGGTATAGCGATTATTTGGTGCAGTACCGAGCTTCTGAATATTACTTAAATAAATATGGTGAGGTTAAGGTCAACTCCAAAGACTGGTATGTTCAGCTTGACGACATTAAATATCGTTCAATGAATCTAGCTCAACAAGCAGCTTACGCTCGCAAACTGGCTAAGCGCTATAATGTTAGTATTTCGCGAAAAGACGTTAACGATTTTATTGACCAGGAACGCACGACGATTAACGGCCGCGTGTCGCAAGAAACATATGATGCGTCGATTCGTATGCTTTATGGAGAGAGCGCTGACGACTATCGGCTAATTGTCGAAAACGGGCTGCTAAAAAATAAAGTCGCCTTTGCTATGGATGCAACTGCAAAAGATCAGGCTGATAAAGCCTTATCTTTACTGAAGTCTAATGGCGACTTTGCCAAAACGGTTGAAACTATCAATAAACAATCGACCGAGGGCAAGTTATCAGCTGGCAATAGCGGATCGGTTGATATTAGCAGTAAATTTAATGGACTTAGAGTTTCGGACATTTCAAAAACTCCAGTCGGCAGCCTATCCGGTATTACAAGGAGCACTAATGACGATGGTTACTACATAGTAAAAGTTGTTGCGAAAACTGACAAGAAGATAACCTTTGAATATATTCATATACCGTTGACGGCTTTTAAGTCGCAATTTGAGCAGCTAAAAAAGAGTGGTAAGATTAGCGAATATATAACCATTCCAGATAACAGCCAAACTGGCGGTGCGGTAGTTAACCAGTAGGCGTTTTTCGCTTGCACATAACTAGGTAATGATATATAATGCACACTGAATAGTTTGCGCTCGTAGTGAAGCTGGTCTATCACGCCTCCCTGTCACGGAGGAGATCGCCGGTTCGAATCCGGTCGGGCGCG
>CAJPQF010000008.1:0-28046 GCA_905372855.1 Candidatus Saccharimonadota bacterium
CACCTACACCTACACCTACACCGACTCCGTCACCAACCGTCCCGGCAGCAGCTGGCAAATATAATCGCTTGGCTTTTGAAGATGATTTTGACTCAATCAGCACCATCGACACCGGCAATACTGGCGCGCCAGGCTTCAAGTGGTACCCGGCGGGCGTACACAAATGGGGCAAGCCCGATACCCAGCCCAACGAGTATTCCGTGAATAATTCGGTGCTGCGGATTGCTCCGACGCACAGTACTTACAACCGTAATTTCATGACGCGCGACCCGAATACGTATGCAGGACAGTCGTTTGAACATGGCTATTACGAAGTGCGGATGCGCGTTGACGCTAATGGCGTACGCAATGTGCCGCCGGAAAATTCTTCATGGCCGGCATTTTGGGCGCAATCGCATTCCAGGCATCGCAATAACGCCATACCGTCTGCTGAACTTGATATGGTTGAAATCATGCGGCCGGGCGAGATGTTAGGGTCGGCATGGGCGTATTACGATTCAATGGATCAAACTAAAATTATACGCAACCGAGGACATTATACTTCGCAGGCAGGGCTAGATGTGTCGCAATGGCATACATACGGATGTTTATGGACTACCGAAAAAATTGAGTGGTATATTGATGGTAAATTAACTATACGCTACTATTGGGGTGCTACCCGCGATCAGCTAGCGCCGAACGACCCTCGGCAAGACCCGGTGACGCAAGCCGGTGGTCCATCGCCAATTAGTAACCCGCTCGCGATATTTGATTCAGAGACAGCGATGGATGTCATATTGGGCACGGGCAAAACCTGGCCGATGGAAGTTGACTGGGTTCGAATTTGGCAGCTGCCGCAGTAAGATTTGCCTTGCTTGACGCGGAATTCACGGCGACAGTCGCTTTTGTTGCACTTTTGGCTAATTGTCTATAAAATAAGGGCTATCAGCAAGCAGGAGGTTGGAATGAAAAATTGGAAAATCCCAGCAGTCATCGGCGGCGTGGTGTTGCTACTAATAATGATAGTCGCTGGATCTTATAATAGCATGGTGGCTAGCCGCGAGTCGGTTAATACGGCATGGAGCAAGGTTGAGTCGCAATATCAACGGCGCAGCGACTTAATTCCTAACCTCGTGAACACCGTTAAGGGCGCGGCTAATTTCGAGCAAGAGACATTAACAAAGGTGGTCGAGGCGCGCGCTAAAGCTACGCAAATCAAAGTCGATGCCAATAATCCAGATGACATAGCCAAATTCCAGCAGGCTCAAAGTGAGGTTAGCTCGTCGCTCAGTCGGCTGTTGGCGGTTGCCGAAAACTATCCGCAGCTCAAAGCAACGGAAAACTTCAAAGACTTGCAATCGCAGTTAGAAGGTACAGAAAATCGTATAACTGTGGCGCGCAATGACTTTAATGACGCTGCTAAATCATATAACACGAAGGTTAAATCTTTCCCGACAAATTTGTTAGCGGGTATGTTCGGTTTCAAGGAGCGACCGTATTTTGAGTCGGATGCTGGTGCTAATAAAGCTCCGTCGGTTGATTTCAACGCAGCAAATTCAACCAAACAAGAAAACTAGATATGCGTTGGCGAAGCTATGTAATCAGTTTAGCTGGATTGTTGTCATTGGCAGTGTTATTTGGCTGCCTGTTTAATAATACAGCTTTCGCTAAACTAGAAGTGCCAGCTGCGCCGCCGCTTGAACGTCCTATAATTGACCAGACGGAAAGTTTGGCAAATGAAGATATTGACCGCATTGCGCAGCTGATTAATGCTGAGCGCCAGAAAAAGTCATTCCAAATTGGCGTGTTGATGATTCCGACGCTTGGCAGTGATGATAGTCTAGAGGAATATAGTCTCAAAGTAGCTCGCCAATGGGGTATCGGCGACAAGAAAAAGAGTAATGGCGTATTACTGCTTATTGCCAAGAATGACCGTAAAATGCGAATCGAGGTCGGTAATGGTATGGAAGGTTCGTTAACCGATGCGCGAGCTAGTCAAATTATCCGTAACACAATCGCACCAAAGTTTCGCAGCGGCGATTATGCTGGCGGCGTTGAGGCGGGTGTCAAGCGAATTATTGATGCAGCAGAAGGCAGGAATCTATCTGACAATGATATAGATGGAGAGTCAATTGTTTCAATGTTATTTATCGTTATTTTTATTACTATCATAGTAATAGCTATCCTGAAAGGTAATGGGAGTAATGGTAGTCGTCGGCGGTATTGGTGGCTTGCTGGAGGTTCAGATAGCGGCTCGTCAGGCAGCAGCTCGTCTGGCGGCAGCTTTGGTGGCGGCGGATTCTCGGGCGGCGGCGCCAGCGGCGGTTGGTAAAATTTAACTTTCTGTATTATAATTCTAAGCATGCGTAAAGTTTTTGGGATAATTTTAGCTGCGCTTGTCGCAGTGTCGGCTGGGGGTTCGTTTGCTAGTGCAGCCGGTTATGTAAATCAAGCTGATATTGATATAATTACCGCTTCGGATAAGGCGTATACAGATTTTATAAAATCGACAAATGACGAGAAATCCGTAACCAACGGTATGGTACTTGTTCGAGCTACAGCTGCGTCATCGGCATTCAGAAATGTTGCCAATCATAATTTTTCTTCCAAGCTAGGTGCTGAATATAGCAGGAAAGCGGCGGAAGTTAAAAAGTATGCCGGAGAAACCAAGGTGCTGCTCGACAAGATTGCTGCCGCTTTGCGCGGAAATGACTATAATAGCGCTAACCAATATTTGAACCAAATCCAGAACTCTGCCAAGAAATACTATGCAGCTACGGAAGGGATGAATAAAGCTGTTAGCGAGTCTAATTCGCATTCAGGAATTTTGTACTTGTCGGTGACAATTGTTGCAGCGGTCATAGCAGCCGGATCGTTTGTTTGGTTCGCTATTGGCAGAGGTAAGCAGTTGAGTCCTAGCCTTTTGGCGGCGCGTAAATCGGTCGCCTTTTCATCATTAGCTCCGCTGGTTGGCGCTGTTATCACGTATGTAACGTTTATACTAGCCAGCAATACTGGCGGTACTTACACGATTGCTTACGGTTTGATTTTGATTGGTTCGGTAGTTTATATTCTTTCAGTTGTGCAATATATTAATCTAGCCAAAAAGACGCCAGCGGTACCGCCAGTCCAGCCGACTACTACAAAATAGACAGTAATGCAAAAATCTAAATTAGCACTCTTGACACCAGAGTGCTAATTATTTATACTAAAATAGTTGGCACTCGTTAATAAAGAGTGCTAAAATGAATATAATTAGAAAACCAGATGTGATCGAAACAAGAAAGGGGAATCATATGGGTAAAATTATCGGAATTGACCTCGGTACGACCAACAGCGCCTTTGCGTACATGCTGGCAGGTAAGCCAGAAGTTATCGCTAACGCCGAAGGTAACCGTACCACGCCATCAGTGGTGGCTATCAATAAAAAGGGCGAGCGCTTGGTTGGACAAGTGGCACAGCGCCAGCGGGTGACCAATCCAAAGAATACGATTTACGGTGTCAAGCGGTTGATCGGTCGTAAGTTTAGTGACAAGGAAGTCCAAAAAGACTTGGATATCATGCCGTACCAAATTGTTAAAAAAGGCACTGGCGTGGCGGTCAAGATGGGCGACAAGGAATACACGCCAGAAGAAGTTTCAGCCATGATCCTCAGTAAAATCAAAGCTGATGCCGAGGCATTCCTGGGTGAAAAAGTCACCGAAGCGGTCATCACCGTGCCGGCCTACTTTGACGATTCACAGCGCCAGGCGACCAAAGACGCTGGTAAAATCGCTGGCCTGGAAGTTAAGCGCATCATCAATGAGCCAACGGCAGCTGCTCTGGCGTACGGCCTGGAAAAAGGCAAAAATGACGAAACCATCGTGGTGTTTGACCTCGGTGGCGGCACCTTTGATGTTTCCATCCTGGAACTTGGTGATGGCGTGTTTGAGGTGAAAGCCACCAATGGTGATACCCACCTGGGCGGCGAGGACTTTGACAACATCATCGTTAACTATTTCCTGGATGACTTTAAGTCTAAAGAAGGCATTGACCTACGCAAAGACAACGCTGCCATGCAGCGCCTGAAGGATGAAGCTGAGAAGGCCAAAAAGGAGCTGTCGACAGTCACTGAATATGAAGTCAATATTCCGTTTATCACCGCTGATGCCGACGGGCCAAAGCACTTTGAATTGAGCCTGACACGAGCCAAGCTGGAAGATCTAGTGAAAGATCTGTTGGCACGTCTTGACGGCCCAGTTGAAAAAGCGCTGAAAGACGCCAAACTCTCTAAATCAGACATCCAAAACGTGGTGATGGTTGGCGGTATGACCCGCATGCCAGCAGTGGTCGAACGGGTGAAGAAGTTGTTCGGCAAAGACCCAATGCAAGGTGTCAACCCAGACGAAGTGGTGGCTGTTGGTGCAGCCATTCAGGGTGGCGTGTTGGCTGGCGACGTCAAGGATGTGCTGCTGCTGGACGTAACGCCGTTGAGTCTTGGTATTGAGACGATGGGCGGCGTGTCGACCAAGCTAATCGAGCGCAATACCACCGTACCGACCAGCAAGAGCGAAGTATTCTCGACGGCTGCCGACAACCAGCCGCAAGTGGAAATTCATGTCTTGCAGGGTGAGCGCGAATTTGCCAATGACAACAAGAGTCTGGGTCGCTTTGTACTTGATGGCATCGCGCCAGCACCGCGCGGCGTGCCGCAGATTGAAGTGACATTCAATATCGACGCGAATGGTATCCTCAATGTCACTGCCAAGGACAAAGGCACTGGCAAGGAGCAATCAATTACCATCCAAAACTCTGGTAACATGAGTAAGGAAGATATTGAAAAAGCCCAGAAAGAAGCTGAGCTGCACGCTGACGAGGATAAGAAAAAGCGCGAGACCGTTGACGCTAAAAACCAGCTAGAAAACGCCATCTACCAGGCAAAGAAAATGCCAGATGAGTTCAAGGATAAGATTTCTGACGACGATAAAAAGGCCATTGACGAGGCGGTCAAGGAAGCGGAAAAGCATAAAGACGCTGACGACAAAGACGAGCTAGAGGCGGCAGCTAAAGCGCTGCAGGACGCCATCATGCCAATCGGCGCCAAAATGTACCAGCAAGCTGCCGATGATAAAAAAGCTGACGAGTCTCAGGACGATAAAAAGTCCAACAAAGACGAGCCGGTCGAGGGCGAAGTGGTCGACGAGAAATAGCAGAGTCTAATGCAGGCTAATATAATACCCCAAGTCTCCGGGGTATTATATTTTTCGCTGGACGACACAGTTGAGCGGTGGAATTTCGGTAGTTGGCGGCGCGCGATAGACTAAGGCGAGGCTCTGAAAGGCGAGCAAAAACGTTATTGCTACTATAGCCCGGTGTCTCTTTCGAAAATTTCTCCATGAAAAAGCCCTCCCGTGCTATACTAAAATTAGCATAAGGGGAATTAAGCATGGAATTAATTTTTCTGTTAGTGATTGTCATCGTGATAATTAAGGTGGCGCAGAGAGGTAATAATCGACTACCTTGTCAATCCGAGGGTTACCGGCGCGGTTACTGGGACGGCGTGTGCGATGCGCAGAATGGCCGTGCGAAAATTGAAGGTAGCGACGGTCAGGTCAAACTTATTACCGAGAATCAGGCTGCAGCTTCACAATTTGCTGGTTTTGTAGTAACTCGCAACGAATCGAACGAGCCTGATGTAGTATTGTCTACTAATGCTGTGCCAATTGAAGAAGATACAAATATTCCTGACGAAAAGACGCAGATTGTCAAGTGGCTATCTCCAGCCAGTAATAAAGATAAAGAGAAAAATCGTCAAACTACCATCAACGTGGCTCTCTATACCGCATCATTATTATTGACCGCTGGCATATTGCTGCTGGCACAAACGATTGAACTTTCGGCGCCGCTTAGATTTAGCTTGGTATGGCTGTTTATTTTTGTCTATTATGTTATTGGCCAGGTGCTATATGCTCGTTTGCCGATCTTAAAGCCAGCCTCGACGGCATTTATTGGTACGGCGCTGGCTGCTGTGCCGATTGGCGGCTGGAGCATGCATCTGCTTTTAGGGATTGATCCAGCACCGTGCTGGCTTGTTACCTCATTCATCGGTACTTTCCTATGCGTGGATGCTACAGTCAGGCTCAATAGCCAGCCGCTCGCCTATATTTCACTGCTGTCGATGTTCACGATGACGACCAGCTTGCCGGCTGTTATGCATGCTCAGTTGATGTGGTATTATGCTGCGGTGCTATTGTTTGGGTGTCTGATGACCTTGGCTGCGTATTTTTCTAATCATTTTCCGCGCCAATTCACCGAGCCGTTGACGCTAGTTAATCCATTTATCGTCCCGTCTACTTTACTTCTCGCTATCGGTTCGTCGGTGTATATGGGAACGCTTGACATCAGCATGCTGCTGCTTATCAGCGTTATATATTATTTTACTGTTGCCCTCGTCGAGAAATCAAAGAATATGCGCACGTATGAACTAACGACGGC
Organism: Candidatus Saccharimonadota bacterium; assembly: GCA_905372855.1. Taxonomy (GTDB): domain Bacteria; phylum Patescibacteriota; class Saccharimonadia; order Saccharimonadales; family Saccharimonadaceae; genus Saccharimonas. The sequence goes on from CAJPQF010000008.1 coordinate 6,454, forward strand.
GCGTGTGCTGCTGATGGCGGTGACTGCTAGTTTTACTATGTATCTGTCAAATAATGATGGGCTGGCCACAGGTATAGCGCTGGGTGTAGCGGCGCTTGGTAATATGATTTGGTCTATCGGCTCAATGCATGTCCAAAAGCAGCCCGATAAACAGCACGAAATAGTGTTGTGGATTAGTTTCGCTGTGTCGCTAGTCGCTTTCTTGGTTATAGCTGGCGTCGAAAGTCCGCTAAGAGATATGATCATATTTATCCTGCTGAGTATGATATCGGTAGTGAGTTTTATGGCGCTTTCATTGCTGCGCCGCGCCCGTTTTGGCGGCATGGTAGTAATGTCTGGAATTTTGTTGGTGCCGGCTGGCGTCAGGCTATTTAGCCTCGACCCTATAACAGCTCTGCATGTACATTATTCTATCTTTATGTTTATGGCTTTCCTGCCGGTTGTCTGCCGATTATTAGTTTTGAAACGTCCAAATATTACGAAAAGTCAAGCAATATTAGTGTACGGCGCGGCGGCCGCTTGGTGGTTAATGACGGTGTTTATAGTCTTAGCTTTTTTGACTGCTTATCCAGCAGGAGAAGGTATACTATATCTGTCAGACTCGGTGGCGGTTGCCGCTATTATCATGGGTATTGCCGCGTGGCGTGAAAAAGTCTACGGTTTAGTGATTGGTATTCATGCTTCTTTTCTGGCGATAGCACTGCTGATAGCTTCGTATTTCAAGATGGCTGGCGAAAATCTTGCTATTTTGATGGCGTGGCTGAACGGCTTGTCGTTGCTGTTATTAGTAGAGTGGCTGTACAATTACCGCAAAGAGGCGGCGGTTAAGTGCCGCGAATTGTTGTTATATTCTGCTATTGGCGCGGCTATCTTGATCATCTTTTCGTCTATTCATCCGGCGGTTTGGTTGCCATTAGTAGCGCTGTTGTACTATGCGTTTTATCGGCGGCGTGAGGATGGTTATCTGGGCGGAGCATACTTGGCGACGATCGCTTTGGTGCTGCTGTTCTTGCATTGGCTACGCGTGCCGCTAAGCGATAATTTCACTATCACTGCTTGGGCGACGTTTGTCGGCTTTGGGGTAGTGTATTGGTCGCTGGCGATGAATAAGCGATCGTCAATCACTAGCGATATGACTCTACTAGCTGCTACGGTACCAGCAGTGATATTACCGATGATGAATCTGTCGACGACATATGAATTGCCGTTCAAAATCTTGGGCTGGCTGGCAGCTGTCGCGGCACTTTATATGGTAGTGTATGCCAAGCGGGATTGGCGGCTGATGGCGGTATTGGCGCATCCAAGTTTGGTATTGTTATTCTACCTAACTGCGCAATGGCTCGGCGTTAAGCTTGAGTTCATGTCGATCGTTTCACTGATTATCTTTGCGGTGTTTTATGGCGTCGCCGTGGCTATGCGAACCAAGAAATTATCAGTTTATTGGTATTATGCATCATTTTGGAGCGCAATCGGCTGGTCGATGCTTTTACTACTGATGGCCATGCCAGCCAGCGTTGCGACGGAGGCGGTGCTGCTGGCAACCTTGATGTGGATAGTTAATGGCAGCGCCCTAATAGCCGAGGGGATGCCGAAAAAGAATATTCCATATTTCGACTCGGGCGTCCTTTTAATATTGTGCGGTATTTTATTTGCTATCCATATGCTAATTGCGCCTGTTCACGACATAGTGGTGCCATACCTGTGTTCAGCAGCAATTATTTCAGGGGCGGTGATGTCGTGGCGCTGGCTAGGGTATGCTCATATATACACCATCGCGCATTTGGTGCTGGCGCTCGCTGTGTTCAGCTTATCGACCCTTGTCCTGGCGCTAGCGGGTGATAATGCCATGGAAATATTGTTCCTAGTCGAGCATTCGCTGATGGTTATCATTGGCTTGGTGCTTGGCAGGCGGCTGATTACTATCTGGGGTGCTGTCGGTGTGACGCTAGCTTTAATTTATCTGCTATCGGGCTATGCCTACGCGCTGGCTATTTTGGCCGGACTATCGATTATCACGGCAGTGGTGGTTGTAGTGGCCAGGGGGCAGAGGAACAAGCAGAAAAAAGTTGCAAAGAAATAGAGCCCGACTCTGACAGTGAGGTAATAATCTATACACAGAGACGTTGTTGGTCAGGTTTGATGAGTAAGTATAAAGTCCGAAAAGGTAGCGTCTTTCTTTTAGATTAAAGTATATTTTCTAGCTTCAACAATTTAATTTTCTTTTCGATTCCGCTAGCATACCCCGTCAGTTTACCATTACTGCCGACAACCCGATGGCACGGTACGAAAATTGAAATTGGATTGCGCCCGACTGCTCCGCCGACGGCTCGTGCCGACATTTTGGCGATACCGCGTTTCTTGGCGATATTTTTAGCAATTTCTCCGTAGGTAGTGCGCTCGCCGTACGGTATGGTTTGCAAGATACACCAGGCTTCCAACTGAAAAGGCGTTCCATCAAGCTGTATTGGCGGGATCTCTCCAGGATTTTTGCCAGCGAAATACATATCAAGCCAGCGTATTGCCTTAGTGAAAATCGGTAAATCAGAATTTGCGGTATTCTCGCCTAGCTTAGCGCCAAAATGTTTTTGCCTAGCGAACCACAGTCCAGTGATAGCGCTGCCATTGCTTGCTATGGTAATTTCGTCCAGCGGTGATTGGTATTTACAAAAGAAATTACTCATAATAAACGTATTTTAACACAGTAACTCTGTCTGATATTGTATAATAAACATATGATATTAGAGGTGAGCTTGCAGACGGCGGATGATTTGGTACAGTTTGGCGCGAAGCTTGGGGGCTTATTGCATGGCGGCGAGACGCTCGAACTTGTCGGCGATATTGGCGCTGGCAAAACTACACTGACCAAGGGATTGGCGCTCGGCTTGCAGATTGACGACGAGGTTCAGAGTCCGACGTTTACGATTAGCCGCAATTATGAGGCTGCGGACGGCTTGCGGTTGGCTCATTATGATTTTTATCGCTTACCAGATGCTGGTATTATGAAAATGGAACTTGATGAAGCGATTCACGATTCGCATACAATTACTGTGATTGAGTGGAGCGATGTAGTAAATAACGTACTGCCAACGGACGTATTACAGATCGTCATCCAGGTGCAGCCTGATGATAGTCGCAAGCTAACTTTGAAGAGCGGCGGTGAAAAATCGCGTCGAATTGTGGAGAAATTACGATGATTGTATTGTGGAATAGCGCTGAAATGACGGTGCAATTAACGCTAGTTGACGGTGACAAACGAACCGACTACGAATGGGCGGCTGAACGTAATCTCGCGCGCGACATGCTAGCTTATTTGCGCGACCGATTAGCAGAGAATGGGGCCAGTTTTGCTGATATCTCGGGCATTGGCGTATTTCGCGGTCCAGGGAGTTTCACTGGTTTGAGGATTGGTCTGGCAGTGTTGAATACGATAGCACACGAACAACGTATTCCGATCGTTGGGGTTACCGGCGATGCTTGGCGTGAAGAATGCTTGGCTCGGCTGCAGAATGGCCGCAATGATGAAATAGTTCTGCCTGAATATGGCGCTGAGGCTCGTATCACCAAACCGCGTAAATAGTTGCTTATTTTGTTATAAACGCGGTACAATGGTAATGTCTACGAATGTGACATTGATAAGTTTAATTTTGATAATTTTGCGGTTTTTTGACTTGATGCGTTGACTAATTGCCGCGAAAGAAAGGAAAAATATGGTTGAGGGAATTATTGCCGCGATTGTTGGTATTATTGCTGGCGTGGGCGGTAAAGTGGTATATGATCGCCAACAAGAGACCAAGAGCAAAAATACGGCTGAACAGGTCATAGCGCAAGCTGAGCGCAAAGCTAGCGATATCGTACTTAAAGCTAAAGATGAAGCGCTGCGCATCGAGAAAGAGCGCCGCAAAGAGCTTCAAAAAACCGAGAATCGTCTGGCGGACCGCGAGGAGTCGCTTGACAAAAAGCTTGATCAGCTTGATAAACGCAGTGAAAAATTACGCAAGCAAGAAGACGAAGTTGAAGAATTGAAGAATGAGATCCGCGATATTCGTACGCGTCAGCAGGAAAAGCTTGAGAAAATTGCTGGCCTCAAGAAGAAAGATGCCGCTGATAAGTTGATGAAGATGACTGAACGCGACATCAAGGGTGATCTACTAAATCTGGTTGCCAAAATGCAGCAAGATGTCGAAGCTGACGCCGAGGAGCGGGCGCAAACTATCCTCGTCGAAACGATGGAACGCATGGCTAGCGAGGTAACTGCTGAGCGCACGGTCACTGCGGTTAAGCTGCCAGACGACGATATGAAGGGTCGGATTATCGGCAAAGAAGGCCGTAATATTCAAGCGATGCAGCGCGTTACTGGCGTAGACTTCTTGGTTGATGACACGCCAGGCATGGTAGTTCTATCGAGCTTTGACCCAATTCGCCGCCAGGTAGCGCGTCTCGGTCTCGAGATGTTAATGAAAGACGGTCGTATTCACCCAGGGCGTATTGAAGAAGTCTTTGCGAAAGCTGAAAAGCAAATCGACAAGGAAACCCAGCGTGCTGGCGAAGATGCGGCGCGCGAAGTTGGCGTTACCGGTATCCCGCGCGATTTGTTAAAGCTACTTGGCGAGCTGAAGTTTCGAACTAGCTATGGTCAAAATGTTCTTAAGCATTCGACCGAGATGGCGCATATGGCTGGTATGATTGCTAGCGAGATTGGCGCTGATGTCCGTACTTCTAAGATAGCGACGTTGTTGCATGATATGGGCAAGGCAGTTACTCACAAAATTGAAGGCAAACATCACCATATCGGTGCCGAGCTGGCCCGCAAAGCTGGCCTGAGCGAGGGTATCTGTCATGCGATTGAGGCTCATCACGACGACATTGAAGCGACTACGCCAGAGGCCATCGTCGTTCGTATTTGCGATGCTATTAGTGCCGCTCGGCCGGGTGCGCGTAATATCTCTGCTGAGAATTTCGCTGAGCGCATGCGTGATCTCGAAAATGTTGCGACTAGTTTCCAAGGAATTGAGAAAGCATACGCCATAAGCGCCGGCCGCGAGATTCGCGTGATTGTCACGCCAGAGAAAATCGACGACCTTAGTGCTATCAAGCTAGCCCGTGATATTGCGACTAAGATTGAGTCAACTATGCAGTATCCTGGAACTATCAAGGTGAATGTTATCCGTGAAACGCGTGCGGTTGAGTTCGCCAAATAACTACCTTTTTATCTGCCTGCAATTTATAAATCAAAATACTCTACTGTATGACAACTGGTAGAGTATTTTATTGTTCGACTTGACCGAGCAGTTTGCCTGTGATGACGATGCGGCCAGTATCAGAGCCGCCAAGTTCGCAGCTGTATAGAGTCAGCTTTGCTTCTTGGGACGGAGCTTCGATTTCAGTCTGGTCTGGCTTGACATCAAATATTTTAGTGATTTCGTACGCATAGCGAGCACCTTCGTAATCGACTACAATGTTATCGCCTAGTTTCATCTTATCAATGTTATAAAAAGGCGATTTCTCAACAGTACCCTGCGGTGTTGGCTGGATGCTGAAGCGGTGAGCAGCAATAATGAAATTACCGCCATCTTTGGGATTGCCATGGTTTGGTTGTCGCCATTCAGCACCGCGGTCGAGTGCGGCACGACCTTTATCGTAGTGAATATTGACGCCGATACGCGGTATAACAATGCGGTTCTCGCCGATTTTGGCTTTTGGTAGTGATTTAGCATCAATTGGCTTGGTAAAAATCAGGGGCGCTACCGACGGCGATAAGGTCAGCATCATAAAATACACGCCAGTGCTAATCAGGCATATCGCCACTGCAAAAATAGCATATGGACGGCGGCGCTTTTTTTGTTTGATCGAGAGCAACTAACCTCCTAAAACGATTATTCGTTAGTAGTATAACATAATTAGTTTGATACGAAAAACACCTCTTGACAAAGAAAAGGCGTTTTTCGCTTTGTTAGAAGTAAAACCTACAGATTTATTCGCTAAATGGTTGCGCTAGCGTCAATGATTGGTCAGCTTCGGCGATACGTAATAACTCGTTATATTTAGCGACACGATCGGTTCGCGATAGCGATCCAGTTTTAATCTGGCCGCAACCCAGGCCAACAGCTAGGTGGCTGATTGTCGTGTCTTCGGTTTCGCCAGAGCGATGGCTCATGACGGTGCGCCAACTAGCATTTTGCGCCATTTTGACAGCTTGAATAGTTTCAGTGAGCGAGCCGATTTGATTTGGTTTAACTAGCAGCGCGTTGGCAGTTTGTTCAGCGATAGCCCGTTCAATCAGCGAGGTGTTCGTGACAAGCAAATCGTCGCCGACTAGCTGGATGCGGTCGCCGAGCCGTTCGCGCAGCAGCTTCCAACCATCCCAATCATTTTCGGCTAGACCATCCTCGATTGAGACAATTGGAAATTCATTTGTCAAGGCTTCTAGCCAATCAACCATTTCGCTGCTTGCTAGCGACTTGCCTTCGCATTTAAGCTCGTAGCGTCCTTCTTGATAGAATTCGCTTGACGCAGCATCCATTGCAAAGACAACGTCGCGGCCGAGTTCGTAGCCGGCGTTTTGAATGGCTTCGGACAATAAGGCCAGCGCTTCGCGGTTGCCGTTGCGGACGCGCGGTGCGTAGCCGCCTTCATCGCCGACAGTAGTTGGATAATCATAATTTTTTAGTACTTTGGCTAGCGCATGAAAGATCTCGGTGCCCATTTTGAGTGTGTCTGCAAAAGTCTGCGCACCTTTACAAATGATCATGAATTCCTGAATATCGGTAGCGAAAGCTGCGTGAGCGCCGCCATTGAGCACGTTCATCATTGGTAATGGCAGGACAGGTGTGCTGTCGGTCATCTCTGCGACGTAGCGCCACAGCGGCTGATTCTTAGCGCTGGCGGCAGCTTTAGCAGCGGCTAGGCTGACGCTAAGAATGGCGTTAGCGCCAAGCTTGGATTTATTATCGGTGCCGTCTAAATCGAGCATTATTTGGTCGAGAGCAGTTTGGTCGCTGGCATCGTGTCCGACTAGCGCTGGTGCAATGACTTCGTTAACATTGCGTACTGCCTGGTAAACCGCTTTGCCCGACCAGTCAATGCCGCCATCGCGCAATTCAAGCGCTTCAGCCGAGCCAGTGCTAGCGCCGCTCGGTACGGCAGCACGGCCAAGCGTGCCGTTACTTAAAATAACGTCTGCTTCAACGGTTGGGTTGCCGCGGCTGTCGAGGATTTGTCTTGCTTTGATTGATTGAATTGTGAAATCGTTCATAGGTTATATTATAGCATTTAATGCAGAAGACTAGACTGTTTGAAATCTCACGGATAAAATATTTCAGACAACTTGATTTTCGCGGTATAATGAATTTATGGAAGTGCAAAAACAGGGAAATTTAGTTATCAGCCGCCACGCAGAAAGCGAGTGGAATTTATTAGGCAAATGGACAGGCTGGACAGACGTTAATTTGACAGAAAAGGGTATGCGCGAAGCTGAGCATCTCGGTGAAATTATTCGCGACATTCACTTTGACGCTGCTTATACTAGCGAACTTAAGCGTACGCAGCAGACTTGCGATGGAATTCTGCGCGGCAAGGGCGACCAGGCGGATCTCGAACGGATTATCGCCAAGCCGCTTAACGAGCGTGATTACGGCGACTTAACTGGCAAAAACAAATGGGAAGTCAAAGACGAGATTGGCAGTGAGGCATTTCAGGGAATTCGCCGCGGCTGGGATTATCCAGTACCAGGTGGCGAGACACTCAAAGATGTTTACGCGCGGGCAATTCCATATTTTCAAAGCGAAATCTTGCCGCGGCTGCAAAGAGGTGAAAATATCCTGCTCGTTTCACACGGTAACACTATTCGCGCGCTGATGAAGTATCTCGACCAGATTCCTGATGAAGAGATTGGTAAAGTGGAAATGCCGTTTGGTACGCTGCTTGTCTATAAGTTTGATGCTGGTCATCAATTGCCGCTAGATAAGCAAACGCGCACCATAGACATCATCCCGCCGAAGGCTTGAATTACCAAATTTCTTTATGCGGCACGCGTAGGATTTTGGCTGAGGCATATTGGATAAGCCAATAAACAGCTGATACCACTAAGCAGAAATTGCCGACGATAGTCATAACTTGGTGCGGCAGTTTAGGAATTGTCGGTGCAAAGAGCAACAGAATGACTGGCAGAACCGTCAATATTAATTTAATGCAGATTATCAGTTTGTACGACAAGTTTAATTTCCATTTTTTTGCTGGTTGTTGTTTTGGCGGGCGGGTATTGGCGGCTATCACGTCGGCTGCCGAATGCGTGATTTTAGCGCCAGTCTTGCCGATTTTCTTTGGCAATCCTATTAGCGTGATTATTGACATAACAATAATTGCAGCTGTAATGGCAATAGAGACAATGGCAATGAAGGGGGCGGCGTCGCTATAGCATCCAGAGTGGCTCACGACGGGTCGAGGCGCTTGGCGTTCTGGTAGAAAAATCTTTTGTACAGCTTCTGATTGGAATAACGGATATAGTAATATAATTGCCGTCCATGTCCACTGCAAAAATACTGACAAATACCCTAATGTGCCAAAAATATTAACGACTATGCGGCGGCGCGAGTGTTGCTTGCTTTTCATATAGTTATGATAGCATGAGGAGTATGGGAGGGCAAAATAGGACAATAGCAAAACCTGCCGTTTGGCAGGCAGGTTTATATTCCAGGTGATCGGTTTGTAGCGATGTGTAACGAGCCTACAATGTAGACTGATTATATCTGGCGTTATATATAGATAACATGATGAGTTATGATAATGACTGTGAAATTGCAGCGGTTTAGTTATTATCATTGCTCATTGCGTATATTTGTGTTGACGAAACCACGCTTAGTCATCGCCTCATCAAATGTTTTGTTCAGATAAAGCAAATCTATAAACCACCCAAACAGAAAATAGTTCATGGTGATACAGCGTAAGAACATACCCTTGAGATTGCCTAAATAAAAGCGATTAATAGGTAGTACAAAGCTACAGGCGGTGAGTATTTTGTAAGTTCTTCGGTCTTTCATAACGCATCACTAGCGGTCGTCCGTAGTACCCGCTGGACACGTTTGATTTCTATTAGGTGCATTAGTCGTAATTACAGTTATATTGTCGCCGTCTTGCCGTATGTCGCTTACAATATATGCATCCCAACCAAGCCTATCGCTACAACTGGTCGCGCTGGCATTTGTAAATTGTTCTGTATGGTCTTGATTAGCCGCTGGTACTTTTTCATTTTCGTATTTAGCTGTTACGGCGTAACCTTTAGTCTTTAAGTCATGGAATACTACTAGTCCTTCTTTGCCTGTAAAGTCCGCTTTGTTGAGTACTGGTAATTTACCAACTTTTTGCGTGTTATCGGTGTTGTTTGCTGGTGGATTAGTGGCTGTGTTGTTAGTTGTCGTAGTGTCTTGTGTCATTAATCCAATAATACCCAAGACAACCACCACGATAACCCAGAACCACCACTTCTTAAAGATTTGTTTGCCTAGTATTTTGTCGTTCGTCATTGTTTGCTCCTCTTGCTTAGCTTGTATTACCCTCACAAGAGTACCAAGCAAAAAAGGACACCATGAGGTGTTCTAAGCCTTTATCACAACAAGTTTCCGCCTATTGTTTACACGGTGTCCTTTTCAAAAGCGGACACCGTACGGACAAATCCGTTACGGTTTCTTGCTGTGTATTAAAAGCTTAGAACTCTTTTATTATATCAAAAAGCCTATAGCATTTCATACGCCATAAAAACGTTAAATCTTATTGCGAGACATTATATTAAGTAGGTAGTATGGTGAACGAGAAAAAGACACGAACGTACAAGGAGCAAGAATTTATCTACCAATCCCAGATTAATGCAGTAAGTACTATATCTACGACTGTTCAGAAGGAGTTGGACTTGCAACGCAGGATTTGATAGAAAAAAACGCAGCGTATCGCAAGGTTGTATTTAATTTCCATACTGAAGACAATTCCGTATTTGTTATAAAAATAAATCCACCATACGATATGACGGTGGATTTAAGCGAAAATACTATATGGTCGGGGTGAAAGGACTCAAACCTTCGACCTCACGGTCCCAAACCGCGCGCGCTATCAACTGCGCCACACCCCGATAGATGTACAAAGCTATTATATATTATTTTGCGAGTTTTTCCTAGTCGTAATATAATCAAAGCATGAAAATATTATTTTGGAAGCATAGTAATGACTATGACAAGGTTTATAGGTGGCTGATAATTGCTGTGCCAGTAGTAGCGGCAGCTCTTAGTTTATGGATTGGCTTGCGGCAGAGCGTTTGGTTTGATGAAGCATATTCGATAATGGTAGCTAAGCGGTCTGCCAGCGAGATTATTCGGCTGTCGGCACTTGATACTCATCCGCCGCTGTATTATCTCTTTCTGAAAATTTGGGCGAATGTTTTTGGCTGGAGCGAACTGGCATTGCGCTCGCTAAGCGTGATCTTTTATGGAGCCTCAATTGCGGTAGCTGGTTGTTTTATTAAAAAGCATTTTAATGCGCGAGCAGCCATTTATGTGCTAACGATGTTGCTCCTGGCGCCATTATTAATGCGCTACGGTTTCGAAATTCGCATGTACGCTATGGCGTCGTTAATCGGCGTAGCGGCGACGGCAATGTTGGTACGGGCACACTCTAGCAAGCGATGGGCTGACTGGCTTATTTATGGAGTGCTAGTGGCGCTCGGTATGTACACGCTATACTACTTGGCGCTTTTGTGGCTGGCTCATCTAGCCTGGCTAGTCGCGATGGATGCTGGTAAGTTGTGTTTGCGTAAGTCTTCATGGAAAGAGTATCGTTGGATAGGGGCTTATACATTTAGTCTGTTGCTGTTTCTCCCGTGGCTGTCGTCTTTTTTGAAGCAGGTTGGCAATGGCGCGCTCGCGCCAATTGGACAGCCAATGAATCTCGAGCAGTTAGTTGGTATTGTTTCGTTTAATACAATATACCAGCCGCTTTGGCAACTGGGTGTGATTGCCTCAATATTGGTGCTAGCGATAATTTTTATATCTGTCCGCTCAATTGTTATTACTTTTCATGTTAAGAAAAAAAATGATATTTTGTGGCTATTAGTTAGTTATATTAGCGTGCCGATAATGCTATTGATGGTGATTTCTCTGTATAAACCGATGTATGTCGAGCGTTATTTGGCGCACGTTGCGATTGGCTTAGTTATGCTCGTGGGAGTTAGTCTCGCGCTGTCGACCGAACGTGAGAATCGTGAGGTTTGGCGAATAGCCTCACCGTTAGTTCTGCTGGTAGTTCTGGCGGTCGGGGCAACTAACCTCAGCCAGGTTGGCAATTATAACTTTCAGCGTATGCAAAAGCCAAACGTCAACTCTGTTGCTTCTATAGTTAAATGTAGCGAAAACGATGTGGTGTTAGCGGCCGATCCGTATGTGGCGATTGAGCTAGATTATTATCTACCGAATTGCCAGATATACTTTGCTAGCAGTGACCAACATCTTGGCGGCGGTTATGCTCCGCTAGATGGTAGCAGCCGCCAAGTTGTCGACACGAAAAAAACATTTACCCGCGCAAAGAATATCTATAATGTCTACTATAGCGATATGAAAGCTGGCTTGCCAGACAACTATCGCGAGGTCGAAACGATCGATTTATCACCGCTAAAAATCACTAAGTTTAGCGCGGAATAATCTTCATCAAAAATTTGGTTCGCACTGCTAGGTAAATAATTGCAATTACCAAAATCGATAGCGCGAGGTTTTGAGGAATCTCGGCTAGACGGTCAAAAGAATTAAAATAACTAGCCGACGCGCCATATTGCGGATTGACTATCAGATGCGCTCCCATGACTACGAAGGCATGAATTGAATAGACGTAAAGCGAATTAGTCCCAAACGGAATAAGTAGCCAGCCGAGATAGCGTTTAATTTGTTTTTCAAAACGCTGGAAAATCATAAAAAACCCAATAAACCAGAGCAGCGACATAGCTACGCGCGCTGGCGTTAGAGCTAGCTTATCGAAACTGGCCGCTAGAATAGGGCGAAAATTATTAATAGCTGTCGAAAGATTATCGTTTAAGGCTGGCGCGAAAAACTCGGCAAAAACATTGGCGATGAAAGTGATGATAAACACGGTAAAGACGATAGTTTTGGTACGGCGCCGCGTTTTGGCGGACAAACTATTCCACCATGATTTAATTTGCGGCGAGTAAAATCCTAGCGTGAAGGCGATGAAAAAAATGAATTGCCAAGTAAATGGCTGAGTGAATTCGTTAACCGGCTTTGGCGTTAGCAGCCAAACTAGAGTACTGACGGTTAGAACGATGTACCATTTGCCGCGGCGCAGTAGCCAAAGCGCAGCTGGTGTTAGCGCCAAAAATATCGCATATAGACGCAAGTAATCGGCCCAGCCGTAGAATTCTTGCAAAGTAACTATTCTCCAAAATAGACTAAAGATATTGCTATCTAGCGGAGGCAAAGGCGACTTGACGCCGTCGTTACCAACAAAATGCCAGCCGATCGCAATTGATAATATTGTAATGATGATACTGGTCAGATATAGCATGAAGCTTCGCCGCCAGATCAATTTAGCAGCGTATCTAAACGAACGCTCTGTTAATTTAGCACCGCGGACAATGCCTAATACTAATCCAGAAATAATAAAGAATCCTTCGGCGGCAGTAACGTATAATCTGCTGTCGCCGCTGATGAACACGAGGCCGTTTGGAAAATAACTCAAATGATCAAGTATGATTATCACCAAAAACCAGCCTCTCATTAAATCTAGGCTGACAATACGATTAATTTTTGGTTTTTTTACAGCGCTCATTTTGGTCACTTCTACCAGTATAGCAGGTCCAATCTGAGGATAGTGTTAAAAGTAGCGGCTAGCGCGGGCGTTTTTTGGCGATATTACGAGCCTGTTTGGTGTACTTGTCTTCAAGCGGGTCTAAAACGACGGCGCCGTATTTACGGATTATAGCTTGCGAAATCATCCAATCGGCGATGTGCGGATTCTTTGGCAAGAGCGGACCGTGCAAATAGGTACCGATAGCGTTACGATAACGGGCGCCTTCACGGCCATCAATATTATTGTTGCCTACACCCTTGATGACGTCGCCGAGCGCTGTGGTATTTTGGCTAAGCGTAGTTAGCCCGGAGTGATTCTCGTAACCGATAATTTCACCGAATTCTGGACTTTTGACGATAATATTACCAACAATGCGCTCGTCACCACCAATTGTCTCTAGGTCAAGAATACCGATACCAGGAATTATGTCGCCGTCTTTGGTAGTAAACGAGCGGCCGAATAGTTGGTATAAACCGCAGATAACTAACATTGGTAAATCGTCGTCAGCTAATCGTTTGAGCTGAGGGGCAATCTTTTGCAGGTCGTCGCTAATTCGTAACTGTCCGGAGTCCTGTCCACCACCGCCGACGATTAAATCAACATCGTCTGGAAAAGCGTCGCCAACGTTGTATTCAATTAGTTTGGTAGCAAAACCACGCCATTCTAGCCGCCGCTTGAGAGTCAGAACATTGCCCCAGTCGCCGTAAATGTTCATATCGCGCGGATAAAGTTGCAAGATAGTGATAGATTGCGGTTGCTTTTTCATCGGATTTCCTCCACGTCGGTATAGCGGGCTAGTAGTCGTCGTAGTGCTAACATTGCGGTGTAGCTGCAATAAATGCGTTTTGGTTGGCGAGTATGTTTAGTGATGAGCTGGCGCAGTGCAACTGCCAGGTCGGTATCAACAAAATCGATAGGCACTTCGTCGTATTCTAGCCGCAGGGCCATATCGTAGGCGCGGACGCCAGATACAGCAGTGACGCCCTGTTCTTGTAGGCTATCGAAATCGACATCCCAGAGCCAGCTCATATCGCGGCCATCGGCGTAAGCATCGTTAATGGCTATCATAGTGGCGTAGTTTGCTGGATCGAACGAAGCTAGGGCCAAACGGAAGCCAGCCGGGTTTTTGACCAATACTAGCTCGCAGGGTTGTCCGTCAATTATTAATTGCTCGCCGCGGCCAAAAGCTGGCTTAATGTTTGATAGCGCTTCGAGCATAGAATCAACATTTAGATTATTACCGAGAATTGCGCGCACTAAAGCAACAGCACCGGTGGCATTTTGAAGATTGTAGATGCCCCGCAGATTTAGATTCACCGAGTGATCGCTGCCGTTGAAGCCGATAACGGCGTGCTGGTCTTTAAACTCTTCAAGACTGGTGTCGTCAGCGTACAATTTAGCCGCATTTTGCTCGCTACTACGTAGAGAATCATCAGAAGGGAAGGTCTGCGAATATTTTGGATTAACGCCAAAACTTCGCAGTGGTGATTTAACATCGTTTACAAAATCAGGACTACTTAATCGCGGGTCGTCGCGGTTAAGGACTACGCATTTTGTTGTATTTACTGCAACGTTATGGAGGAGTTTGGCGGTATTGTCAATTTCGCCGAAGCGGTCGAGTTGGTCGCGCATGACATTTAGCAGTAAACAGTAGTTTGGCTTGATTGCTTTTACAAAGTGAACAGCATAAGCCTCGTCGAGTTCAAGCACGGCAATATCAGCGTCCATTCGTCCGTGCAAATCAACTTCGCCTAATAGCGCTGCTGCCACGCCGCGCGTGAAGTTGCTGCCAGTACGGTTGGTGAATACTTTCAGGCCTTGGCTTTCTAGTAATTCGACAACAATTTTGGTGGTGGTAGTTTTGCCGTTAGTGCCGCTGATGAGTGCTATGCCCATTGGCAGCTGTTGCAGTGTACGACTGACAAAATCTGAGTCGATTTTTTCAATTACCAAGCCTGGTAAGGCTGAGCCGCTACCGCCGCGAATCTGTGCAGCTTTCTTGACAGCCTTCCCGAGCATAGTCGTGAGAGTTTGACGCATAAAACTCATTATACCTGTTTTTGGCGCATTATAGTAGCGTCCAAACGCTTTTTGAACTATAATAAAAAGCATATGTTTATTGTGGGCATGATTGCGTGGTGGTATAGCGTTGGTTGGAAGCGGGCAGCAGTAGATGTTTGGGAGTCTATCGAGCGATTATACGATACGTTTTCGCTGGGATTATTACTCAAGACACTATTCGCGCCGTGGCGGCAAATTTCTGCCGGGAAAGTGCGCGGACCAATCGGGGTGCAGCTGCGGGCGTTTTTTGATCGCTTGGTATCGCGAATCATTGGCGGCTTTATAAGGATAATAACGCTGCTGATAGGTGTAGCAGCCTTGTGCTTGATGCTGTTGATTGGTTTGTTGCGTTTAGCGATTTGGCCGTTGGTGCCAGTGATGCCGGCGGTAATGGTTGTTGCGGCAATATCAGGGTGGGTACCATGGCATCTTTAGGCGCCTTTAGATATGGGTCTCAGCGAGCCAGCGAAGCGCGCTTCGGGCGGCTACTGTCGCCGATGATTGCAAAAAGCCTTTCATGGTTAGCATTATTACTGGTGATATCGGGTACTATGCTGGTAACTATGGAGCGTCTGTCGTTAGGCTGGCTGTGCGGCGCTCTGGCGGCAGTATTATATATGGCGGTGAAATTTTATAATTGGCACGTTTACGATCTGCCGGCTGGCAAGGGTGGTTCGGTTGATGATTTGTTAGCTGGCGACGTGTTAGGCCGGTTGTCGCGAGAACCGAATGTGCGAGAGGTTGCTAAAGTAATTGGTGAGGTGCCAAGCGGCCAATTCATGGGAGTACGGCTTGGTATGACGCCGTCATTTTTAGCTACTATCGCTGAGGGTTCGACGATTTCCGTTGACGAACTGTGGAGTGTAGCTGACGATATTCGCCAAGCCAATCAGCTAGACCGTATCAGCGGTGCCGTATTAGCTGCAGCGCTAGTGAGGAGCTTTCCGAATTATCAATCGATAATAGCGCAAACTCATTTAGGAGATGAGGATTTGGACGCTGGCATTTTGTGGCAAGAGCATTTGATGGAGATTGTTCGGCATTTTGGTCAGCGGCGGCGGACTGGCGGCTTGGCGCGTGATTGGTCGTTTGGCTGGATTCCGCACCTTGAGCGATTCGGGCAAAATATCAGCGAACAAATTGGCGCTAGCCGTAATACTTTGTCGATTGACATACCATCGCATGTTCAGGTGATTGATCAGCTAGTGGAAGCTTTTGGTACGGGCGGGCGGCAAAACGCGGTTCTTATCGGCCAAGCTGGTGTTGGTAAAACATCAGTAATTCATGCTTTCGCGGAACGAATTTTGGACGCTGATGCGAATGTACCCGAAAATCTTCGCTTCCGCCAGATCTTCATTCTTGACTCGGCGTCGCTGATTGCGGCAGCGCCAGGACGCGGCGAACTTGAAAACTTAATCATGCAGGTTTTAGGTGAGGCTTACAATGCCAAGAATATAATTGTTTGTCTTGATGACGCGCAGTTATTCTTCGAAGAGGGCGTAGGGTCAGTAGATTTAACAAATGTCTTGCAGCCGATTTTAGATGCTGGCAGGCTACGCTTAATTTTAAGCATGGACGAACAGCGCTATCTCGAAATTAGCCGCCGCAACCCGTCGCTAGCTAACTCGCTTAACCGTATTAATGTCGCCGAAACCAATGAAGCAGAGACTAAAAAGGTTCTGCAAGAACAGTTGATTGCTATTGAGTTCAACCGCAAAGTTACTTATATGATACAAGCGATTAACGAAGCTTATCGCTTGAGCCAGCGTTACATTCACGATATAGCTATGCCTGGTCGGGCGCTTAAATTGCTAGAGTCGGCGGCTAGTTTCAGCGAGTCGGGTATCGTGACCATGAATTCTGTACAGCAAGCAATCGAGCGGACAATGGACGTTAAAGTTAGCGTAGCTAATACGACCGAAGACCGCGAGCGGCTGCTGCATATGGAGGACATAATTCATGAACGAATGGTTAATCAAGTTCGCGCCGTTAATGTCGTCAGTGATGCTCTGCGCCGCGCTCGCGCGGGCGTGCGCAATGAGAATCGGCCGATTGGTACCTTTCTGTTTCTGGGGCCGACTGGTGTCGGCAAGACGGAGCTATCAAAAGCACTGGCCGACGTATACTTTGGCGGCGAAGGCAAGTTAATCCGCTTAGATTTGAATGAGTTTGTTCGCTCCGAGGATGTCGCGCGTTTAATCGCTGATGGCGCGGATGACCCGATGAGCTTGACTGCGCAAGTAATGAAGCAGCCCTTCAGCGTGGTGTTGCTCGACGAGATTGAGAAGGCCGCGCCAGAAGTACTAACCACGCTACTGCAATTACTCGACGAAGGGATTTTGCGCGACGCCAAGAACCGTGAGATCAGCTTTCGCGATGCCATCGTAATTGCTACTAGTAACGCTGGCGCTGATAGGATCCGCGAATATATCGAGCGCGGCTATCGGCTTGAGCAGTTTGAACAGCAGTTTATCAACGAATTAATTAGTTCAAACCAGTTTCGACCAGAGTTTCTCAATCGCTTCGACGAAATTGTACTCTTTCGTCCGTTTACGCCTGCCGAGTTGGTGCAAGTGCTTGATCTGATTCTGGCTGGCGTTAACAAAACTCTATTGCCGCAAAAAGTGTCAGTGACTGTTGATGACGACGCGAAACAGCTTCTCGTTCAGCAAGGATACGACCCGCGGCTAGGCGCTCGGCCGATGCGCCGCGTCGTTCAGAAAGCGGTGGAGAATACTATCGCTAAGCTCATGCTATCGGGGGCGGTCAATCCGGGCGACTCGGTTAATATTGACGCCAACCAGGTGCGGCAAATCTTTGAAGAGTCCGGAGAACCTCAAGAAATTCCAGCACAAAACGCAACGGTTGATCAGCAAAATCAAATTTAAGATAGCTTTCTAACAAGAGTTTTGGCGGCGCGGCGGTTGATAGGCGCAACAATACCAACGGCTAGCGCGCCAATACCGCGCACGAGTGCCCGTGCTTTGGTTTTGTAGCGTTCTTTTTTGCTGAGGGATGTATTAGTGGTATCAAGCCGCGGCGACTCGGACCAGAATGCTAGCCGCACCGCTCTGACGCCGAGTGCCAAGCCTCGCTTTTTATTGCCGGCAAGCGTCTCGGCGTAGCTGGCTCGAGCGGTAAAATTAATATCATATTGATCAATACGATTTAGTCCGTCGGCATGTTTGTGCGAATCCTTGAGTTTCTCTAGTCCGTAACGAAAAGTTTCAACAGTCTCGGTATTATTTTTTGGAGTATCAAATTCATCGCTTGCTATGCGCGACAATTGCATAGTTGCCAGCATGGCTGCGCTAGCTCCCAGCTCGCGCAGCGTGCTGCGATTTGGTTCTTGTTCAGCTAAAGTTTTGTGTTGATCAACTGCCTTAGTAAGCCATTTTTCAGCTTCTTCGTACTTGCCTAAATGTCTATAGGCGTTACCTATGTCGCGCGCCATCCGAGCCTTTTCGGATGGATCTGACGTTGTATTGTACGCCATTGTCGCTAGCGTTGCGGCAAGAAAATAAGATCCATCGTGAATTGCTTGTACAGCCGATCTTGAACAGTCGTCAAAACTTAGTTCGCCGCCTTTAGTCTCCATACTTATATTATAACATAAACAATTATCTAATACAAGGTATGCGTTTCGTATTTTTGGCGGCAGTTATCTCACTAATTGCTAAGGCTTATTTTGATAGTGACGTAGCTAGTTTGATCATGGTCGAATTTATTGGCGTCTATCTTGGCGTACGGCTTGGCTATCTCGGAGGTACCGTATGTATAATCTTTATGCAGCGCCTGCGGTATAACGCTCAGGTATAAAATATGGCCGTTAGTATCCTTGAACGTATCACTTTGAATAATAGTATCTTTGTCTTTCGTACTGATAAGCGAGAAGCCAGCCTCTTTAATTTTTTTGGTTAAATCTATACGAGTTTTACTTACGGAAGTATTATGTCCATACTCTGTAGTGATAGACTTATCATTTGAAATATTACTTTTATAAACCGCCAGTCTATAAGATTTATCTAGCTTCAAATTGCTATAGATACTATGAATTTGGTTATAGCGGGCAGTGTTGGTGTATTCTACGACCATTCTGTCGACTAGATATACGCTCATAGCTGTTAGCCAAAAAAGCACAAAAACCAATATCGCATACACCAGTAAGCTTCGGCGCACCATGAAGTGAGTGTCTGTTTTTGTAATGTGTTTGACACGCTGCTTGCGAGTCTTCTTGGGAGATTTATTTGCCTTGGTAACCATAAACATAGTGTAGCATACCGATACGATTATTGGCTAAGTATAGTTGTGGTAACAGATGATCCGCTGATTATCGCGCCGGATAGCAAAGGTTGTTCCGTGGCTCTATTCGGATCAAGCGGTTGGCGGCCTAAATTGTTGACGCTATCAACGAGGCTAGGGAAATTCTTCGCCAAATCATTATACGGCCTGCCATCAGGGATCGTACTATCGGTAGTGATGAATACCCAGCCGGCATTGCGCTGGCGCGATAAATTAATTATTTTTTGGTAATCGCTAGCTTTGGCTGCATAAATCGTATGGAAAATACGATGGGAATTCGCTGGGTCTCTTTCAAAGGCAGAGTAAGCGGTCTTATAGTTATTAATATATTCGTCAGCAGTGCCTTCGTTAGTCATGAAAATATCAGCGTATGGCGCAATCGCATCGGTGATGTGCGTACCAGGATTGGCAACGACTAATTTGTTGCCGTAAGTGCTTTTCGTATAGTTATACAATTCTGCCATGTAAGCCGTTGCGCCGTTATTTCTGGATGATATCTCGTCGAAGTAAAACCCGTGAATTTTATCTGTCCCGTAAAGTTCAATGAACTTAGCCATCGCGGCTTTAACTTCGGCAATTGGGCGAGTCTGCTGAACGGTGCGAATGTAAGCGACAGTCTTGAAACCAAGCTCGGCGTTCTTTTTTAGCAGCCGCACATAGCCTGGGTCGAGCTTGGCGTTAGGACTGCCGTCTGCCATGATGAGTGTATACGGGATTTTGCTGCTGCCTGCTGCATGAACAGCTTTCCAGTAGTCAGAAAACTCGCTGCCGCCAGCCTCAGCGAGCGGATAGACGTACGATAACATAAAAACCGATTGAGCATTGACTGCAGTATAGGTACTAGTATTTGTTTTATTAACCATACCAGCGACAGCGTTGCTAAGAGAAACGGTGTAAGTTTTACCTTTACCGCCAGTGCCGGCATTGGTATCAACGTAGAATTTGGCGCTAGTCTCTCCGGCTTTAATAACCACTCGCTGGCTGTCCCAACGGACATTGAGATTGTTCGGATTGCTAGTATTGTGCGTGATTTTGATATCCGCGCTAACATCAGTATTGGTTGCTTTGTCTAAAGTTGCCGTGTAAACAGCGGTTTCGTCTTCTTTGACGCTGGCTGGCCCATGAAGGGTAATTTTTGGCGCAGTCGCAGCAGGACTGATTATCCCCGCGCCAGTACCGCCGCCCAAATCATCAACGACCGACCCGCTAAATCCACTAGTGACGCTCTCTTTGTGTCCTTTCTTGTCAATGTAACTGGCTTGGACGATGACTTGCATACCGAGGTGGTCTTTGGTTTGCACGAGAGTTTTGCCAGTTCCCAAGAATTTGCCGTAAAATTCGTACCACCTGTAAGTAATACCGCTCTCTGGCACGCCATCAGCATCGGTAATACGGGCAGTAAATACTTGTCCGACTCGGTTAATTCCGTCGATGGTAACGCTACCATGGTTATTATTTGATGCGGCGTTGCCGACAGCTGCTGTAGCTGAGCTAATTAAATCTTTCATTACGTTTTTGTTGTTAGCATGAGTTGTTTTGACAGTGATTTTTTTACCCACTTCGGCTGGCGTCAACTTGTACGAGAAATAGCTGGCGCCAGGAATAGCTGCGCCGTCGGCAAACCATTGATAATATCGTATACCGCCGTCTTTCAATCCGTCGGGGTCGTCTATCTGCGCGATTAGGGTTGAGCCGACTTCTGCGGCGCCGACGATTTTTACGGCTGCCTGCGCGGGCTCGGGCGTTGGCTTAGGCGGCTTGGACGGATTTGGCGGTGTAGTCGGTTTGTTATTGTTGGGCTTAGTGGACGGAGCATTCGCAGGTTTATGGTTAGCAGCATTGTGAATTGACGGCCTGCCCGGCGACGCTATTTGGCGGTAATGATAAGCATTGTGATTTCCAACAACCGAGACGCCATTTCCAGCCGTCTTGGTAGAATCACTAGGCGAACTGTTCGTGGACTCGTCAGTCTTGGTCTGGCTAGTCTCGTTCTTGCCGTCCGGGTTTGAGCTTGGTTCTGAACCCGAATCTGGTCGCTGCGGCTTGCTATTTTCGTCGTCTACTTGAGAAGTAGTACTATGGCTAGGTCCTTGATTTGTCTGATTATGCTGATTCATGCTAATCAAACTGGTAAACAGCCAGTACAACAAAACTACTGCTAGTATAGCGGCCAATATCCCGATAACAACTTTTATTTTTCTATGGTTTGCTTGTTGGTTTTCCATATTCCTCTCCTCAGAATACAATACTTCAATTTAAGCATAGGCGATATGGAAAGTCAAATAACGAATCAATTGATCAAATTAAAAAAATAGACAGCTGTCATTGCTGCTATCTTTGGTACCCCGCACAGGAATCGAACCTGCAACCTTTGGTACCGGAAACCAACGCTC
>CAJPQF010000009.1:0-23081 GCA_905372855.1 Candidatus Saccharimonadota bacterium
TTCCTTTAACGCAAAATTTAGAGAATATTTCTCCGCCGTAACAGGTATTACACCATTTAAATTTACTGCTGATATGGCGACTGCTTGGAGAAAAGTAAAGAAAGAAAAAGATTTGAGTTTTACCATTCAAGATATGCTAAAAGTTTATTATGGGAAATCAGATTATGCCAAGTATGATAATTCGGTTTGTCAATGGAATCAATTTTTAAAGGATTTTAGTGCAGACGAAAATAGTCGCAACTATTCGAACAAATTAAAAGTCGCTTCTATTATTTGGAAAGAAGTTAGAAATTCAAAAAATGAAAAAATTTATTCAAAGAATCTTTTGAATGAATATGAACATAAAATAAAAGAGTATCACAATTAGATAATTCCCAACGTGTTAACACCCAATAAGCAGTTAATAATGGATATTGGAAAGACAAAATATACTGTAAATCTACATTTCAAACAAGGAACA
This sequence comes from Candidatus Saccharimonadota bacterium, assembly GCA_905372855.1. Lineage (GTDB taxonomy): Bacteria > Patescibacteriota > Saccharimonadia > Saccharimonadales > Saccharimonadaceae > Saccharimonas. Next base: position 461 of record CAJPQF010000009.1, read on the forward strand.
GGCGAAACCTTCCCAAACTGGGATTTGACGGGCGGTGGCATGGATTTTGGCGAGACGATTGAGTTGTCTTTGAAGCGCGAGCTGCTTGAAGAAGTTGGCTACAAGGGTGATTTGCGCCATCAACTATTTGACGTGTCGTAGATATTGATTTATACGCATATCTCTGCTAATATAATACATACAGCACCTCGACTTGGGTTCGTCCCCGTCGAGGTTTTTGGTATAATGAGGTGCATGAAGAGGGTTAATTCGCAACCAAGAAATTATTGATGCGTTTGATATATAATAATACGCAATAAATAGCGCGCATATCGTTGGCAGGTTTGTTTTTACGGCGTAGAATAATAGCTATATGACAAAAATACTGGCAATAATCTTCACTCACGGCAACGAATTATTAGGCTCAAATCTGCTGGCGTATATGCTCGCCAAACGGTCTAAACTGTTGGAAAATATGGAGTTCATCATAGCTAATCCGCGCGCTTACGCAAAGAATGTGCGGTATACCGAATCGGACCTAAATAGGAGTTATGGACTTGGTCTGGATACTTATGAGGGTCGACGTGCGAAGATTATTGAGGAACGGATTCGGTTACTGAAGCCGGAGTTGGTATTGGATTTTCATACGACCACTGCCGAACAGCCAGATATTTTGATAACGGCAGATAAAGATAATGAAGTAGTGCAGAGGTTTGTCAACTCTAGCGCTGTGAAAGACGTTCTGGTGGTTGAGCCGCTTAATGATATCACGACAGTGGTGTCGAACTTCGTGGCTTATGAAGTGCCAAATTCGCATTTGAACGATGATCTGTACAAGCAAATATGCGCCGACATAGCAAGATATTTGGATGAGGAGACAGTTGACCAAGAGCGGACTTTTTATAAGATGGTAGGGAAGATCTTGCCCGAGGAAGAGCGAAGTATTGTCGATCTTAAAAACTTTGTCTATAACGATACACTGCAAACTATCCCAGCGTTCCTTGGCGAGGAAGCGTATAAGCAAGACGGTACTTACGCCGGGTTTAGGCTAAAAGTGTTATAATTGTCCCTATGACAAAACTTACCAACGGGCATCTCGTTACACAAGATTCAGTCGGAGTGACTCGCCACGATTACCTCTACCGAATTTCGCTCAAAGCTCTCATCTATAACGATGCTGGGCAAATATTGGTCGTTAAGGAAATTAATCGGACGTATTGGGATTTGCCGGGCGGGGGCATGGATTATGATGAGGATTTTGAATCATCGCTGAAACGCGAGCTGTACGAAGAAGTTGGCTATAAAGGTGATTTGCGCTATCAACTGTTTGACGCGTCGGACGAGATGTATATTGAGCGGCTTGATGCTAATCAAATCTGTTTTTATTGCCGCGTCTGGCCGGAGAATTTTGATTTTATACCAGGTGAAGAGGGCGATGAAATAATGTTTATTGATCCTGAGGAATTATTGCTTCAGAAGAGCGAGGTTGACGCACCAGCTCGAGCGCATAGCGCGCATATGAAATGGCAGCAGTTGCATAGCGAAATCGTGCGGTAAATATTGGTTTGGTTTCGCTAATATTGCAATAAAATTATAATTTTGTTATAATGTTTGCATGAAAATCACTACGATTCAAAAAGTTATCAAGATTGGTTCGAGCCGCGGCGTGACGCTGCCGGCGCGGGATTTGCGGGCGCTGGGGATTCGCGATGGTGACGAGGTGCGATTAACCGTTGAGCAGGTAAAGCCAATTGAGCAAGCAAATAAGCCGTCGCTTCGCCAGGAATACGATGATTTTAAAAAACAGTACGGCGAAACGCTGAAAAACTTGGCAGACCGATGATTCGCTATCTGGAGATTGACGAAATTCTAGAGCTGCATTTTTGGATAATTGAGGATTTTGGCGGCTCGCATGGCGTACGCGATGAACTGGGGCTAAAGTCGCTGGTGGCTGCGCCGCAAACAGTTGTTTTTGGTGAGGAGCAATATATGTCAGTTCACGAAAAGGCGGCGGTTTATTTGCGTAATTGTATAGCAGACCATGTCTTTACCGATGGCAATAAGCGCACAGCGGTGACGATTGCTGGCATCTTTTTGGCGAGAAATGGCTGGAGAATGACTACGGCGGCTGTTGAACTAGAAAATTTCGCCGTCCGCGTCGCGACCGATCATCTTGATATTAATGTGATTGCTGATTGGCTGAAGTGCCATTCGCAGATTTGCCAATGATTTCATAGCAAGAAACTTCGGCGATAAATAGGGCTTCGTAAGGTTTCTCGCCGCCCGATAGAGATGATATACTAAGGTCCATGACTACTATCTATATCGCTCGCCACGGCCAGAATGAAGACAATGTGCGCGGGATTTTGAACGGCCATCGCGACCTCCCGCTGACCGATTTGGGACGCCAGCAAGCGTGGCAATTGGCGCGTCACATCAAGGATAGGGAACTAGTTTTTGACGCGGTGTATGCATCGCCGCTTGGTCGAGCTTTCGAGACGGCAGCGATTGTAGCGGCGGCGCTGGGTCTTGCCGAGCCGATAGTTCACAACGATTTAATCGAGCGTGATTTTGGCATTATGACTGGTAAGCCGGTCGCTGATATTGAGGAAATTTGTGCGCCGGACATCATCAAAGCAGAAAACGTGACCTATTTTTTACATCCTGACGGCGCTGAGACTTTTCCTGAGTTATTGGCTCGCGGCCAGCGGGTGCTTGATTTCATGGCGCGTCAACACCCAGATCAAACGGTGTTGTTGGCTTGCCATGGCGATATTGGCAAAATGATATATGCTGCAGCAACCGGCACGCCGTGGCGGCAGGTCTTGACCGATTTTTACTTTGGCAATACGGATATTATCGGCCCGGTGGATGTGTCCTAAACATGATATCATTCATATATGAGAGAAATTGAGATAAAAGTTAGACTGCAAGATAGAGAAGGGCTGTTGGCTGCGCTGGCGGGTAAGGGTGTTGCTCTTGGCGAGCCAGTGCATCAACGCGATCAAGTATTTGGTCTGCCGGGAGAAGCTGGCGGCGACGGCAACACGGTGCCTTGGCTGCGGGTGCGCACCGAGACGCATAGACAAGGTGAAGATGAAGATGAAGCAAAGCGGGCGTTATTCACTTTCAAACGATCAGTGACTGGGCAGCTGGATAGTATTGAACGCGAAACAGAAGTTGGCGATCCAGACATCATGATCGCTATAGTTAAGGAGTTGGGCTTCGTGCCGTTTTCGGACGTATCAAAGACTCGCCAGACTGGCAAGCTGGATGATATAGAAGTATGTATCGACTCGGTGGAAGGCTTGGGCGACTTTATGGAATTAGAGCGATTAGCTGGCGAGAACGCCGATCCTGCCGCGATAACTGACGATCTGTGGCGCATTATGGCGAGACTGGGCATCAGCCGTCAAGATGAGGTGACTGACGGTTATGATATTTTGATGAAAAAGTTGATGGCATAGTGTAATGACCGAACGTGTTTTGCCGAGAGGTGCTCGTCTGATTCCTCAGAAAGCAGATTGTGTTTTTAGAGGTGAGATTTATGAAGTACATCAATGGCCGCAAAAGATGCCCGATGGTAGCGTAAAAACTTTTGAAATGCTGCGCCGCCCAGACACTGTGATGATCATTGCGCTTGAGATGCGCTGGTAATCGACGAAAAGCAACCGGGCGGGATTGTCCGCAAGAACCATTTGCCAGTCGGCCGGGTTGACTCTAGCGACGAGTCGGTATTAGTAGCGGCACAGCGCGAACTGAGAGAAGAAACAGGCTGTACTTTTGCTAATTGGAGACTGCTTGATGTTGTGCAGATGGATAAGAAAATTGAGTGGTTTACCTATTTGTTCCTGGCCACAGGGGGAGCGTTACATCGAGCAGCACAGCATCTTGATGCTGGCGAAGATATTACGGTTAAATCAGCACCCTTGGCAGAAGTGCTGCATCAAGACAACGTGCTCCGGTATTTTCCGTGGCTTCGCGATGTTGAGTCGGCCGAAGATTTAACGCCTCGTGATTTTTGAAGCTCTAGCTACTGATTGAAAGTAGCTATTGAGCTTAAAAAGCGTTATACTAAGATTTATGATAAAACCTTTTCTTCTTTTACAATCCCGTCCTGAGGACGAAGCGTCTGACGACGAATATGCAGCTTTTTTGAAATTTGGCGGTTTGCAGCCGGAGCAGTTGCAGCGCTTGCGGCTTGACCGCGGCGAGTTTTCGCCAGTTAATTTGGATGATTATAGCGGTATTTTTATGGGCGGCGGTCCGGCTAATTTTGCTTATCCACCAGAGGAAAAATCGCCGGAACAATTGCAGTTTGAAGATTATATTATGCCGCTGCTTCGCCAGATTGCAGCCGAGGATAAACCGTTTTTAGGCACTTGCTTGGGTGTGGGGGCGCTGGTAACGGCGTTGGGCGGCCGGACTGATTTCGATCATGGCGAGCCGGTTTGCGCGGTGGATATAAATTTGACGCCGGAAGCGCAGGATGATCCGCTGCTGGCTGGCTTGCCAGCTAGTTTTCGCGGCTTCGTCGGGCATAAAGAGGGGACAGATACGGCGCCGCCGAACAGCGTGGTGCTAGCGCGCTCTGCGGCCTGTATACAATTGCTGCGCGCCGGGAAAAATGTTTATGCGGCGCAATTTCATCCCGAGCTTGATGCTGACGGCCTGGCTTTGCGGATTAATATCTATAAGCACGCCGGCTATTTCGCGCCGGAGGAAGCTCAAGATCTAATCGATGCGGCGTACCGCGAATCGGAATTGGTAACCGAGCCGGTCAAGATATTGCGGCGGTTCGTTGAAAAATACGCGGAATAGCTTGACGCTTTCTAGCTAGACTGCGATTTCGTTATTAGCAAAAGGCCTCGGGTAATCCCGAGGCCTTCTTGACGGCCAAAGCTGAGAAAGGCTTACTCTTTCTTCTTGCCGCGTGATTTGACGGTAATTTTCTTTGGCTCTGGCGCTGGCGTGACTGGCACGGTGACTTTCAGGACGCCGTCGTCCAGGTGTGCTTCGATAGCATCGGCGTCAGCGCGCTCTGGCAGCTGGACGCTACGGTAGAAGCTGCTGCTCGACTCGCGTACGACGTACTTCTTTTCTTTGTCTTCTTCTTTTTCGTGCCGTTGGGCTTGGATGACCAAGTTGCCGTTTTCGACAGAAATATTGACGTCTTTTTCATCGAATTTCGGCAGATGAACCTCGACGACTAGCGCGTTATCTTTCATGTAAACATCAGTGGTAGGTAAGCCGACCGAGCGCACTTGGCGCGGCATCCAGTTGTCGTCATTAAAGAAATGGCGCTGCAGGGCATCCATTTCGGCAAACGGGTCGAATCGAACGAGTTTACTCATTTGTATTACTCCTTTCGTTTATGATTTGGCGAGCTTTTGCTCTACATTTTATTGTAATTGGTTGGCACTCGCGTGTCAAGAGTGCCAAACATAAGTAGAATAACAGTAGTCTAGTGTGCCTCAAAGATTTCCCTGATTTTTCCACGGCAGTACATACGCTATATATAGTGGCACTATATATAGCGTATGTGTAGCTTTGTCTAAATACGGTACAATAGATGTATGGGATGGTTGCGTGATTTAATTTTTGGCGAGCCGGATGGTGATGACGAATATTTGGCGCGTCTTAATAATAATGATATGGTCTCGCCGCAAGATAATCGCGGCAGTAGTGGCGAAGATAACTTCGATAAAGACGCTTCAGGGGTTGCTGCAGATACTAGGAAGTCAGACAGTAAGCCTCAGCCCGATCAATATCACTCGGCTAACGGGCAAAAAGTGATTCCCGAGATAGAAGTTGAGCGCACCGAGGCGCATCCGTCGGGCGATAATAAGTACCTCGAGGTGTGGGCGCATATTCGCAACCACGCGAGCTTTGACGTGGAGCTTGATAAGTATGAGATATTAGGACAGCGAGGCGACTTGAATAAATTTCTCAAGCCAGGCGAGATTTTTGAGCTGCGTTTGTATCGCGGACCGATGCCGCAGAGCGATTCAGTGCGTAAAATGTATATTCAGTACAAGATTGTTGGTACGGGCGACTATTTTCAGGCTGATCACATGATAGAGTATAAATATGAACAAGATAATCGCGGCAACAAGTGGTATATGCCAGACGAGCTGAAGCTGCTGCGGCCAGTGCGCGATATTTAGAAAGCAGGGAAGAAGTGAAAGTATTTTTTACAGACGGCAGCGCTAGCCCAAATCCGGGCCCAGGCGGCTATGCGGTAATTGAAAACGGCCGGCCAGTAGCTTTGGGTAGCGAAGACGGCCAGACGACGAATATTCGTATGGAAGGTCTGGCGCTGATTGCGGCTATGGAATTAGCTGGCGATGAGCCGTGCGAAATTCATAGCGATAGCGAATTTTGGATCAATGTGTTAACCAAGTGGGCACCAGGCTGGGCTGCTAAAGGTTGGCGTAAAAAAGGCGGTGATATTAAGAATCTTGATCTCGTGCAGCAAGCGTACGCGCTTTACCAATCGACGCAACCGAAGCTGGTTTGGGTACGCGGCCACGTCGGCCACGAGCAGAACGAGCTAGCGGATGAGTGGGCGAACAAAGCGCGGGCTGGCGTTCGTCTATAGCGAGAGCCTTGGCTGTTTTTGCTGTCAATCTAGATTCGGCGGGGTGGGGCGTGCTATAATTAACTTGTTAATAATTTAATATCCAGAGTGCGACGAGGGACTGGCCTGATGACTCGCCGGCAACCTGCTTTTGCAGCAAGGTGCTAATTCCAGCCTGCTTGACCAGGAGAGATATTGTCTTTGCGGCTCCTTTCTTGGCCCCAAGCGGGGCAGATAGAAAGGAGTTTTTATGTCTGTAGAACCTAATAATCAAGCAGTGTATCGTACGGCCGAGAGCGTTTCGCCGAAACATCCGGACAAGATTTGCGACCAAATTAGCGATGCTATTCTGGACGCGTGTCTTGTCAAAGACCCGCAAGCCCGAGTGGCAATTGAAGCTTGCGGCGGGCATGGCGCGTTGTTTCTAACTGGCGAGGTATCGTCGAGCGAGCTAGTCGATGTCAAGCAGATTGCGCGGCGGCTGGCTGGCGACGACGTGGAAATTATTGAGCGGATTGCACGCCAGAGTCCAGAGATTGCCCAGGGAGTGGACGCGGGCGGTGCTGGCGATCAAGGGGTGATGATTGGTTATGCTTGCGCTGAGACGCCAGAATTATTGCCGCTAGAGTATGCTTTGGCGCGGGCTTTGAACCGCTTTTTGTATGAGAAATGGCCGTATGACGGCAAAACGCAGGTGACGACCTATGGCGGCCAGATTGCGGCGATTGTTGCCAGCTTCCAGAATGCGCCGCACGACGAGTTGGCGGCTGCAGTGCGGCAATGGTTTGCGCAGCAAAAATATGTGGCAGGTGATTTTGATGGCATTTCTCTGCATATAAATCCGGCAGGCGATTGGCAAACTGGCGGTTTCGCGGCGGACGCTGGTCTAACTGGGCGCAAATTAGCAGTTGATAATTATGGCCCGCGGATTCCGCTAGGCGGCGGGGCGTTTAGCGGCAAGGACGCCACTAAGGTCGATCGCAGCGGTGCCTATATGGCGCGGCGGGTCGCAGTTGATTATCTTAAAAAGTTTGCAGCTCAGGAAGTGTTGGTGCGCTTGGCGTACGCAATCGGCCACGACCAACCAGTTGAGGTTACAGCGGTAGTTGACGGCGTTGAGAAGCCAATCGCAGGTTATGACCTTAGTCCAGCGGGTATTATTGATAAGTTGCAGCTGGCTCGTCCGCAATACGAACCAACAGCGCGCTACGGTCATTTTGGTAACGGCTTTGCTTGGGATAAGTAGTCCCGCGCCTTAAGTTGTATAATAAGGGTAGTGAAGCAAGATTTAGCCTTAGAAATATTATTGAGCGGCGAAAGCGCACTGCTGACCGGCCCGGCAGGAACGGGCAAGACTTTCGTGCTGAATCAATTCATTAACTTGAGCAAGGCTAGCGGTAAGTATGTCTCGGTGACGGCGACGACCGGGCTAGCGGCGACGCATCTGGGCGGCGCGACGATCCATGCCTGGTCAGGGATTGGCGTCAGCGACTACCTGCCGAATGGTTTTGCCGAGCATGTTAGCAAGACTCGCCGCGAAATTATCGAAAAAACCGATGTCTTGATTATTGATGAGATTAGCATGTTGCATGATTACCGCTTGGACATGGTTGACGAAGTTTGCCGTTTAGTACGCAAGAGAGTCGACGAGCCGTTCGGCGGCATCCAAGTGGTGCTTTCTGGCGACTTCTTTCAGCTGCCGCCAGTTAATCGAGCGCAAGGCCGCGAGGGCGGGTTTGTAGTGAATTCATCGGCGTGGCGCGAGTTTGATCCGACGGTATTGTATCTGAGCGAGCAGTTTCGACAGCGCGACGGCGATACGCTGCTAGAAATCTTGACGGCGATGCGGGCTGGTGATTTGCGCCGCCGCCACGCCGAGCAGCTGTTAGAGCGGACCGAATATCAACCGCCAGCCAGAGCAGATCTGACAGAATTGCATACTGTGAATGTTGACGTCGATAGAATTAATCAAGCCAGGCTGGCTGAATTGCCGGGCGACGAGGTGTTGTATCAACGCCACACTACTGGTAGTAACAACTACGTTGATAATTTGCAGCGTAGCGTACTAGCGCCAGAGGTACTGACCCTTAAAATAGGCGCATTAGTGATGGCGGTCAAGAACGATCAGGCGCGGCGCTATGCTAATGGCAGTATCGGTATGGTGGTCGATTTCGAGCCAGCGACGGATTATCCGGTAGTGGAGTTTCGTAATGGCCGGACGGTGACCATGCAGCCTGACACCTGGGAGTTGCGCGACGGTACGCGCAAACGAGCTAGTATTAGCCAAGTTCCGCTGCGTTTAGCGTGGGCGATTACTGTCCACAAAAGCCAAGGCATGACGCTGGATAGTGCGCGAATTGACCTGCGCAAAGCCTTTGTACCGGGCATGGGCTATGTGGCGCTTAGCCGGGTGCGCGATATTGATAACTTGTATTTGACGGGTATTAATCGTATGGCTTTGCAGATGAGCGACGAAGCTTATGCTATTGACGAGCAGCTGCGCGCGCGGGCGGCTGACGATGCTAAAAAGTTCGCGCACTTACAACCAAAAGCTGACAAACGCGCAGCTGGCGAGCTTAAACCTGCCAAAAAAGCGAACGGCGCCAATTCTAGCTGGTCGGCCAAAGTCGCTAAAATGCGCCAGACTTATCCTAACGCCTACAAACCGTGGATTAAGGCTGACGACGAAGAGCTGCGCCAAATGTTTGTCAACGGCGAAAGTATCGCTGCGATGAGCCAGAAGCTCGGTCGCCATCACGGTTCGATCAAAATGCGCTTGCAAAAACATTTTGGCGAGGATGCTGTACAGTAAATAAACCAATATTAGAATAGCGCCTAATAATTGTAGTAGAATATATATCATGAATAATGACCAATCAACACCGGCTGATGACCAGCCGCCAGAGCCAACTGATATTTTCCTCTGGGCGAACCAAGCTGATGCGCATAAGGACGAGCTCGAAATCGACCTATTTCTATTTACGAAGGGCTACACTGTCTACGCCACTAATTACGCCAAGGAGCTCAAGGCGCAGCTCAAGGTATTATTCCTTTACGATATGATTAGCCAGGTACAGACTGGTGCTGCTACTGGTATGGCAGTGCGCGACTTTGAAGCAGCCGCTGCTGAGGATAATGTGTTGGAGCGTACTACCTTGGACCGGGTAGATCACGCGCAAGAGGTGATTGAGCAGATTCGCTACGGCGAGGAAACGCTAGAGGTGTTCCGCGAAGGCGACCATGAGTTCAAGAAGGTCAAGGGAATCGTAGCGCGCTTCAGCCGCCAGGGGGCCGAGCCGTTTTTTGTGGCTAAGATTTTACCGCAGTCGCAAGTGCTTAAAGGCGCAACCGCTTGGATGTATAACGGCGATTCGTTTCAACCGTTTAGCGCTGATGTCGGCCTGAAAATCACACCAGACAATCAAGTGTTGATTGCCGGCGGTGATATCTTTGCCTTTAACGAGTCGAAATTCATTCGTTTGTTTGGCTACGACGCTAAGCAGTTCGCTGTTGCCGAGGAAAAAATTGCTGAGATCGAGAAAAACTTTAAGTTAAAGTTCCCTGAAGGCATGACTTTCGATGCGTTAGTGCGCGATACCAAGTCGCTAGTAACTAAGCTGCAGAAAGTTGAAATTGGCCTGGTGACGCAGGAGCAGGTTGTCGAGCAGGCCGACGAAATGGGCCTAGAACTGATGACCGACGATGCTACTGGCCAGATTATTATTATGGATGCCAAGGATGCGGCTAAATTCGTTAACTTGCTAAATGATGACTATATGACTAGCGATATGACTGGTATCAAATACGAATTAAAGGGCAAGAAGGAGCTGCGCGGCGATAGCGAAGCGAGCACGCCAGAAGGGGAATAATGAGCGAAGAGCATGGCGACAGCGGAGCAAAAATTGTAGTCATTGGAGGCGGCACTGGCAGTTTCACGCTGTTAACAGGTCTCAAAAAATACGTGTCTGATTTGACAGCGCTGGTCAATATGGCAGATGATGGCGGGTCGACGGGACAGCTGCGCGACGAACTTGGCGTGCTGCCGCCGGGTGATGTGCGGCAGTGCTTAGTAGCACTGAGCGATAGCCCGCGGGTGCGTGATTTGTTTAATTATCGTTTTGACGATGGTAGTTTGAAGGGGCATGCTTTCGGTAATCTGTTTTTGACAGCGCTCGAGAAAATGACTGGCAGCTTTGGCGAGGCGGTGCAGCTGGCTAGCCAAGTTCTCAATATTCAAGGTAGAGTAATCCCGACAACTCTAACCGATATTACGCTGTGCGTCGAGAGTGCTTCGGGCGAGCCGATCAAAGGGCAATTCAAAATCGCGCATGCCGATATTGCTAAGCAGCCAAAGGTATGGCTAGAACCGGAGGCGGTGGCGCATCCAGCGGCCGTCCAGGCGATTCTGGAAGCTGATATGGTGGTAATTGCACCAGGTAACCTATACGGCAGTTTAGCGCCGGCACTGGTGATTCGAGAAATTCAGGAGGCGCTAGCGGCAACGTCGGCGAAGTGTGTCTTTGTTTGCAATTTAGTGACTAAGCCTGGTCCGACTGACAATTTGAGCGTGGTGGACTTTGCTAGCGAGATTGAGCGTTTGGCGGGCAGCGAATTCCTTGATTATGTCGTTTTTAATACTGATCAGCCGTCGGCAGAATTGATGGATAAGTACTCTCATGACGGCGAGCATACAGTACAGTATGACATTAACGAGCTTAAGCGCCAACATTACGAATTCCGCGGCGCTGGTATTTTAGCAAAGAAAGTTTGGTCGGGCGCCCAGTCGAGCGATCCGATTGCGGCAGTACGCAGTTTTATCCGGCACGACCCTGACGCAGTAGCACGCCAGCTGATGCGGATATATTTTGCATAAGCAGCGTTTTCTGTCATGGCTGACCTCTATAGACGCTAGATATAGCGTCTATTTGTTTGTTGAAACGCTATAGTTTTCCACGTTTTTGTGGAAAAGTAAAGAAGTTATCATTTTTAGTAAAAAAGGTATTGCACAAGCATGATGAAACGTTGTATGATAAAGCCAGTGGCAAGGCAAGAGATAAGAATCTCGAGTCAAAACAAACACCACCGCGTAAAATAACAAAAGAAAGTAGGGTAGTCATGACTGACGCAGCTATTAGCCAATCTATGTACGGTAGGGCGGGCGTCTTGGTTTGCGTACCTGACGCTTACGTATCGCGGGCGACGCTGTCTTTGGGCGCGTAGCCGTATAGTTTGTGGTACTTTTACAATTCGAAGTTGGACATCCTCGAGATCAACAACCTGATAGTGAGCAGTGGAATATCGACCCACGCAAAAATTGTCGAAAGTTCTTTCCTCTAACACAACACCTCCCAAAAACTCCACCTCACACACAAGTCTCTCAAAGGTATGCTAAATACGATATGAGTTGTTTGACAGCTCTTGATTTTAAGCATACTTGACTAAACTAAAACAAACACCACCTATGCGAAAACAAACAGCTCGCTATCAGATTGGTGATCTCGAGTCCCTCGCCAGACCTTATGGTATGATGGGGGAATGAGTATTAAAGAACATCCACCACTTCATGTTCCAGTATTACTTAATGACGTTGTGCGGCTGCTTAATCCTAAAGATGGCGAGAGTTATCTCGACCTGACGGCTGGATACGGCGGGCACGCGGGCGCCATTGTCGAACGAACGCATAATTATCGCGGAATGACTTTGGTTGACCGCGATGAATTTGCACAAGCAAACCTAGCGGCATTTGTCGGCAAAGGGGCAGAGCTAATACACGCTGATTTTGTCAGCGCTGCCCGGCAGTTAATTGCTGCAGGTAAACAGTTTGATATGATATTGATTGATTTGGGGGTGTCGTCACCACAGCTTGATAGGGCTGAGCGAGGATTTTCTTTTTCGCATAGCGGTCCGCTGGATATGCGGATGGATCGGCGGCAAGCTTTAACTGCAGAACAAGTAGTCAATACCTATTCGCAGAGCGAGCTGGAGCGGATTATTCGCGATTACGGCGAAGAGCGGCCAAATATTGCGCGGCGTTATGCTGCTGCGATTATTAAGGCTAGACCGCTGGCGATAACTGAAGATTTGGCATCGGCTATCTTGAGGGCACATGTCGGACGGCGCCAACGAACGCATCCGGCGACACGTACTTTTCAGGCGATTCGGATTTTCGTCAACGATGAGCTTGAGCAAGTACGAGCGATTATGCCATTATTACCCGAGCTGTTGTCGCAGGGCGGGCGAGTCGGTGTAATTAGCTTTCATAGCCTGGAGGATCGTATCGTTAAGCGATACTTTGCCGAACAGGCCAAGAACGGCTACGAGGCGGAGCTTCGTATCATTACGAAGCATCCTGTCGATGGAGCCACTAAAGATGTTCACAATCCGCGCTCGCGAAGTGCTAAACTTCGTGTCGCTGTGAAAATATAAAAACAGAAAGGAAGATGTAGCATGACTCGCCGCATCCAAGTACAAGTCCAAGCCGACGTTCAGCATGACATCACTGTCGTGCGCCGTGCCGCTTAGGCAAAAATAGCACAACTCATAGGGCAGAGGAGCGTAATTTTCGTTTTTCTCCTAACGTTCCTCTGGCTTTTGAGTGTCAAAATAAATAACAAAAACGAATCCACCACATGTCATATTCACGAACTACACAATTTAATAGCCGGCGCCAAGGTAATTATGGGCGCAACCGCAATACAGTTGCTTTTGCATCGGCTATCAAACTCGGCCCGATTTCTAATGCGATTATCATTGCACTTCTCTTGACGCTGCTAGGTCTGTTATACTTAACACAAGCGGGGAGTGTTTCGGGCTATGATTATGAGTCAAATGACGTCAGCAATAAAATTTCGACGTTAACCGAACAGAAGGGTGATTTGGCGGTTGAGAATGCTCGCCTGACAGCTCTACAATCAGTTAAAGACAGCAGCGTTGCTCAAAGGATGGCTACCCCGGCTGATACTCAGTATGTAAGCAAATAGGAGTTTAAAATCATGAGTGTATCGCCAACTCGTTTTATTCGACGCTCGAGAGTTGGCTTTTTGTTTAGTATAGTGTTGGTCGTCTCGGCCATTTTTGTAGTGCAGCTCTTCGTGGTGCAGGTAGTGCGGCATGATTACTATGTAAAGCAGGCCGATAATGAGCAGATTAAGAAGTTCACGCTCAAAGCGCAGCGCGGCGAGATTTATGCTATGGATGGCAGCGACCCGAAGCCGTTGGTGATGAACGAGACAGTCTATAAAGTTTGGGCTGATCCAACACAAGTATCTGATAAGCAGGCGGTGGTAGATACGCTGAATAGCGTAGCTGGCGGCAACGTAGTTGATGGTTTCGCGGCGCTGATCGACAAAAAACCTAGCCGCTACCAAATTTTGACGAAATATATTACGCGGACTCAGGCTGAATTAATCAAGAAGAAAAAGCTAGCGGGTATCGGTTTCGAAGTTGGAACGCGCCGGGTCTATCCTGAAGGACGATTGGCTAGCCAGGTTTTGGGTTTTGTTAATCACGAGGGTAAGGGAGTATATGGCTTCGAGCAAGCTAATAACCAAACTCTGTCTGGGCGCGACGGTATGCTCAAAACGGTGACGGATGCTCGCGACGTACCGCTAACAATTGGCGATAAGAATGTCCGCCAGCCGGCAGTAAATGGCCAGAGTATTGTTTTGACGATTGATCGTAATATCCAGACACAAGTCGAATCAGCGCTTGAGGCTGGTGCTAAGCGTAGTAAAGCCACTAGAGCAAGCGCTATCGTCATAGAGCCAAGTACTGGTAAAGTGCTGGCAATGGCTAATATGCCGACGTATGATCCGTCTAATATCAATACTTCTGACGTGTCGGTCTTTAACAATGATACGATTTCGCATCCGTACGAAGCGGGCTCTGATGTCAAGACTTTCACGGTAGCGACCGGAATCGACAAAGGCGTTATCTCGCCGCAGAGTACTTACAACAATACTGGCAAAATCAAGGTTGAAGATATCACGATCAATAACGCTTCTAAAAATAGCTTCTTGAACGGCGACATTACTATGCAGACAGCGCTGAACTGGTCGCTGAATACTGGTATGGTAACGATTGCGCAGCGGCTGGGAAATGGTTCTTATATTACTCGCGGCGCTCGCGATACGATTTATGATTACTTTTATAATCGTTTCCGGCTGGGGCAGCTGACTGGTATTGAGCTAGCGAATGAGGCGGGCGGCACAGTTATCTCGCCAGCACAGCAAGAAGGTAATGCTGTGCGTTACAGTAATATGGTGTTTGGCCAGGGTATGAATGTGACAATGCTGCAAGTGGCGAGCGGTTTTTGTTCGGTAGTTAATGGCGGCGTATATCACGCGCCAACGATTATTAACGGCACGATGGGTGATGGCGGTAAGTTCGCTGCTACGGCGGCGAAGACCAGCGCTCGTGCTATCAGTGAGGCCTCGTCGCAGACAGTACGCGAAATGGTGCATCAGGCTCATTATGCGACATATAAGCCGCATGACGACTCAGAACGCTGGCTAGTCGGCGGCAAGACCGGTACTTCGCAGGTGATTGTTAACGGCAAGTACGATGATAACGAGACGATTGGTACCTATCTGGGTTTTGGCGGCGAATACGGCAAAATTCCGCGTTACGTTATCATGGTAGAGATAGCGGCAGACGGCCGCGGTATGGGCGGCGGCTCGGATGCCAAGCCTATTTTTAACGAGATATCCAACTGGATGATAAAATACTTAAAATTGGCCCCGAGAGAGTAGGGTAGGGAGTATAATGGTAATATGTCGATTGTAACTTTTGGAAACGAATTGAACTCGGTTTTTCTAATGAGCTTGATGGCATTTCTACTGGCGATGCTGCTAACGCCAGTATATACATATTTTGCTTACAAATATAAGTTCTGGAAAACACAGCGTACAGCAGCGGTAACTGGCGAAAAACTCAAGATTTTTAACTTATTGCATAAGAAGAAAATCGAACGGCATATTCCGACCATGGCGGGAATAATTGCCGTAGTGGCGATTATGGCGGTGACGCTGGCCTTTAATCTGGATCGAGCGCAAACTTGGCTGCCATTGGCGGCTTTGGTTGGCGGCGCGGCGATTGGTTTGATTGATGATATTTTGAATGTTTTTGGCTCTAACCGCAAGGACGCTGGTCTGCGCAGCTGGGTGAAATTTGCCATGATTATCGGCGTCGGGCTGGTGCTGGGCTGGTTTTTCTTCTGTAAGCTCGGCTACTCGTCGGTGCATATCCCATACGTTGGCGATTGGCAAATGGGCGCGTGGATTGTCGGATTGTTTGTGTTTGCGGTGGTAGCGACGGGTAACGCGGTCAATATAAGTGACGGCCTGGACGGCTTGGCGGGCGGTTTGCTGGTAATGTCGTTTTCAGCATTTGGTGTGATTGCGCTACTGCAAGGCCATTTGAAGTTAGCGGCGTTCTGCTTCACGGTGGTCGGTGCGTTGCTGAGCTATCTGTGGTTCAATATCTTTCCAGCGCGGTTCTTTATGGGCGACGTTGGCAGCTTTGCTTTTGGGACGAGCTTGGGTGTGGTAGCGATGATGACCAACACGCTGTTTTTGCTGCCGATTATCGGCATATTGTTCGTGGTCGAGGCTGGGTCGAGCTTGTTGCAGATGACCAGCAAGAAATTATTCCATCGCAAGATATTCCTGTCGGCGCCGATTCATCATCATCTGGAGGCATCAGGCTGGCCAGAGGCTAAAGTGACGATGCGTTTTTGGGTGATTGCTGGCGTGGCGGCTTTCGTGGGTATAGCAATGGCGATGACCGGGGGGCACATCGCTCCGTGATTGGCGCTCGGCATCGCGACAGGTACGTACAATTTACCGATGGCAAAATCCAGCGTAAACACCGGCCTGATTATTGGTTGGTGTTATGTGCGGCGTTGTTGATGCTGGTAGGAATGATAATTGTTTATTCGGTCGGGCCGCAGTATGCTAATTTGCAGAATAGTGCTTATGGCAGCGATTATTCTAGTACATATTTCTTTTTCAAACAGCTTATGGGTATTAGCTTGGCAGTTAGTGGTTTTGTACTGCTAGTATTAGTACCATTTGATTATCTCAAGAAGTATATTTTTCAGTTAATGATGATTGGAATTGGCTTATCGTTTTTGCTTTTTTTGATTGGAAATATTCTGCATATTGATGCAATAGCGCAGAACACGCTAGGCGCTTATCGCTGGTTTCACTTGGGACCAGTTAATTTTCAGCCGTCCGAGCTGCTAAAACTAGCGATGACTTTGTATATGGCGGTGTTTTTAGGTAAACGCTACCAAGAGGGTAAGATAAACGACTTGAAAGAAACAGTCTACCCAGCAGCTGTGTTGGTCGGCTTTTTGTTATTTATTGTCGTAGTGTTGCAGAAAGACATGGGCTCGGGGGTGGCGATAGCGGCGGCTGCGGCGTCGATATTTATGGTGAGTACGATAAGAATGAAAATTCTGATGCAAATTGCATTAGTGGGTGTGCTGTTTTTGGGGCTCACGGCAGTAACGGCGCCGCACCGGTTGGAACGGATTACGACGTTTTTCGGAGCGAGTAAATCAGCCTCGCAAGACGATAATGATTACCATATCAAAAACGCAATGATTGCGTTGGGGACAGGCGGGCTAACTGGCCGCGGTATCGGCAAGAGCATTCAATCGACAGGCTACTTGCCAGAGGCAATTAACGATTCGATTTTTGCTGTAATTGGCGAGATTTTTGGTTTTGCCGGGACGGTATTGGTAGTAGTGTTGTTTGCAGCTTTGTTGCTGCGGGTTTTGCGAGTTGCTGAATACTCGCCAGATATGACCAGGCGATTGGTAGTGGCGGGTATTTTTGGCTGGTTATTTGCGCACTTCTTCATGAATATTGCATCAATGATTCACTTAGCGCCGTTAACAGGTATAACGTTGCCGTTCTTGAGTGCTGGCGGCAGTAGTATGCTGTTTTCGGGCGCGGCTTTGGGGATTGTTTTTCAACTATCACGATATACTGCGCATAAACCAATAGATATAGGAGGCCAAGATGCGGATATTAGCCGTAGGCGGCGGCTCGGGGGGTCACGTTACTCCAGTCGTCGCCGTGTTGCGAGAAGTTAAAAAACAGCAGCCAGATGCAGAAATGCGGTTTTGGGTTGACCGCAAATTTAGCAAGCAAGCGCGCAATGTTATGGTTAGTTTTGATAGCTCGGTGCGCGTAGATGTCATTGCTAGCGGTAAATTACGCCGCTATCATAATCTTAGCGTTGTGCGTCAGCTGTTACGCTTACGGACGATTGTGTGGCCAAATTTTGTTGATGCGCTGAAGGTGTGCGTGGGTTTTGTTCAGAGCTTAGTGAAGCTGATTGCCTGGCGTCCAGATGTGATATTTACGAAAGGAGGCTACGTTTGCATGCCGGTCGGCTTGGCGGCACATGTGCTGCGCATTCCGCTGGTAATTCACGACTCAGACGCTCATCCAGGGTTAACTAATCGCGTATTGGCACGTTGGGCTGACCGTATTGGCACTGGCGCTCCGCTAGAATATTATCCATACCCCAAGGCGATTAGTCGTTATGTTGGCGTACCGATCCGCGAGGGGTTCAAGCCGTACAGCGAGCAGCAGCGCCGCGTGGTTAAGGAAAAACTAGGATTTCCAAACAACAGACCGTTAGTGCTGGTTACTGGCGGCGGTTTGGGTGCGGAACGGTTGAATAATGCCGTGGCAGATACTATTAGCGAACTTGCACAGTTCACTAGCGTAATTTTGATAACTGGTACTGGCCAATATGCCGAGATTCGGCGGCGGTTGCCGGAGGATACAGATCAAGTTAAAGTCTATGACTTTGTTAGCGATGGCATGATTGATATGCTTGGTGCGGCTGATGTTGTGGTGGCACGTGCTGGTGCGACCACAATTCTCGAGTTGGCAGCGCTGGCCAAGCCAACGATTCTAGTGCCGAACGGCTTCTTGACCGGTGGTCATCAAATTAAAAATGCTAAGGTGTATGAAGACAAAGGCGCTGTCAAAGTTATCGATGAAATGCAAATGGAAAAAACGCCGCAGCTGCTCGTCGACGAGATAAAAAACCTTATTGACGATCCCGCAGAAGCACGGCGAATGGGGCAGGCTTTTCTGTCGTTTGCGCATCCTGGTGCTGCTAAAGATATGGCTGATATGATTCTAGATGCTGCTAATAGCCGCCGAACGAACCCTGATAGCACTGCAAAATGATATAATTAATACCACAAGCATGTTTGGTATGAGATCGAAAAAATCTAAATCACGCCGCACCGCACAGCCTGTGCGGCGCCGTGCTGTGGTTGATGATAGCTCGCCTAGTGCGGGAACACTATTTCGGCGTAATCGTACCTTGACTGGTAGCCTCATTTCCTCGGTGCCTAGTCCTAATGAGCAATCGGCTAGCTTGCAATCGCCGCGCGTACAGGCGCATAATCTGAAACGCAAACGCCGCTCTATCCGCTTAGCGTTGATTAGCGCATTAGTGCTAATTGCTAGTTTGGGGTGGCTGCTTACTCAGATTATTGTCGAGCCGAAAGTGCAAATTGTCGGCACCAGTAACGATCCAGAAGTACAAACTGCGGCCCGCGATTATGCAGCAGCAATTCAAGATTACCTCTCTGCTAATCCGCTCGAGCGGTTGGCTGTAAATATCAATGCTAATAATCTTAGCCGAGCTATTCAAAGTAGATACCCAGAAGTATCCAGCGTGTCGCCGCCAGCTAAAGGTGCTCTCTGGTCGGCCGATTTTTCGGTTAATTTGCGCTCGCCAGTGGTTTATTGGCAGTCTGGTAACATGAAAGCTTATGTTGATAGTACAGGTGTAGTATTTGAACGTAATATCCTTGGCACGTCAGTTATCGCCGTCGAGGATCAAACTGGAATTCGTGCAAGCGTTGGCAATTCAGTAATTAGCGGCCGTTTCCTGCAGTTTATCGGCAAGGTTGTGGGATATTTCAAAGAAAACAATCTTACTGTTAATAAGATGATTCTGCCAGCTAGTACTACTCGCCAGGTGCTAGTCAGTCTCGACGGGGTGGGGTACTCGATTAAAATGACAGTTGATCGCCCAGCGGCTGGCCAAGTCGAAGACGCGGTGCGTGCCATCCGCTATTTAACGAACAGAGGAGCGGTTGCAGAGTATATTGATGTGCGGGTGAGTAGGCGAGCTTTTTATAAATGAGGAAGAGGCCTTAGGTAGTAGGCTGCCCCTGCACCGGTGGGCCATGTTCTACTTTTGTTCTATTAAACAGCTAAATAGGCTAGGTGAAAAACTATATTAAAATATTGAAAATGCAAAAAGTCAAATAAAGCAGGTGAGGCGGGAAAAGTAGTAGGGGACAATATTTTTGAAAAAATGCAAATTTATTCTCGTAGCGCTGAGATTTTTTCTGTGGATAACTTAAGTCTATAAACATGTGCTAATTACTACAATTTAAATTTCGAGTTTGTTTCGAGTGTGTGGACTTATATCTATAGAGCTGCTGGTTGGCGGTATTTTTATATAGCGAATGAAAAGTAAAAGTAAAAGTAAAAGATGACTCTAGTAGCGTGGTTAAGGCTCCCCATTTTAGACCAAGATTAATAAGCTGCGGCTTGTATCAAGTAAAACCGCTATTTGCGAACGTATGATTAATCATCCTGACAACATAGATTATAAGACGTAAAACGGACATTGTGCGACGTTAAGTCTATGTGTAAAACATGAATGAGATTGCATCCCTTTTACTACTGTTTTTGATTAATCTCGAAGATTTATTGTTTTACAACTTTTAGCTATTTTATATTCACCCCTCCTTTTATGTATGTATGAGATTTTGTCTTTGTGTACGTATTTGTTTGTATTTTGCCATCTTTATGCTAGTTTTTCTTAAGTTTATTTTATTAGATTTTACTATGTATATATATTTATCGTAACGACTTATATCTACAAAAATCCAAACCTTTTGCATTTGAGTCTTTTGAGCGAATCATTAAAATGTTCTACATTTGTTCTAAACCTGTTGATTGCTGGACAAAATACAGATAGGTAGGGCTAGTTCTTGTTGGGGTGACATATCTTTGCCAGCTTTTCCGTCTGATTTTAGTCTTTGCAATGGCAGTATCTGGGTCTCGACGCAGCTCTGCTAGTCGTTGTTTACCAGCACGTACATTACGGCGAGCCTCTAGCACTCGATGTATCTCATTGATGAAGCTGTCGATATCGTCATAGCCCATTGATGGTATATCGTTGGCTAATTCTCCTAAATAGTGCTTTAAGTCATCTACATGCAGACGAGGTATATTCCAATCGCCGTTGGTACTTTGGAGGTCGGCGGCTTCATTCACGAATAGCTCTGGGTAGTAGTTGTATATTTCCTCGTCTATAGCTTGACGCAGCTCGTTGGTCATTCTTGGTTTAGGATTATCTTGGATATCGTCTATTTGGTCTTGGAGAGAGTGCTTGAAGCGTAGGTCGTTATTGACATTTTGGGTATTGTTTGCTACGCGCTACCATTGAACCCGTTGTCTGGGTCGCCAGAGAACCGTCCAGGACGTGAAGGTTGTCGGCCGGATTCATCCGCAGCAACAGCCCCCTCTGGGGAATAAGGCATAGCAGGCTTGTCGTTTGGCAGGTCTTTGTTTATGTTGAAGTACGTTACCAGATTAAAATCTTTACCGCTATATTCAAGTTTAGCAACAATACGATGATGATTGTCCAGCTGCCGCTCAAACACCATACGCTTGCCAGTCCTGCCAGTACCCGACATATATACAACATCGGGGTCTGAAAATACATGAGGTAATGCTCTAATGTCTGCCTCCGTTAGCGGGTTGACATCTTTCCCATTCCTGCCCATTCCTGTAAGGTGTCCACTATTTCTTAAGTGGTTTACTGCATTCTTATCGATTACTAGCCGTGCATTTTGGTTGAAGTCTGTAGATTGTAATACTGCTGCTACTTTTCTAGCTCCGTTTTTGGACAATTGACCAACTATGGATTTAACTTGCTTGCCTCGCTTAACAGAATTAAAAGACCTAAGCGCCCGTTCACTTACCTCAGAATCAAGGCTCATCGTCCTCACTCGCCCATCACCGCCAGGTACTTGCTGCTGGGTGTTTCTGAATTTCCCTGTTTCCATTTGGGCGTAAAACTGCTTGATGATATCCTGCTTACCAATAAGTCCTCGAATGGCTTCGGTAATGCGGTCGTAGATAGCGACAATGCGCTGCGGGATGTGTAGGCGAGCAGCCAGGCGCTGGGTATTCTCGCCGCTTAGTTTGCCGTTGTAATATTCACTGAATCCATCAGCTAATTGCTCTTCTGCTAGCAGGTTAATGTCAGTAGTACCGTATTGCTGCCCGTACTTGTTAATGAGGTAGTTATCTCCGTAAAATCGGCGGATGGCGGTTAAGAGTTCCTGTTTGTTGTCTGCTCGCTCCAAGAGTTTGTGTCCCAGTTCGTGGTTCAGGGTGTCTTCAGACAGCCTGTTCAGGTCTATTTTGTCGGTCTTTGGATCGTAATAGCCGAGGGCTTTTCTTTGCATTTCGTTCTGCCACTCATTGAATACAAGGCGCTCGTCACCTGTTAGTCGCAGATGGCGTGCTAGGAGTTCGCTTGATTGTTGGATCTCTTCTAGTCCTGTACGTACTGTACTATTATATTTAAACCTCATATCTGGACTATCTGTTGGATTGAGGTTATCGATATATTTAATCTGTTCTGGATCTAGAGCTACTATCTCATTACCACGTGCACCCTTTGGTTGTGTGTGGAATGATAACACCATCATATCCTGCATACCTTAAGGCAGATGAGAAGCTGCTTGTGTGAGAGGTTGTTGGATGTATAAAGCCACCAGAATCAGATAAAATATCTGGCGATATCCTTAAATGCTCAGCCAGAGATTCTTTACTGTTAAAATCGCCGAGATTCAGTGGATTTTTAATGTTAAGATGAGCTTAGTTCCCTAACAATTTAGATATTGGTATAATTTACGAAGCGACCGAATCAAGCTCGACAGAGTTATAGTTCCCTAACAATTTAGATATTGGTATAATGCGTGATCACCGTGAACGC
>CAJPQF010000010.1:0-20786 GCA_905372855.1 Candidatus Saccharimonadota bacterium
TCACTCTCGACGCACTTTTAGTGATTGATGGTGATAAAACAAAAGTTGGTACGCCGACCGTGAAAGGCGCGGTGGTAAAAGCGAAAGTTGTTGAGGCGGAAGTCAAAGGCGACAAAATCCGCGTCATTCGCTACAAAGCTAAAAAACGCGTTCACAAAGAAAACGGCCATCGTCAAAAATATAGCCGGATCGAGATTACGTCGATTAAATAATAGACACAAATTTAATAAATTGCCCTGTTCTCTGAAGCGGGGCAATTTCATATTTACTAGATATTTGTGGTATAATTAAACGTAAGCAGAGAGGGCAGATAAACAGTGGCATCTATCATAACGGTTACCAATCAGAAAGGCGGCGTTGGCAAGACGACAACGTCAATCAATCTGGCTTACTATCTGGCAAAGATGGGCAAGCGGACGTTATTGATTGATTTCGATCCGCAGGGCAATGCAACTAGCGGCTTAGGTATTGATAAGCAGAGCTTAGAAGTAACTATTGCTGATGCTATTCTCGGTCGTAAAAAATTAGTAGAAGTAATAGTCCCAACCGAGTTTGATAACCTATCGTTGGTGCCTGCTGTGCCAACCTTAGCTAATACCGAAGTAGAGCTGGCTCAGACTGATTATCGTTTCAGCCGCCTGAAATATGCTATCAAGGCTTGCACCATAGATTACGATTACATTATCATTGATTGTCCGCCGAGTTTGAGCTTATTGACAGTTAATGCGTTAATTGCCGCTCAGTATGTTTTGCTGCCGGTACAAGCAGAATTCTATGCATTAGAGGGCTTGGGCCAGTTACTGGAAACGATGAAACTAGTGCGCAAAAATCTCAATCCAACGCTTGATTTGGTAGGTGTGTTGCCGACAATGGTTGATAACCGCACATCACTGTCGACGCAAGTATTAGACGAGATTTCGAAGCATTTTCCAGCCAAAGTATTCAAAACGAAGATTCCGCGCAATGTCCGCTTGGCTGAGGCACCGAGCCACGGCTTGCCAATTGGCGCGTATGATAGGTTTAGTAAAGGCGCTCGCGCTTATAAAGCGCTAGCCAAGGAGGTGATTGAGCGTGCCGGCTAAAAAGGGCCTAGGGCGAGGTTTTGACTCGCTTATTCCGACAGAGCTGCTAGACGAATCGTTCGATCCGACAGCCGAGCAAGACGAACGCGTTAGCGATTTGCGCTATATTAAATTAGCGTCAATTATGCCCGATCCAGATCAGCCGCGCCGCGAATTTGACGACGATGCGTTGGTTGAATTGAGTAAATCAATCAAAGAGCATGGCGTATTGCAGCCAGTAGTGGTGCGGCCGCATGGCGACGGCTATATGATTGTGGCTGGTGAACGCCGTTTCCGAGCTTCTAAACTAGCGAAGCTTGATCGTATTCCAGCGCTGGTACGGACGCTATCGGGTCAGCATCGGTTAGAACTGTCGCTAATCGAGAACATTCAGCGCCGCGACCTTAATCCGCTAGAAACAGCGACGGCGTATTTGAAGCTGCGCGATCAATTTAATCTGACTTTAGATGATATTGGCAAGCGTGTTGGTAAGACATCGGCGGCAATTGCTAACACAATGCGCCTGTTGCGTTTACCGGGGGCAGTGCGCGATATAGTAGCGCGCGGCGAATTAAGCGAAGGTCAAGCGAGGTCGCTGACGAGCCTGCCGGAAGAAGAAATTTTGCGGGTTGTTCCGAGAATTATAAAAGAACAATGGAGCGCGCGGACGATTGAGCGCTATGTCTCGAATTATAAAAAGTTGCATGGCACAGTATCGACTAAAGGCAGAAAAGCTGTTCGCAGTTCGAGATTTATTCGCGAAGAGGAGTGTTTTGCTAAGCGTTTCGGAACGCCAGTTACTGTCAAGGAGACTCGGAAAGGCGCTGGACGGATTATTATTTCATTCAAAGATCAAGCAGATTTCGAACGAATTGCTAAGCTGTTAGGTGAATAACAGCCGAATTGCACTAATCTAACGTTGTAAAAATTACAAATTGAATTTTTAGGCTGCTAGCTTGTGATCTTAATTTTAAACTCAAAACGAGTCTATATTGCCTAACGGAAAAATCCGCAAAGCTACTGGTCCGACGATATCATAAGTTGGAATGAAGCCCAGTCCGCTACGCGAGTCGAATGAGTTGTCGCCGACTCGATTATCGCCCGCTACGAAAATAGAGCCTTCTGGTACTGTCCATTCGCCGCTGTGGCTAGTCGGTGATTTTGGACCGACGTTGTTCTTGCGTGTGCTATCGTCTGGATGAAAGCCTTCGGGATATTTATTATTGTAAACTGTTAGCACGCCGTCCTTGACAACGACGCGTTCGCCAGGGAAGGCAATTACGCGTTTGATGATATAGCGATCTGGCGCTCCAGGCCTATAGACGGGATTAACAAAAACAACAATCTTTCCACGTTCTGGCAAATACGGTTTATTTTGTATCTGAGCCATGGTTACAGGTATTCGGTTAATAATTAACCGGTCGCCGTCGGCGAGAGTATTATCCATGCTGTGTCCAGAGACGGAAAAACTGCGAAAAACGTAAGCATTTAATAGCAAAGTGCCAATCAGCACTGCAATAACAAATCCGCTAAAACTTAGAAAATCTCGAAGACGCGGATGGCGGGTGAGATAGCTGGCTTCCATTACACGTATTATACGCTGTAAAAACCAACGAAACAATAAGCGTGATATTTATTTTTTAGCTAAAATCCTTTATAGTACATAGATATGGTGAAGCGAGCGATAGACGGTTTTGTACCGCGAAATACTCCTGCGCGCAGAGCGCCTGTTGATAGCCAGAAAAAACCAGCGGTTAATTTCGGCGATATGGGACATACTGTGTCTGTACGGCGCCAGCAGCAATTGCCGCCGCGGCCGATTACTTCGGCGCCAAATAGAGGTGTTCGCAGCGATATTGATGAGTCTTTGCGCGAGATTAGTAATAATCTTGATTTATCTCCATCCAAACATTCTGGCAAAGGCTCGCCAAAAAATGGCCAAAAAAAACGCGATTGGAAAAAAATCGCCAAGCGTGCGGCAATCGCAATAACTGTTATTGTACTTGGTATTGGTATTTTCCTGGGAGTACGGGCTTTGATGGCGGGCAATGCTGTTTTTAAGGGCGATATATTCGGTTTTGTACAGAAGAAACCGCTCAAGCA
This sequence comes from Candidatus Saccharimonadota bacterium, assembly GCA_905372855.1. Taxonomy (GTDB): domain Bacteria; phylum Patescibacteriota; class Saccharimonadia; order Saccharimonadales; family Saccharimonadaceae; genus Saccharimonas. The sequence continues at coordinate 3,165 of CAJPQF010000010.1, forward strand.
AGATGCTCATGGCCGCAGCAATATTTTGATACTTGGCACCTCAGAAGACGACGCTGGCCACGAAGCGGGATATCTAACCGACTCGATGATGATCCTTAGCGTTGACCAGAACAAAAAGAATGCTTATATGATTAGCGTGCCTCGAGACTTATACGTCAAATATGGTAAGAGTTGCCAAGCGGGTTATTCTGGTAAGATTAACGCTTATTTTAACTGCGTCAACGATAATTGGTCGAGCGACAGCGCCGAGGAAGAGCGTCAGACGGCAACCAGAGCTTTTGTTGGCAATATATTTGGTATTGATGTGCAATATTCGGTTCACCTGAATTATAGTGTGATGCGTGATTTGGTGGGGGCGCTTGGCGGTATCAAGATTACCATCGACAGCCGCAATCCGAATGGTGTGATGGATAGTAATTTTGATTGGAAGTGTGGTACGACGTCTGTCGAGAAGTCTCAGCGTTGTCCGCGCGGCCACTATATTAGCTATCCAAACGGTGAAGTAGAATTAGATGCCGAGCACGCGCTGTATCTGGCGATGGCGCGCGGTGACCGAGCGCCAACGTACGGTTTCGAGCAATCCAATTTCGACCGCGAAAAAAACCAGCAAAAGATTATGGTTGCTATTCGCGACAAGGCTTTAAGTGCTGGCACACTGGCAGATTTTACTAAAATTTCTGGTATTATCGATGCGATTGGCAAGAATCTACGAACTAATTTCGAAAAGAGCGAAGTACGTACGCTGGTCGAGCTAGTACACGACATCAAAAGCGATAATATCAAAAGCGTCAGTTTGATTGATGCCGAGCCGGCTATCTTGACAACTGGCACGTACGGCGGCGCTAGTTCGGTGGTGCCGACGGCCGGAACGTATGATTACAGCCAGCTGCGGGCTTTCGTCAAGAAAAACCTCTATGCGACAGATATCACTAAAGAAAATGCTAACGTTGTTGTACTTAATGCTACTGGCGTATCAGGCGTGGCGCAAAAACAAGCCGATAAATTAACTGAGCTTGGCATGACGGTTAGTACTGTCGGTAATGCGCCGCAAAACGGCTCGTATTCTAGTAACAAGATATATAAAGTCTCAACGCGCGCCAAAACAGCTACGTCTGTAAAACTGCAGTCGCTTTACGGCGCTGCCCCAGAAGCGGTACAGAGCGTGCCAGGCGTCAAATATAATGCAGAGGTAGACTACGTTATTATCATAGCAGTCAAGCCGAATGCCGGCGAGTAGGCGGGTTATAGAAACAATACTAAGGTGGTATAATTAAGCGGTATGAGTTCAACAAAAAAGCATAAGTATAGCTCTAAGGCAAGCTCGCTGGCTTATGCATCGCTTAATATTTTGCTGGCGCTGGCGGTGTTTGGAACTATTTATGTAACTAATTCGCCAATTTTTGCTTTGCTGCTGGTGGCGCTTGGCAAATGGCGGATTTTGTCGGTAAGGCCGCGTTTTTGGGTGGCTAATGTTTTGTCTAATTTGGTGGATATTATAGTTGGCGTTAGTTTTGCACTGTTAATTTGGTTGTCGGGCGGGTACATGATACTTCAGCTGGGGCTAACAGCGTTGCATATTGTCTGGCTGCTATTTATCAAGCAGCGCTCAAAATACACGTACGCGGTTATTCAGGCTGGTACTGCGCTGTTCTTGGGGCTAGTGACACTGTCGTTGACAGCTTATTCATGGGATTCGTTTTATTTCGTAGCAGTTGTTTGGGCGATTGCTTATGCGTCAGCGCGGCATGTGGCTAGCCGCTACGAGGGAATCAGCACTAATCTTTACGCGATAGCAGCAGCAACAGTGTGCGCTGAACTCGGCTGGATTTCGTATTATTGGATGATTGCTTATACTGTTCCTGGTTTGGCTGCTATCAAGGTATCGCAGTTCGCTATATTTGCAGTATTGATGGGTTTCGTGGCTGAGCGGACAGCGCGCAGCTATCATAAACACGGCGAAGTTCGCTTCGCTGATATTGCAATGCCGATATTATTAACGGCAATGACGATGGTTGTGTCGTATATATTTGCGGTTTTGAGCGGCAGCGATGCTTTGTAGGGCTTTAAGCGGATTTTTAAGGATTCTTTAAGACTATATGCGCATAGTAAGTATAATGGATATGATCAAATTATCGAATAGAGGAGGTTTCTGATGAATAATAAGCAGGAAAATGCTACGCCGCGATCGTCAGACTCGCAGCCGCTGCCGCCTCGGGTTGTTGTCTCTACTAAACCTTGCCAGAAGAAGACGGTTTGGTTAGCGATCTCTATCGTGATTGCGGCGATTATTTTGGCGGCTGGCGGCATAACTTGTACGCTGCTAATGCGAGGAGGCCGCAATTCTCTGAACACTTTCGTTGACGGTAATCTGGCGGCTGATAGCAAGGAGGCTTCTGTTTCTGATATTATTGATAAAGTTTCGCCAAGCGTGGTGTCGATAGTCACCAATACTAAGTCGCAATCGCTATTTGGCGGTTCCCGCCAGGTGCAGGCGGCCGGTACAGGTATTATTCTCAGTAAAGACGGCTTCGTTCTTACTAATAAGCACGTTGTAGAAGGCGCGCAGTCGGTTACGATTGTAGCCTCGGACGGGTCGACTTACGACGCGGTATCGCTAGTTGGTACCGATCCGTTAAATGATTTGGCTTACTTAAAGATCAAAGACGTTAATAGTTTAACACCAGCAGCACTAGGCAACTCGTCGACGGCCCGAGTCGGGCAGAACGTTATTGCTATCGGTAATGCGCTAGGACAGTACCAAAACACTGTCTCTAAAGGTATTATTTCTGGTAAGGGCCGGGCGGTTTCGGCGAGCGATAGCAGTGGTAACTCGCGGGAATCTCTGACTGATATGTTGCAAACTGATACGGCTATTAATTCTGGCAATTCTGGCGGGCCGTTAATTAACTACAGTGGGCAGGTTATTGGTATTAATACAGCGGTAGCTTCGAATGCTGAAGGAATTGGCTTTTCGATCCCGATTAACGCAGCAAAAGGTACAATCCAGCAAGTTTTGGCTGGCAAAGGCGTGCAGCGAGCGTATCTGGGCGTCAATTACACGGATATCACGCCGGAAATAGCCAAGCATTATAGTTTGCCATCAAAATATGGCGCGTACGTGACTGGCGGCCGCAGCGAAGACGTTGGTGTTACCGCTAACAGCCCGGCCGCTAAAGCTGGTATTCAAGACAAGGATATCATTACCAAGGTCAATGGTACTGAATTGGGCGCGCGAGGTAATTTATCAAGTGTTCTCGGGCAGTATCAGCCGGGCGATACTATTGATTTGACGGTGATGCGCAGCGGTAAAACGATAAATATCAAAGCGACGCTAGCGGCCTATCAAGAATAGGTAAATTATGCTTGCAGCACGACGATAAAGCCGCGTGTTAGCTTATGCCGCAGCTGGCGCGAACCAGCGTAGGCTATTATTGCACCGTGCTGCCGCGGGTCGGCTTCTAAAAAAATTAAGGCGCTAGGACTTAAGTGTACTGGTAGCTGGTCTATCAGCTGGTAGATTAGCGCCAAGCCCTCGTCTTTGGCGAAGAGCGCTAATGCTGGCTCATGATTAGTCTCGGGCGAGCGCTGCCACGAACGGTCGACATATGGCAAATTAGCGATAATTATATCGAATTTGCCGGGTACGGCGCGCAACAAATTACTTTTTATCAGAGCGACGTCGGCTTGAAATTTTTCAGCATTTTGACGGGCAACGCGTAAAGCTGGTTGGCTAATATCAGATAAAATTACGTTAAGTTTCGGGATCTCTAATTTTGCGGTGATGCCCAAGCAGCCGCTACCAGTGCCAATATCTAGCAGCTTGCCAGAAACATCAAGTTCTTTTAGCAGCTCTATGATGGCTTCTGACTCTGGACGAGGTACTAAAACCTGCGGCGACACTGTAAATCTTCGGCCGTAAAAATCGCGGTAGCCTAAAATATAAGCAAGCGGTACGCGTTCTAACCGCAAACGCAGCCGAGCATTAGCAATATCAACACGCCGCGGGTCGATGTCGTCTTCGGGGTGAGCGTGCAGGTAGGTACGATTTTTCCGCAGCGTATTAGCCAAGATAAGTTCTGCATCCAGCCTGGCAGAATCGACGCCAATTTCTCGTAATTGTTTGATTGCGTGATCGAGCCATGCCGATATATTCATATGAATAGTATAAAATGCAAGTTTGTGGCGGTCAAACTAAATTAATATGATCAGGGGCGAGGCGGGCGATAGATTATTACTGGTCGGCGTTTTGCGCTTTTAATTCTCGTTCGTAAGCTTGCAGCTGTTCAATCAAATCGTTGATGTCTCCGTTCATGGCGGCAGGGATATTGCTGCGGCTATAACGGATACGGTGGTCGGTAATGCGGTCTTGCGGGAAGTTATAGGTGCGGATTTTTTCAGAGCGGTCGCCAGTGCCGACTAGCGAACGCCGTTCAGCGCTTAATTTGTCTTTCTCTTCGTCAATTTTCATCTGCAGCAGCCGCGAACGCAGCACGCTCATGGCTTTTTCGCGATTCTTGATTTGTGACTTCTCGTCTTGGTTGGTAACCATTATGCCAGTTGGCAGGTGAGTGATCCGTACCGCCGAGTCGGTGGTGTTGACGCTCTGGCCGCCGTGGCCGCTGGAGCGGTAAATATCGACGCGCAGGTCGTTCGGGTTGATTTCAACATCAGTTTCTTCGGCTTCGGGTAAGACGGCGACAGTGGCAGTGCTGGTATGAATACGGCCTTGGCTTTCAGTGACTGGGACGCGTTGGACGCGGTGGACGCCGCCTTCAAATTTTAATTTGGCGTATGGTGCGTCGCCCTTGACCATGAAAATAACTTCTTTGTAACCGCCAGAATCGTTGGCAGATTCGCTGATAAGCTCGGTTTTATAGCCGTTGGCCTCGCACCAACGCAAGTACATGCGGTATAATTCCGTTGCGAATAATGAGGCTTCGTCGCCGCCAGCACCAGCGCGGATCTCTATGATGATGTTTTTCTCGTCGTTTGGGTCTTTTGGCGTTAGTAATATGAATAATTTATCGTCGAGTTCGGTGATTTTAGCTTCGTCCTCGGGAATCTCTGCTTTGGCTAGTTCGGCTAATTCATCGTTGCCCTGAGCTAAGCTTTTTGCCTCCGCTAGCTGTTTCTCGATAGTATCGCGTTCGCTAGCGGTAGCGATAATGGTTTCTAGTTCGGCGAAACGTTTGTTGTTGGCAGTAAAATCTGGCGAGCTGTAAGCGTCGGGACTTGCTAAAAAATCGCCGAGGCGAGCGCGTTCGGCTTTCAAAGCGTCTAAATCGAGAGAAATCTTTGCCATAGCTTATAAAATTATAGCATATATTGATAAGCTTCTACGGCAATAGATAATAGCGGGTCTTTGTTATATTGTGAAAACTGATTTTTGGCTGCAAAGGAGGCGGATTGGTAATGGACTAGTGCGGTAAATCGTACACACCTCACCACCTCTGCAACATCTCCGCGGGTGTTCGCATCTGTATACCTAAGTGTATGCGCTTGTTGTTGTAGAAGTCAATATAGCGAGAGAGCTTCTCTCGCTGGCGCGGAAGTGGTACGCTTCTATGCCAATAGTGTCCGATACATTCCTCTTGCAAAGTACAGTTAAACCGTTCTACGTGAGCGTTATCGTTCGGCCTGCCGAGGCGGCTGTGGCGCAGCTGTATGCCAGCTCGTTCTAACTCTTGCACGAAGTATCTTCCAAACTCTGGCCCGTTGTCGCACTGTACCAAAGAGATTGTTGTAAAGCCATAGCTACGCCATTTCTTCTGCGCTCTCAGGACAACTGCCGCAGCTAAAGCCTGGACGCAGTACAGGATGAGTTTCAGCGTAGCTCAAGCGACTCCACAGGTCGATTACTGTGTAGTAATACAATCGCTTGCCGGTGTGCGGATCAACATGGTGGATGGTGTCTATTTGGACAAGCTCGCCTGGGGCAGTCGGTAAGGGGCGTTTTGGATTAGTCCTCTTTACTTTAGGTTTTCTAGCGCCGTCGAAGCAATGATGGCGGCGAAGAATGCGACGGACACTAGACAAGCTCACAGTAATTCCTAACGTATGAGTCACATAATGCCATACCACCTCAGCACAGCGCCGCAGCTGCTCGCGTACTGCCAACACCGCACGCACTATGGCGCCCGAGATTGCGCGAGTGCTTGTGTGCGGACGAGACGACTCGGTCGGTATGTTCCAACGACAAGCAGCCAACCGAAAGCGAGAGATACCGCTCTTTGTCTTGACTTGCCTGTTCGGACGGTTAGAATTGTCCATCTGAATATACCGATTGAGAGCGTCCCATTTACGCTTCCGGCGCCAAATAGTACTGCGATGTACGCCGCACTTTCTGGCGACAACCGTTACAGGTAGCTGGTCTATAACCAGTAAACGCATAGCAATTGCTCTAGCTTTTGGCAGGTTAGGATTGGTAGAATAGGCCATAGCAGGCCCTCCTTTCTGTAATTAGTGGTTTAACTACAGTCTACGAGGCCTGCTTTCTGGTTGCAAAGGTGGTGGGTTAGTACGGTAAATTTGCATATTATAAACATTTATGTTATAATTAAAGGATTATGATAGAAAAACTATCTAACGAACGCGAGCCATTACAACAAAAGCCATCGAAAGAGATAATAAATGATCCTAAAGTTTTGTGGCATGCTGTTCGCGGGTATGACTTTGCTGGGCTTGAGTCTATGCTTGGAGAGGGTTTGATGCCTTCTGAGGATCAGGATTATTGTGTATGTTTTTCTACTTCACCTGCAAGAGCTTGGTTAGCTAATAGAGAAGCTAATTCATTTTATACTTATACGCTCAATGACGGTATTAGTCTTGCAGTTGTATACTCTGGACTATTGAGAGGTGTTCATGGAGGTTTTATGGATGAATTAAGGATTCCAGACTATATAGACTCAGGTCGTATTTCAGGGCTCATGTTGCCAGAAGGTGCTCTTGATCGACCGCTAGTTGAAATATCAACACAACATGAAGCGAGGAAACCGCAGCAAGCAGAAAAGTATATTAATCGTACGATATGCCATTTGCAAGAATTGGGCGTAGAGATTGATGAGGCTAACCAAGCCTGCTTGCGAGAAGCTGTTAAAGCATGCCGTAATGGTCAATATCTTTCTACTGGGCAAAATGATACTATTCAGAAAATTTTTATGAACCACTATTCACAGAGTTTACAGCAGTTGGGATTAGAGCCTATTGTAGGTGAAATGATACAGCTTGTTTTTGAAAGAGCTGGCAAAAGTGTTGATGCTTATGGCTGGACAGAAGAGCAGAAACGATGGATTGGTCAGAGAAACGGTCAGGAAGCATTTGCTGCTCGAAAGAGGGTTGCTGCGTGCAATGCTGGTGCTTATGTATGCAAAAAGCTTATTCGGCCAAGCTACATAGTACTCTAAAATATTCTACAAATAAAACATCGCTGACAGATAGCAGCGATGTTTTATTATGCGATTGATGGCGTCTAGTTTTTTTCGTTGACCTGTTTCTTAGCTTTTTTGGAGGTTTTGGCTGGTTTGGCGTTGTCGTCGCTGGTTTTGTCATCGGCAGCCTGCTGAGCTTTGGCGGCAGCAGCGGCGTTAGCCTTTTTTGCTTTGTTGACGAGAGCTTCGCGGCGGGCCTTCGCGGCGGCTTGGCGGGCCTTGAAGCGGTCAACGCGGCCTTCGGTGTCGATGATCTTTTCTTCGCCAGTGAAGAATGGATGCGATTTACTTGAAATGTGGACTTTGACTAACGGGTAAGTCTGGCCGTCTTTCCACTTGATTGTTTCGGTAGATTGCGCCGTTGAGCGAGTCAAAAACGCGAAGCCTGCTTGTTCGTCGCTAAATACGACCAGGCGATAGTCCTGTGGGTGAATACTGCTTTTCATAACTGTAGTATTTTAACAAAAATCTATCTGTCTGTCAAAAATGAGTTTTGCGGCGCTTTTCGTTGCTACGGCGTTCCTTCTCGCTGCTGATTTTGTCGTGAAGTTTGCGCAGCGCGCGCTGCGAAGCTGGCAGCTGGGTAATAGCGCGAATTTCTTCCTCGATGTCCGCTAAATCTTCGTCGCTGAAGTCTTCTAATCCAACATAACGCATGCGGGCGCCCTTGGTGGAGCGGATTAGTTCATCAAGTTTAAGCTGAATAGCGCGACTATCACGGTTTTGAGTATTTTGGATCAAGAAAACCATCAAAAAAGTAACAATTGTCGTACCAGTGTTAATGACTAGCTGCCAGGTATCAGAGAAATTGAAGATCGGCCCGGTGATGAACCAGACGGCTATCGAAGCGGCTGCTAAGATAAATACGCCAGCCGAACCAGCTAGCGTTGAGGCGCGCGAAGAAATCTTGCGAAAGCGTTCTTTCATGATGTAAGCATAACAAAAAAGGTGAATATTAGCAAAAATGTTACAAGATTATTCAAGATATGACGAGTGATGATAATAAAGTTTGACTAAAGTGATGTTATTTACTATAATTGCCATACTAAAGTAAATACGAAAAAACAAAAAGGGTGTATTCATATATTATGAAGGAACTGTATGGCAAAGGTAAAATACCAGGTCATGAAGATACTGGCGAAATAGCGTCGTCATATAGTCAACCTAGTGAAGCTTCGGAATATGATAGCATAGATACTTCAGGCAATATAAATAATATAGATGAAAACAGGTTCGTACAGAATATAGAGCGAAGATATTTACCTGATAGCTCCCGACCAATCTATACTGTCCTTGGTCAGACAATAGCATTTCGTTCCGCAGGAGAAGTTCCTTGTATTCATAGCGCATGTTTTACTGACGATATATATAATAATCCAAGTGATAGTAGTAGTGTAGCGAATGAGAAACGTGAGCTTATTGATAGTATGCTTAAAAGTCGTGAATCTGAAATTCTCGTTGCAACGAACAATCCAGAAGGTATCTTGACATTGGCGAAAAAACTAACAGGCGGTTCGGCTGAGATTGACACAATTCTTGAAGATATTAAAAATGGCGGTCCGTATGGAGACGAGGTAAAAGAATTTACTGACAAAATTATCGCCTGCACAATGTTCGATGATAGAGGAAATACGTTAACAGATCGGGTTGACGAGAATGGCTACGCAATTGTGCTAGCTGCGATTTGCGGTGATGAGGACGCGGCATCATTAGTGTCTAGCAGGCTTGATGCAATGCGAAAAACGATAAAGCGGAGACAGGAAATAATTCGATACGAATGCGATACAGAAGCTGCGATACAGGAGCGCAGGATGGAGGAGGCAGGGCTGCCTGAGATAGAACCAAAAGACGTTACTCTAGTTCATTCTACAAAATATGAAGTTCAGCGTAATAGCGATGGTGACGTGTGCTTGTATCCAGCTTCGCGTCATGAATCTCGTAGTATGCGCTCAAGCATTCATTTTACTCCCAACGGACAAGTGTCTTCGCATGCATACGGATCATGGAGTGATACAAATAGGCTAATTGTTGCTAATATGGAAAGGGTGATTTCTAGTAATGGTATTCCCGCTGCTATGGCTAGTGCCGATACGTATTTTACAAGGAGTCCAGGGGACAGTTTAGTTTTGCCAGGAGCTTTAGTCGTAGAACCGAAAGAAATGTTATCTGATCAAGGACAGGTTATTGAAGAAGATGAAACTGGTGTTAAATATCTTTCAGCAGACAGTTATACAAGTGATCAAAAGGAGTTTATTAAGCAAGCTGCTGAAACTTTCGGCGTAAAATTTAACAATGAACATCCGTCATCAACCTTGCGAGAAGTTGCACTTCGGACTGTAGAGAAGCAGTTGGGCGCAAAGTCTTTTACGGAAATAGGACAGAACTACGCATCTGATACATCATTCGATCAGCAGATTACGCAATTGTCGCTCAGACTTGGTTGTCCAAGCAGATCGCATATGGCATCACAAGAAATGGCGATGGAAAGCATGAGAGCAGGATTTTGTAGTGAAGATGAATGGAGCGGTCCAATAGCTCCAGCGTCGGGTTTTCTTGGATCTGGAATGGGATGGAGCATTCCAGACAACGTATCGAATATTGATTCGCTCAGGACTATGGTCTTTGCTGGAGCGCTACCAGCGCTAGACTTGACAGCCGTAAAAGAATATAGAAATAAAAAAATAGGATGGAGTGCTATGGAATATTGATGCTCAATAAAACTTATAGATACGGTAGCTTGTGATTTTGGTGTAATAGTGCTATAGTAGTGTGGTAATAATTTTAACGACACAGCCCGTTGCAGCTCCAAAAGCGGCGGGCGAGGAAAAGGAGTAAATTGATGTCTGTAGAAGTAGACATGAAAGCTTTGTTTGAAGCTGGTGTTCATTTTGGGCACAAAACAAGCCGCTGGCACCCGAAGATGGCGCCGTATATTCACTCAAAACGCCAGGATAGCCATATTATTGATTTAGCGAAGACAGTTGAGGCGCTAGACAAAGCTTTACCGTTTATCACCAAGACGGTCGCGAGCGGCAAAAAAGTTTTGTTTGTTGGTACCAAAAAGCAGGCCAAAGATATCGTCAAAGCGGCTGCCGAGTCGGCTGGCCAGCCGTTTGTGGTGAATCGCTGGATTGGCGGTATGCTAACCAATGTCACCACTACTAATGCGCAGATCAAGAAGCTGCGCGACCTCGAGCGCCGCATGGACAACGGCGATCTCGAGAAGCGCTACAATAAGCTAGAAGTTCAGCGCTACCAAGAAGAAATCGATAGTTTGAACTTCAAATACGGCGGTATCAAGGAATTGAATGGTAAGCCTGGCGCTTTAATCGTGCTTGATATGCTGGTTGATAAAAATGCTATTGCTGAAGCAGAAAATCTCGGAATCCCAGTGGTAGCAATCGCTGATACTAATGCCGACCCGAGCAAAGTTGAATATCCAATCCCAGGCAACGACGACGCGATTAAAGGGTTGCAATTGCTGCTAGACTACTTTGTAGCAGCGGTGAACGAAGGCAAGACTAAAAAAGAGGAGAAATAGGATGGGCATATCAATTGAAGACATTAAAAAGCTGAAAGAATTAAGCGGCATTGGGCTAACCGATGCTAAGAAGGCGCTAGTTGAAGCCGAGGGCGATTTCGATAAAGCTCTCGAGGCACTGCGTAAGAAAGGCTTGACTAAGGCCGAGAAAAAAGGCGACCGCGAGACGCGCGAAGGTCTGATTGAGAGTTACGTGCACTCGGGCCGTATCGGCGTGGTTGTCGAGGTCAACTGCGAAACTGATTTCGTGGCGCGCTTGCCAGAATTCAAGGAATTTGCGCACCAAATTGCTATGCAGATCGCAGCGATGGCACCAAAATATGCAACGGTCGAGGATATTCCGAGCGACGTTTACGAAGCGAAAAAGCAGGAGTTTTTGGCAAGTGACAGTTTGCAAGATAAGCCAGAGAATATGCGCGAGCAAATTGTCGAAGGACAACTCAAAAAATATTTTGCCGAACAAGTCTTGTCTGAACAAGCTTTCGTACTTGACGACAGCAAAACCGTCGGCGAGCTGATTAAAGAGCAAGTAGCACTGCGCGGCGAGAATGTGCGCGTTAGTCAATTCAAGCGTATCGAGCTTGGCGGCGAATAAGCCTAAGTCTTATACAACCAATATAACCGCTGAAATATGGCGGTTATTTTGGTATGATAAAAGCATGAGCAATCAACGGCGGAATGTAGATGCGGAATTTTGAATCTGGTAGTTTTGACTTTTATAGTAATCGCGAAAAGCCAAGCGGCGGCGAGCGCGAGCGTGCGAGCGAGCTGGATGATATTGATTTGCGGCCCGAGAGCGAAGTTTTTCAAGACCACGAGCGGATTGATAGCAAGGATCTTGACGATCAGCTGATTGCTTTGCGAGACCAGCTAAGCGAAGATACAGGCGGAATTATTCATATTAATATTCCAGCTTATAGATATGATTTTGCCGACAATCCTTTCGTTGGCATGGGGCCGAATCGCACCAAGACTTACGAGATTTCGCGCTATGTGGATATAGTGTTTCTGCATCGTTTCATGTACCAAGAGATTATCGTTTGCGGGCTGCAATCGCGCAAATTTACCAACGAGATAGGGCGGGCGGCGTTTATTAAACGTATTCGCGAGACTGGCGGCTTGCCGCTAAACCGGGATGGCAGCGAGCCAGAAGTTTTGGGGCGAGCATTCGTGCCATATATGCCATACCATACGACCGATGCGTTTTTTCGCCTGTACCACACGATGATGCCGCGGGTAGCCGAACGGCCGCACTATCCGCTAGATGTGTGGTTGATCTTCGATGAAAATGCCTATCAAGAAGTCGACGGCTCGCCGGATTTTCGCCAGGCGTATCGTTTGCGTCAAGGATTTGACCGGCGGGCTAGTTTGCTAGGAGTGGCGCAGATAAATTAGCGTTTAATGGTACAATAAAGTAAAGGAGAATATATGTTTAGTACAGACGAATATGAAGCAAAAATGACAGGCGCATTTGAGCACTTTGGCGAGGAGCTGCGCAAAATTCGCACTGGCCGGGCGCATCCAGGTATGTTAGCGGGTGTGATAGTTGAAGCTTACGGTGCTAGCATGCCGCTCAATCAGGTGGCCAACGTGACAGCTCCCGAGGCGCAAATGTTGCTGGTGACACCTTTTGACCCGAGTAATTTGCAAAATATCGCGGCGGCGATTCGTAACGATCAGAGCCTTGGTTTTAATCCGAGCGACGACGGCCGGGTGGTGCGCGTACCAGTGCCAGCCTTGACCGAGGAGCGCCGCAAGCAGCTAGTTCGTCAGGCGTCAGAAAAGCTAGAAGAGGCGCGAATCGCTTTGCGCAATATTCGCCAAGATGGCATCAAGGATGCCAAAAAAATGAAGGAAGCTAAAGAACTGAGCGAGGACGATCTCAAAATGATCGAAAAAGAATTTGATCGCTTGATGAATGAATTCCAAGACAAACTAGAGGCCGCTTTCAAGGACAAAGAAAAGGATATTCTGACCATCTAATGAGCGAGAAAATATTGCCAGTACACGTCGGCTTCATTGTCGACGGCAATCGCCGCTGGGCAAAAGCTCAGGGTCTATCAGCGCAAGAAGGGCATAGCGCTGGTTATGAAAAGTTGCGCGAAATTATCATTGACACGATTGATCGCGGCGTACCGTATGTCAGCGCGTATATTTTTAGTACCGAGAACTGGCATCGTAGCGGCCCGGAGATTAAGCATCTGATGGATTTGGTGGTGCAAATGCTGACGCGCGATTTGCATATTTTCGTTGAATACGGTATACGGCTAAGGGTGGCGGGGACGCGTGTGCGTCTCAGCCGCCGAGTCAAAAAAGCGATTGACGAGGCCGAAGCGGCCACCAAAGATTTGACGCACGGCACGGCAATTTTGTCGTTTAACTATGGCGGGCACCAGGAAATTATAGATGCAGTCAACACCTTGCGCAAAACGCTTTCAACACACAAAAAAGTAACAGCGCAAATCTTTGAGCAATTTTTGTATACGCCAGATGTGCCGCCATGCGACTTGATAGTGCGCACCAGCGGCGAACAGCGGCTAAGCAATTTTATGCTGTGGCGCAGTGCTTATAGCGAGCTAATTTTTGTTAAAAAATCGTGGCCAGATATGACAAAACACGACATAACCGCTATACTAAATGAGTACGCGAAACGTTCGCGGCGGTTTGGAGGGTGAAATGAGTTTATTTTTTGGTATCATTGTTGGTATAATTGTGTTGACTATTTTGGTGGTGACGCACGAGTTAGGCCATGCTTTGGTGGCGCGGCGTTACGGAGTGCGTGTTGAGGAGTTTGGTATTGGCTTCCCGCCGGCAGCCTACAAAAAGAAGGTCAAGAAAAGCTTTTTGGGCAAAAATGTTGATTACAGTATTAACTGGCTGCCGCTAGGCGGTTTCGTTAAGTTACAAGGCGAGCATGACGATGATAAGCAGCCTGGCGACTACGGCGCAGCGACATTTTGGCAAAAAACACAAATCTTGCTGGCTGGCGTAGCAGTGAACTGGCTGAGTGCGGTGTTGATATTTACGATTTTGGCGTGGTGGGGTATGCCGCCGCTTGTCGCTAATCAATTCACCGTGGCTAGCGACACGACAACTTCAGGCAAAGAAGTCAAAATAGCTGGTGTCGAGAACGACTTGCCAGCGCAAAAAAGCGGATTAAAAACTGGCGACGATATTCTGTCGGTTGACGGCGATAAGATTAAAACTCCAGATGAGCTGACCAAGAGATTAGCTCGCGACAAAGGCAAAACAGTCAAGATTCGCTACTCGCGAAACGGCCGAGAGGCAGTGCTGCCTGTAACATTGCGGTCTAGCAATGATGACAAGCGCGGCTATCTGGGTGCCAGTTTATCTCAAGAGGTCTTGATGCGTTCGACTTGGTCGGCGCCAATTGTCGGCGTAGGGCTAACTACTCAATTGACTGGGATAACTATTCAAGGGCTTGGGCAAGTTGTCTATGACGGTTTGACGGGGCTGGCTATGAAAATCGTGCCGAACGATCAGGCGCAGCAGCAGGCTAATCAAAAATTAGCAACAGTTGGCAATAGTGTCGGCGGTCCGGTAACGATATTTGGCATGTTGTTTCCGGCGGCTGGCGAGGCTGGCGGCCGCTACGTCTTGATGATTGCTGGGTTGATCGCTTTGTCGCTGGCAGTGATGAATATCTTGCCAATTCCGGCGCTTGACGGCGGGCGGTGGTTTGTGACGGCTTTGTTCCGCTTAATAAAGAAACCGCTCCGCAAAGATACCGAGGAGAAAATTCATGGTACTGGTTTCTTGGTTTTGATAGTATTGATAATATTAGTAACGATTTCTGACGTCGGGAAGCTATTCAAATGAAACGCTGGCGGGTGGGTAATTTAAAAAAGCTTCGTTTTTCCCGGCGGCAGGTACTGTCATGGATTGGCTGGACGCTGCTGGTGGCGATATCGATGGTAGCGGCTGCTTATGCGGTAGCTGGCGTTGGGCGATTGCTATTGCGGACAGGTTGGTTGGCGCAAGCTAACGTATCAGTGGTTAATCTAATTTTGCAATGTTTTGTTCATGCCTTGACAATTGCCGCCGTTTGCACGGTAGCTTGGCGTATTAAAAAAGCGGTATCAATCAAACAGGCTGGCGTACAGCGGTTGATTGAGTGGCGCGATATCGGTATGGCAATCGTTGGCGCGGTGGCTTACATTGCTTTGACAGTGAGCTTGTCATTTGTTGCGCAAGCCATTATACCAGGATTTAACCCAAACCAAGCTCAAGATGTTGGGATATCAGATAGGCTATTTTCGTTAGATTTGGCGATAGCTTTTGTGGTGCTAGTTATAGTGGTGCCATTATGCGAGGAGTTAATTTTTCGCGGTATACTGTATGGCAAACTGCGTTCGGCGAAGCTGCCAGTAGCAGCCAACGTATTTTTTGTTAGTTTGCTTTTTGGGGTAGCGCATGGGCAGTGGAATGTTGGTATTGATACGTTTGCACTGAGTTTGGTGCTTTGTACGCTGCGTGAATATACTGGATCGATTTGGTCTGGCTTTTTGCTGCACGCAATCAAAAATAGCGTGGCTTTTTATGCGGTTTATGTTGCGGCGGCGTTTTGGTAATTTGTTGATATGCGTGATTAACGGTAAAATGAGGATATTATGAGACTAAGTAAGAATTTTACTCGAACTATCAAGCAGGCGCCAGCTGACGAAGTGGCGCGTAACGCCCAGCTGCTGATTCGTGCTGGCTACGTGCATAAAACGATGGCAGGTGTTTATTCATACTTGCCACTGGGACTAAAAGTAGTTAAGAATATCAAGCAAATTGTCCGCGAAGAGATGAATAAAATTGACAGTCAAGAGCTAGTCATGAGCACACTGCAGCGCAAAGAAACATGGCAAGAGACTGGCCGCTGGAGCGACGAGTTAGTCGATGTGTGGTTCAAATCGAAACTGCAAGACGGCACTGATGTTGGCTTTGGCTGGACGCACGAAGAGCCGATTGTTGATTTGCTGCGTAATTATCTAAAGAGCTATAAGGATTTGCCAATTAGCGTTTACCAATTCCAGAACAAGCTGCGCAACGAGCTGCGCGCCAAAAGCGGTATTATGCGCGGCCGCGAGTTCGTTATGAAAGATATGTACTCGGTACATGCCAGCAAAGAAGACTTGGATAAGTATTATAACGCCGCGATCGAGGCTTACAAACGCTGCTACGACCGCTTTGGTATCGGCGATGAGACGTACGTGACGTTTGCCTCGGGCGGAGCTTTCACTAAATTTAGCCACGAATTTCAGACGATTTGCGATGCTGGCGAGGACTATATTTATCTGCATCGCGGCAAGAATATTGCCGTGAACGAAGAAGTTTTGGATGACGCTGTCAAGGAGCTAGGCATTGACCGCAGCGAGCTAGAACGGGTCAAAACTGCCGAGGTTGGCAACATCTTTAACTTCGGTACGCAAAAGTCCGAGGAAATGCGCCTGGTCTTTACTGACGCTGACGGGGTGGAGCAGTATGCTTATATGGGCAGCTACGGTATCGGTATCACCCGGGTGATGGGCGTGATTGTCGAGAAATTTGCTGATGACAAGGGGCTGGTTTGGCCGGAAAACATTGCACCCGCTAAAGTGTATCTGGTACAAATTGGCAGCCAGTCGCGTGCTACAGCTGACGAACTCTACCAGAAGTTGCAATCTGTCGGAATCGAGACTATCTATGACGATCGCGACGAGCGTCCAGGGGTTAAATTTGCTGATGCCGAACTGCTGGGCATTCCGTATCGGGTGACGGTCAGCGATCGCTTGCTTGATGATGGTAAATGGGAGGTGTCAACGCGTCAGACTGGCGAACAACGGCTCTTGACGACAGATGAGTTGCTTGCTACACTGAACTAATCTGAGTATTTTGTATTGGAGGGCTGGGGTTTCTCTAGACAGAGAAAATTTCGGGCGGTATAACGAAAGGAGTAAAACTCATGAAAAAAGCATATCAGATCACCGAGGATGGAAGAAAAGAGCTTGAAGAAGAGCTAGCTGCCTTGAAAGGTCGCCGCGGCGAGATTGCCGAGAAAATCGCTGAAGCGCGCGGTTATGGCGATCTGAGCGAGAATGCCGAGTACGATCAGGCGCGCGAAGAGCAAGGCCTAGTCGAGACGCGTATTGCCGAGATTGAGGATATTTTGCAGAACGCCGAGGATATCAAGGGCGGTACTACTCACAAAGTTAGTTTGGGTAGTCGAGTGACGCTTGAATCTGGCGGTAAAATATTTGAATATACGGTTGTTGGCCCGGTTGAAGCCGATCCGCTAAATGGCAAAATTAGCGATGAATCACCGCTGGGTGTGGCGCTAATTGATAAGGTAGTGGGCGATACCGCCGCTATTAACACGCCTAAAGGCGAGACTATCTACGCAATCAAAGCAATTTCGTAGCTACTAACAGGGGTGTGCTATAATAAATAATTATGGCTACACTGCAAGATTATCGAAATGAACGTTTGCGAAAACTAGAAACCCTGCTCGAATTAGGCGTTGATCCGTATCCGGCGCGGTCGGAGCGGACGCATGGTTGCGGCGAGGTTTTAGCGCATTATGATGAGCTGGTGGGCCGGGAAGTGGTTGTGGCGGGTCGCATCACTTCAATCCGCAGTTTTGGTAAGCTGGCGTTCATCAAACTGCGC
>CAJPQF010000011.1:0-20128 GCA_905372855.1 Candidatus Saccharimonadota bacterium
CGAATCAAGCTCGACAGAGTTATAGTTCCCTAACAATTTAGATATTGGTATAATGGCGTGGTCGGCGTGCTCAACAACTCATCAGTTATAGTTCCCTAACAATTTAGATATTGGTATAATCCGAGGCAACTGTCAAGCGCCTGGTTCGCTGTTATAGTTCCCTAACAATTTAGATATTGGTATAATCATCGGTGCGGTCTTTAGCGGCATTGCGGCGTTATAGTTCCCTAACAATTTAGATATTGGTATAATAAAGCGAAGCTGCGAATTGATGGCCAGGAGGTTATAGTTCCCTAACAATTTAGATATTGGTATAATGCGTGATCACCGTGAACGCAGCGTTCTCTGGTTATAGTTCCCTAACAATTTAGATATTGGTATAATTTACGAAGCGACCGAATCAAGCTCGACAGAGTTATAGTTCCCTAACAATTTAGATATTGGTATAATGGCGTGGTCGGCGTGCTCAACAACTCATCAGTTATAGTTCCCTAACAATTTAGATATTGGTATAATTATTTTGAAAAGGTCTACACGTTAAACGCCGTTATAGTTCCCTAACAATTTAGATATTGGTATAATCATTGCAGGCAATCGTTGTATGTCGAGCCTGTTATAGTTCCCTAACAATTTAGATATTGGTATAATCCGAGCAGATGGAGGATCGTTACGGCCGGCGTTATAGTTCCCTAACAATTTAGATATTGGTATAATCGAGCGAAGCTGCGAATTGACGGCCAAGAGGTTATAGTTCCCTAACAATTTAGATATTGGTATAATAATTAAACGAAAGGACTACCAAAATGACAAGTTATAGTTCCCTAACAATTTAGATATTGGTATAATTCCTGTGCGATTATTTTTAACATAACACGTGTTATAGTTCCCTAACAATTTAGATATTGGTATAATGCCGCCGCATTCACAGCCGGCGGTGCTTTTGTTATAGTTCCCTAACAATTTAGATATTGGTATAATAACGGCGAAAAGCATCGGCTGGCCCAACGTGTTATAGTTCCCTAACAATTTAGATATTGGTATAATAATGGCTACATTAGTCAGTGGGAACTATCGGTTATAGTTCCCTAACAATTTAGATATTGGTATAATTGATCCTCAGACGAGCCAATCTTTCCGTAAGTTATAGTTCCCTAACAATTTAGATATTGGTATAATTACATTTACTTTACATGTTGTTTGCAGATGGTTATAGTTCCCTAACAATTTAGATATTGGTATAATCCTATTAGCCGCCTGGTGTTCATCGAAATGGTTATAGTTCCCTAACAATTTAGATATTGGTATAATGCAGCCCTGGTTGTCTCGTCCTTTCTCCAAGTTATAGTTCCCTAACAATTTAGATATTGGTATAATTAAAGTTGTCGGCGTTGCTGCAAGTCCAGCGTTATAGTTCCCTAACAATTTAGATATTGGTATAATCGGAGCGTACACAATCTAAAGAAACCAAAAGTTATAGTTCCCTAACAATTTAGATATTGGTATAATTGTGCGTCCATCCAAGTCGTTCAGACGTAAGTTATAGTTCCCTAACAATTTAGATATTGGTATAATACTTCCTCAAATCCCCCTCTGTTATGAGGGGGATTTTTGGTTAGAAAAATGCTAGCTGGCCGACGGGAATGGTCTTTTCCTGGACAGTTTTCTCGCCGACAATAACGTACATGTGCGTGAATTGATGTTCGGTTAAGTACAGTAATCGCACTGATCCGCTATCTGGTGCGTGACGTTTGACGCGTATCATGTGCTTCTCGGCAACGTCGCGGTTTGGACACAGTCTCGTGTATACGCTATATTGCAGCATGTCAAAGCCGTCGTCCAGCAAAAATTTGCGAAATTGTGTAGCGGCTTTGCGCTCAGCTTTAGTGTTGGTCGGCAAATCGAAAAATACCGCGACCCTCATGATTTTATATGACATCCCTTCCCTGTTAGGAGGCGATTTTTGGCAAAAGAAGCTTACATGCCTCCTTTACCTCGATACATTCGATAAAGCTTTCAACTGTTCGCTCAACCGCATGTTTTATAGTAAACTTCTTACCATCAATTATAACATAATAATTTAATATGTCAATAATAAGCTCGCGATCGTGCTTGGTGAGGCTGGCGTCGCGGTCGCCGACATGAAGCGGGGCGACTTTTTCTAAGACATATAAATCAACGGCGGCACGGTAAGGCTCAATCAAGTCGTCGGCTAAATTAAAACTGTTGAGCTCATTGTGATGGAAAATTCCTTGCGAAGTAACTAGTCCGCGGGCAGCAATGTGCCGAGCGATATGACTGCGGACCATCGCGTAGCCATAGTTCAGCGCAGCATTGTGCCAAATTGGCTTGCGGCGTGTGGCGTCGTCGAGTAGCTGGTCGAAATATATGCGAGCAGCTAGCGACTCGCGATTACTGGTATCGCCTGATTTGACATCGCTAATATGGGTACGCAAGGCGGCATCGTCTAATCCGATTGACCGCAAGACATCGGCTTGATTGGTAATTTTGCTGATGATAACTTGCTGCCACAGCTGCTTTTTGAGCGGCTGGCTCATGGCAAGTTGTTGGCGTGAAACCTTGGCTTGGCGTGAGTGTTGTGAATACGGCAGAAGTACGCTGGCTGGTAAGTGCTTTTCGTCGCAAATGACAGTTGTGGTGCCTTTGGTCGCCAGTGCTGTGAGTAGATTTGTGGTCGCAGTCATGCCATAACCGTCCAGAATGAGTGCATCGATATCTTCAATCGGCAAAGTTGCCTCAGTTTCTTGCGCGATTACGAGCTGGTTGTCGCGCAAACTCAGCCTGGCAGGATTTTCGATAACTACGACGCGCCAGGCCATTTATAACCACCTGTAATTGTCGCCGAGGATAGCGATGTCGTAGCGCTCGATAAGATTTGCGGAGCGGGGTGAGATTTGGATAAGGCTGTCATTACTCTTGTTGGCTGCATCGTGTGGCATTACCTGCATAGCACCGTTGTTGATGTTAAAGCTCGCATAATACCCTTCTCTAATTTCATTACCAAAATGGCATCGCACATAGTCATTTGGATATAACGAACAAATTTTAGTGAATGTTTCATCTATATCGGTAAAGCCTTTTGGTGCTGGTAAGATCTTTGTTGGCGTGGGCTTATTTTTACCAACTTGATGGGCGTAAACTGGCACGAAAAAGTGCTCGATTTTTCCTTTCTTGTTTGGTTTTTGATATACGTCAAGCCGCACCATAGACCCATTGTTGACGAAAGCTTTACCGTTGTTGATATAAAATCCGCTTGGCTGCGTTGAGTATACTTTGACGGTTGAGACTGGCGACAGTTTTTTGCCGTTTTTGTCGATTTTTTTGTCGTTTTTGTAAATAGGTTCAGCAAAAGCTTTCTCTGGGTTGTCACCGTGAGCATCTAGCCTCTCAAGCAATTTGTCGTACAGCCACTTATCGGATTCTTTAAGTACGGAGTTTTCGACATCCTTGCGCTTAACTTTATTAAGCGGCATTCGTACGGTTCGCTGATCATTATCTTTGACCTTTGGTGAGCGGATGGTCTCCTTGTGGGCTTGAGCGGCAGCCTTGCGGCGTGGCATGCGAGAAACGAAGATTGGCTTTACGCTCAGGCGGAAGTCTTCGTCGTAATTATCGAGTCCACGCAGTTCATTTTGCAGTGTGGCAATATCGGTATTGAGGGTGCGTTTCATGACTTCTTTACCGAAATTATTCCATGGTTGCGGAAAGTACTTTGAAGACAGTACGATCGCCGCGTCCTTGCGCCGCTGAGTTTTATCAAACTCGTCTTCGTCAATAATTTCACCAGTCAACTTGTCAGTCTTTTCTTCCATCGTTTTCGCAGCTGCTAATAGGGTAGCTATTTCACTGCGTTTCGCAAATAGATTGGCTTGCCTCACTATGTTCTGGTCAACTGCCGCTACGACCGCTGCGTCTTTGGCGTGGTGCAGGACGTCTTCGTTGCGATCTTTTGCCAGTCCCCAGCGTTTGCGTAGATATGCTGTTGTCGTACCATTTGGTGCGATTACACGCTGTTTTTCTTCGCCTTCGGTGAAATCAACATCCTGGCGCAAATAGTTTTGGATAAACCGCGTGATATATCGCGTATCGTTCAGAGCACGCACATTCCAACTGTCGTTTTTGTATTCTTGAAGTAGTAGATTCTGCTTCTTTTTTATAGCGTAGCCGTTGTATTTGTAATTGATGGCGTTTGTCGCTTTATCGGCTGTTTTGGTATCGCGTGTTTTATATGTCGATTCTACTCGAGCAGCAAACTCTTTCCAACGTTTTTCATCTGCACCAAAATATTCAAATGGCGTTTGATTGCTCTTCTTTTGGTTTTCCTCTGTTAATACCAGAACTTTGTTGGTCATTCCATCGTTGTTGGAGCGTGAAAACGGCACAATGTGATCAACTTGATAGGCGTTGTCGTCGCGCAGCATCGTCTCAAAATCAATTGACTTTCCGGAGTATAGACAGACGCCGTTTTGTTCACGATAGAGCTTGACTTTAATTATCTGCTGACCGGTTGGAGTGACGACACCGTTTTCGTTTAGCGTCTGAATGATACTTTGATTGCGCGCTTGATTTTCCTTATTCTCATTTTCAATTGCCTTACGGTCTTTGAAGTTTTTTGCCAAGTCGCGGGCGGTTTCGACTTTGATAAAATATGGCTTACCGCATTTGCGTTCAATAGCACGAACGACCTTCAGGGTTTGTGTTATGGCGCGCTTGACGACAGGGTTGGTGATTTGCTCCAGGCTGGCAGATTGCTTTTTGAAGTCGTAGCCAGCTGCCTCGCAGGCTTTGTCATAGGTCATGCCTTCGAGAATGTATGGCGTGATGTTTTGCAAAGCTTTGATAGATAAATGTCCAAACGCTTTGAAGTTGGTTGGCTTAATTTTGATGATAGCCTCTTTGGCTTTGTCGGAAAGCGGCAGTGAATCTAGCTCGGCACGTATACCTTCGTCGGCTTTTTGCGTAGTGAGGACGTAGGCGATTTGGTTAATCGCCGATTCATTATCAATTTTTGCCCAATCTTCCGGTAAGTCTTTCAGCGCTAACCTGATATCGCTATACGCTTTTAGACCGCCAAAAGTATTGTCTTCGCCGAATTCGTCACCCTCTTTCTTCTTACCGCGTACATCCTTTGGCACGTAGTCTTCGCTAATCCCTGCAGTACTGCGCACCTTTTTATAGGTTAAGCTCTTTTGGCTTTTGGCTGCATCTATAACTTTACTAATTTGCTCTGGAGATAATCTTACCTCTAGATTTTCACGCTTGGCTTGGCGTTTGCTGGCATCACGATGAATGAAAACGAGGTGTGATAAATCGCTCGCCAGGCGAAACATCTCAAAGCTGTAGCTGGCTTTTGGTGCCCGTTTCTCGTCTTTTTCAAACGTACAGTTGCCGACCATCTTTTCGATTAGTTCTCTAGTCATAAATGGACGCTGGTACATGATGGCGCTTACGTTAGTGGCCTGTCCATCGTCAATGCCATAAATTAATTCGTTGATAGCTTGTTCGGGAATATTTTTCAGGGCGTATTTTCGCTGGTTTTTAATAATGAACTCTAGTTCACGCAAAAAGTCATCGCGCGCAAAGCTGTTGGTATAGTCGTCGCGTTTATTGCGCTTGTGCGGAGCGAATTTTTCATCGCGACTCAGCGCGTCACCGACAGTTGTGTAATTGTTATCGGCGAGAAACTTTTCATTGGCCTTGAGGGCGCTAGTGACGCGGCCGCCTTCTTTGTCCGATTCTTCGATAACCTTGCGGTTCGACTTGAAGCCGCGCCGTTTGGCGATTTGATATAAAACTTTGAGCAATTCTTCGGGCGATAATTCTTCGGTGAGTGCTTTTGCTCGCAGTTCATATACGTCTAATTTGTTGAAGTCAGACCTATAGTCCAGCACTTCCTCGACTTGATCTTTGGTAAGAATGTTTTGGTCAATAAAGAATTGTTTGAGGTGATTGAGACGTTGGCGGCGTCGCTTCAGGCGGCGACGAGCTGAACGTGCGTCGCGGCGAGGCTTGGCGAGTGAGTCGCCATTTTGCGGGTCTTCTGGCCGCTCAAATATCCTCACTCCCAAATCGTGAATTCGCTCCTTGTCTAGATCCAATACTGCCCAGCCGATTGAGCTCGTACCGATGTCTAGCCCTAGCGAATATTTTTTCGGTGAATATGAAGATTTTTCTGTCATGAATAAGTCCTTTTACAATATCGTTAGCATAATTATACAACTAAAAAGTGATAATTGAAATTGTACGGCGCTCAGCCGCAGTGCAAAAGATAATCCGCTCAACAAGTGAGCGGATTAGAGCTTTGCTCCAGTATTTCATATACTTTACAGCGGATTTTTACCGCCAGATTATTATAGAAACCTAGAACAATTTAGATATTGGTACAATCCTTACTTAAGGGACTGTAACCTTATGATACGACACTTTTTATTCTTCTGCAATACTTTTTTATACCGCAAAAACAAAACCCCGCCCTCACTCTCTTCCATGCGACTGTAATAGAAACCATTTTTTGCTAAGAAGCTCTGTAGGTCTGGCATTTTCTGGGGTGCTTGTGTTTGTAGTTGGATTGCGCCGCGCAATTTCGCTTCTTCCTCGACTATTTCCATCAGTCGCGCGCCTACTTGCCGGAGTCGATATTTTTCTCGTACGACGATTAGTTCCAAATTTGCTATTTTAGGATCGTTTGAGTCCTGGCTATAGATAATTGTGCCAACTGGTTTGATGGTATTGCTGTTTTCATCGCTGTATCTGGCCAGTGCAGCGGCACACTCACCCAAGTATAAACGCTGCGTTAGGTCGGTAGCTGCTTCCATGAAAGCATCTCGGCCTAGTATGTCTGAAATTGGGCCGCAGATACTGGGCTTGCATAATAGATCAATAATCTCGCCAACTTGAGCGTCATGAGCATGCGGCGTGGTGGCTATTTCTAACGGTAGAGGCATAGCAATAGTTGATTACGAATTGGAAGTAGCTGCCGCTGGAGTTTTGCGCCGGCGGCTGCGAGTGCGTTTGCGTTTTGGCTTGTCGCTAGTAGCTGTGTCTACTTTCTCTGTTTCTTCATTGGTGGCAGGTTTAGCTGCTGCATTTGTTTTTGCGGCGTCATTATCCTTTGCGGCCTTCGAGGTGTCTTTATTATTTTGACCGTGGTCTATTTGTAGCAAACCAACAGCGCCCTTGTCAAGTTTGACCGATGGCTGTTTGGCAATTGGTTGGGTCTGGTCTTGCGGCTGCTTAGCGGCTTGGCGTGCGGCGCGATCGGCGGCTCGCTGTTCGGGTGTTTTTGGTGGCGTATGGGCAGGACCAGGTTTTTTGACGACTAGGTTTTCTGGCGGTAGGATTCGATTGGCGATATCGGCTTCAATATCGCTGCGGTTGCGACTATAATTATCGCGCGTCCACTGGATAATCCGGCCGGTGTTATCGTCTTGCGCAGCTGGCAGATTAAGCGTCTTGGCGCTAAAGGCTGGAGCCTTTTCGCCGTTGATGACCATGTTGATGATAAAGTTACGATTATGCATCTGTAGTAGGTCATTTGGCTCGAACTGTGGTTCAAATTGCTTGGCGAGAATCGGACTATCATCAGCAGAAACACGGAAGCTAATTACGGTACCGACGTTGCCGAAAACAGCATCGCGGACGGTTTCTTCCATCTGGCTAATGTACTGGTTGGCGACGGTCAGGTTGAGACCGTATTTGCGCGCCTCGGATAGAATTGTAGCGAACGAATCGGTAGCAAAGTTTTGAAACTCGTCGACATATAGATAAAATGGCCGGCGGTCCTTGATATCAGGGATATCGGAGCGGCTCATGGCGGCGAGCTGAATTTTGG
This sequence comes from Candidatus Saccharimonadota bacterium, assembly GCA_905372855.1. Lineage (GTDB taxonomy): Bacteria > Patescibacteriota > Saccharimonadia > Saccharimonadales > Saccharimonadaceae > Saccharimonas. Next base: position 7,850 of record CAJPQF010000011.1, read on the forward strand.
TGACCAGAAACGAGCCGAGAATACCGGCGTTATCCTCGCCGATTAGACCCTTGCTCAAATTGACGACGAGAATCTTGCCTTCATCCATAATCTGTCGGATGTTAAAAGTCGATTTCGGCTGACCAATAATGTTGCGGATAACTGGATTGGCGGTGAAGGCGCCGACTTTGTTGAGGACTGGCGCGATGGCTTCAGCCTGAAACTTGTCGGTCCAGCTAGCAAACTCGACATTCCAAAATTGCAGTACCACGGTGTCTTTACAGTAGCTGAGCGTGTCTTTGCGAAACTTTTTGTCAGTGAGCATGCGAGTAATATCGAGCATGGTAGTCTCGGGCCGGTCTAGTAGCGCTAAAATGGTATAGCGCAAGATATACTCGAGGCGTGGACCCCAAGAGTCGCCGAACATGCGTTTCAGCACGCCGATAACTTCTGATGAGATATTAGTTTTTTGCGACGGATTAGTGACCTCTAGCGGGTTGAAACCGAGCGGATACTGCGTGTCGGCCGGGTTAAAGTAAACAACATCCTGCAGGCGCGAGCCTGGGATGAAGCGCATGTTATTGATGGCAAAGTCGCCGTGCGGATCAATGATAGCATAGCCTTGCCCGTGGAAAATATCGCTCAAGGCAAATAACTCGAGCAAGCCGCTCTTCCCCGCTCCTGTCTGACCGATAATGTAGACGTGGCGCGATCGGTCGTAGCGCAGCATACCGAATTGATGATTGATACCGCGAAAATTAGTCATGCCAAAGGCCGAGATATTCTCATCATGCGCTGGGTCGCCAGTTAGGACTGGCAACTTCGGCGGCGGTTCGGCGGTTTTGGTGCTAGCCCAAACGATATTTGGCGTTTCGACATTGGTATGCGGCAAGTGATAGACACTAGCGACTTCCTCAATATTCATCAGATAACCGCGGTCAGCAAAGAGGCGGGTCTTATATTTGGCGAGTGCTTCTTTGGCGAAGCTATCGTTCGACATCTTGAAACCATTGAGATTGGTCGAGTTGAATTGCTTGAAAGTACCGATGATGCCTTGCATGCGTAATTTGGCGTCGCTAGTGCGCTCGCCCAGGTAAGCAACGCGGACTTTGACCTGATAGCCAAGTTTGGTTGCCTTTTTTTCAGCTTCAGATATGCGGGTTTTGTCGCGCTCTGACAGTTCTGGACCGCCGCTAGCGCCTACTTGCTCGGGCGGTTGCCACAAAGCGGCAAACAATCCGGCAATCCACTTGCCTATACCATCGGTACCGAATAGGTTGAAACCGCCCGCTTTGACCGATTGAATCCAGGCGTCGGCTTCTTTGTGCCAGCTGTCGGCGACCGGACGCACTAGCATTTGTATCCAAATTTCTTCGTCGGTATCTTCGAGCTTGGCGAGCGTGCCGGTGATGCCAGCTAGCGGGTCAACTTCAAAGCTCTGAAAGGTTTTGATCGGCAAAAATTCCTTATCGGTTAAGGTAATCTCTGAAGTATAGACTACGCTGTGGTGGCGTTCGTGAGCGACGTAATCTTCTTCGGCCTTATGAATTTGTACCTGCGGGTATTGGGCGTAAATCTGGCCTTCGACGAAGCTTTGCAACGATTTCGGCGTCCAAACGTAGAATTGAATCCGCCCGCCCACCGAGGCAATCTCGAAACTTAGGTGCTCCTGATAGCCGTTATTAGCTTTTAGCTCGCGGGCATCGCGCAAAATACCATGGAGGCTAGCGAACATTTGCTCGGCGGCCAGCTCGGACTTATCGTTGGTTTTTGGAATCTCGAGGGTTAACAAGACGCTCTCAACGTTCTTTATTACATCAATACTGCGATAATTGCGCCAAGTTAGATATAGCAGCACAATAACCAACGGCCCCCAGACATACCATTGCAACAATAGAGCAATAACAGAAGTGATAAATGACATAGCTATACTTTCATTATATCATACCTCTGTTATTTTTGCAAGATTAAGCGGAATCCGCAGATAGATTATTGCTGTGGTTCGGCGATGGTGTAAGTCGCTTTAGCGACGCGCTTGAACATCGATTTGCTTTGCAGATTGAGCAGAATAGTTGTTTCTTTGACTTGGCGGCTCTTGAGTACGCGCCTAACAATTTCGTCGCGGTGAAGCGGCTCGCCTGCCTTGCGCAAAATGTCGGCAATAATATCTGAAACGGTGCCTTTGCTATAGCCCCAGCTGTCGAGGGCGTAAATGCCGCGGCCGATTAGGACGAAGCGTTTGTCTTTGATAAGTTCGTTGTGGATAGCTTGAGTGGTAACGTTTCTGCGCTTGAAGTCGCTTTCTTTGATGGCTTTAGAAATGTCGGAGAAGTGCATCGGCTTGCCATTGCCTGCCAAAATAACGTAGATTTTGTCGCGGATGTTTTTAGGATTGACAGTTGGCCACTTGGCTAGACCCCAAACGTCTTTGAGATTGGCTAGTTTTTTGGATAAGCTGGCCAGGCCGCGGATCTGGGACGGACTTTCGAAAGTCAACATGCCGTGCAGGCTCTCGATGTCGATTGGCTGGCCGTGGTTTTTGATGGTTTTCACAATGCTATCAATGTCGCCGCGGATTTTCTTCTCATTACCGTTTTCGGCGATACTGATGCCCTGGTGGTAATTGTCGGTTTCGTTGATTATAACGAAGCGCGGCGATAGCTCGCCGATAAAGGCAACGTGAGCTCGGGTATTATTGGAAGCTTTGTCTTTCGAGAGGCGGTTGGCGACGTCTTGGACGCGGCCGACGCGGCCGTTTTCGGAAAGGTCGCGGATAATTAGGCGCTCGGCGTCGTTAATGGCGGGGATTTTGCCGTCGGCGGCAGCGGTTTTGAGGCGGGCTAAGATGGCTTTTTCGAGTTGGCGGACACGTTCGCGAGTGATGCCGAGCAGTTCGCCAATTTGCTCAAGCGTTTCCCGGCGCTCATATAGGCCGAAACGGCGCGTGATGATTTCGCGTTCGCGTTCTTGGTCTATAGTCTTAAGAATATCCTCAATTGCTGTCTTGATAGTCTCCACAGCAGGTGTACCGGTAGTTTCGGTCATGCGATCCTTATCCTTTTATCTCCACTCCCCGCCCCTCGAGAGTGATTTTAGTTTGATATCGTAATTTCGTATCTGATTATAATACATAGTAGTTAGATTGTCAAATCAAATACTAACTAGTTATATTGTATCACAATATAGACGCTTATGGTAAATACTTTTTTGCTACTTTTTTTAATAAAGAATAATGTCTAGGCTAACAATAATACCTATTTTTGTCAAAATTTAAGGTGTTAAGGCGGTATCGATGCTGGTTAATTTAACGGTTTATCACAAAATATAATTGTTTATTGAGCAAAGCTTATTCAAAACACTAATGAATAATTAGCTGATTAAACAGCTTAATCATTGTCTAATAATATCTGGACTTTTTCTGGCGTGGTTTGCGCCTGAGTTTCTGACTGGTCGCTGTTGATATGCTTGAGGGCGAATAGCGTAAGTGTGCGGCGAATTTCGTCGCTGGTCGGTTTGGTGCTGCGTCCACTGTCGTCGAAGCCGTGGCCGGCATTGGCAACGCGAATAAAGCGGCTGCTCGGCTGGTAGTCCAAGATACGCTGGTAGAACTTGTAGGCTTGCTCAATCGACACGATACTGTCTTTGGTGCCGTGGAAAAACAAAAACGGCGGCGGCGTTTTGGTAATCGGTTGGTATAGCGGGCTGGCGACGCGGGCAGTATCGACATTGCGGGTGCCGAGGAATTTGTAAGCATTTGGGTTGCGCTTGGTGCGCTGTAATTGGTTGACCAGGTCGGTGGTGCCATAAAAACTAATCACGCCGCGGACAGTAATTGGGCTGTCTTGGCGAGTCAGAACATAATCGCTAGCCAAGAGCCCGCCAGCGCTGTCGCCAAAAAGAATTACATTGTTGGTGTCGATGTCATAAGAGCTGGCGAGTTTGGCGATGGTGTCGATAGCGCAGGCAACGTCGTTATTTTGTGTCGGATAATGGTATTTGGGCGCTAGGCGGTAGTTGACCGAGGCGACCGCAAAACCAGCCGCTGTCAAACTAGAACCGTAATAGTCAAGCAGCGAATTGCGCTTATCACCCTTATGCCAGCCGCCGCCGTGGATATAAATAACTAGCGGGTACGGTGTCGTATGAGTATTGAGTAGGCTGTTGATCGGCGTGTACAAATCAAACTTCTGCTTGTCTTGACCAGCGCAATACGGGATATCAGAGTCGACATTAGCGACATTGCCCAGGCGCGGATGATTATCGGTGCGGTACGACCTGTGAACATTTAGCGAGAAGACAACGATAATCATTACTACGAGCAGCAAAATCATCATCCAGCGGCGGACACGTCGGACTTGTTGGAGCTTGATTGCCATGCTTACTTCTTTCGCCGTATTTGGCGCCGCGCCGACCTTTTTTGCGGGGCGTTAGCGAGCAATTCTACTGCTTGGTCGCGAGTGATGGTTTTGGGGTCGGTGTCTTTGGGGATTTTGGCGTTTTTGTTGCCGTCGGTAACGTATGGCCCGAAACGGCCGTTGAGAACTTTGATACCGTCGCCAAAGTCGGCGATGTTTTTCTCGGCTTCAGCTTTGAGCTTGGCGGCGTATAGTTCGCGTGCTTGTTCTTGGGTGACTTCGCGCGGGTCGATATCTTTCAGGCTGACGTAGAGTTTACCGATTTGAATATATGGCCCGAAGCGGCCGACGTTAGCCTTGATATCTTGTCCGTCCTCAGTTTGACCGACTAGGCGCGGCAGCTCAAAGGCACGCAAAGCTTGTTCTAGGGTGACGGTTTCAATCTTGGCGCCCTTAGGCAGCGGTGCGAATTGCGGTTTGTCGGCTTTATCGTCGCTGGAGCCGAGTTGCAGCATTGGTCCGAAGCGGCCGAAGCGAGCAATAATTGGTTTGCCAGATTTCGGATCAATACCAACTTCCCTGTTGGCGCCGACAGTTCGGCGGTCAATATTGCCAGATTGCTCAATCAGCGCGTGGAATGGCGCGTAGAATTTCTCGAGCATGGTGTTGCGCGCCAAGCGATCACCGGCAATATCGTCGAAATCTTTCTCGACGTCGGCTGTAAAGCCATAATCAACGACGCGGTCGAAATGGTCGGTTAAAAAGCCGCTAATCAGCTCGCCAGCCGGCGTCGGCACAAGCTTGCCTTTGTTGGAGCCGGTCTTTTCTTGGACAATCTCGCGCTCGACCTTATTGTCGATAAGTTGCAATAAGATAACATCGCGCGGTACACCTTCGGAATCGCCTTTTTCGGCGTAACCGCGAGTTTGAATGGTATTCATGATGGTGGCGTAAGTACTCGGGCGGCCGATACCGAGCTCTTCAAGCTTTTTGACTAGCGTACCTTCGGTATAACGGGCTGGCGGCCGGGCGAAAACTTGGCGGGCTTCGACGCTGTGGCGTTGGAGCTGGTCGCCAGATTTGACGGTTGGCAAAATTGTGTCATCTTTACCGCCGCCATAAACGCGCAGGAAGCCGTCGAAGAGGACGACTTGACCCTTGGCTTCAAAGACGAGCTTGTCGTTAGTCTTGCTTGAGTTATTTTGCTTTTCCCCGTCGTTAATACCAATTGTAATTGTTGTGTTCTCTAGCTTGGCTGGCGCCATTTGGCTGGCTAGCGTGCGGCGGCGGATGAGGTCGTATAGACGCTGGTCATAGTCGCTGCCGCTGACTGATTCGCGGGTAATATCAGTCGGGCGAATTGCTTCGTGGGCTTCTTGGGCGCCAGCAGATTTAGTTTTGAACTTGCGGACATGCGAGTATTCAATGCCGTATAAGCGTTTGATGTAATCGGCGCTAGCAGCGATGGCCTGGCTTGACAAGTTGACGCTGTCGGTACGCATGTAAGTAATGCGGCCCTCTTGATATAGTTTTTGGGCGCTGGCCATGGTAGCGCGCGAGCCCATGCCTAGCTTACTGTTGGCCTCTTGTTGCAGAGTACTGGTCGTGAACGGTGCGGCCGGATTGCGGCTTGACGGGCTGGTACTGATATTGGCGACAGTGAAAGTCGCTCCAGCGAGCGATTCCAGAAAGGTGCGAGCCTCTTCTTCGCTGTCGAAACGCTGTTTTAGCTCGGCTTTTAATTCTTGGCCGCCAGCGGCGAATATGGTAGTAACTTTGAATTGCGAGCTGCTAGCAAAGGCGTCGATTTCGTGCTCGCGTTCGACTAGCAGCCGTACGGCCGGACTCTGGACGCGGCCAGCGGACTTGCCGCCGGGGACTTTTTGCCAGACGACCGGGCTAAGTTCGAAGCCGACAATTCGGTCGAGAATCTGCCGGGCTTGCTGAGCTTCGACTAATTTCATATCGACGGTGCGCGGATGCTTGATCGCCTCCTCGATAGCCGATTTGGTAATTTCGTGAAAAGTAATACGCTTGGTGGTTTTGGGGTCAAGCTTTAGGACCTCGCACAGATGCCAAGCAATGGCCTCGCCCTCGCGGTCTTCATCGGTGGCTAGCCAGACGTTGGCTGCGCCGACTGATTTGACGGCTTTCTTTAATTCAGCGATTACTTTTTTCTTTTCCGGGTCGATTTCGTAAGTCGTTTTGAAGCCGTGCTGGATATCAATTGGCGGCGTGCCGTCTTTGGTTTTTTTGGCGATAGCGCGAATATGCCCCACGCTTGACAAAACATGAAAATCATTGCCGAGATATTTCTCGATAGTTTTGGCTTTGGCTGGCGACTCGACGATAACCAGATTCTTCATACTTATATAATAGTAAACCGATTTGCTAAAAATACCAAATTAGTGCTGGCTGCTGAGGATAATAAACCAAAGAAAATAGCCCGCCAGAAAGGCCTTGCGCCGAGGCTTAGAGCTCTGGCGGGCTATTTTCTGACGGGCTTAAAAAAGCCCTTTTCTGCCGAGGAGGGTCACTCCTCGGCGGTGGCAGTGTCGGTGGTGTTCACCTCCTCGGTGTCGTACAGGTCGGCGAGCTGCGTCTGCTCGCCGACCAGCTCCTGGCCAACGTTGTTAATGACGGTTTCGAGACCGTCATTAATATTCGACCATTCTTTCAAAGCCTCAGAAAAGAGGGAGCGTAGGAGAGGAGACGCCTCCTCTCCTCCTTTCAGGAAAATCCTGTAATCGTCGATAATCTTGCGACTATCGGCGAGAGACAGGCGCGCCTGCCTCTCAATCCAAGAGAGATCCTCTTCTCGCTCTTGAGCCAGGCGGCTCAGGAGAGAGAAGCAGTTATCCGACTCAGTGAGCTCCTCGCGGAGCTCACTGACCTGGCGGCGCGCATCGCGCGCCGCCAGACGGTACCGCTTGGCGTGGCCGGCCATCAGGCCAGCCGCGCCCGCGGCGACGATGGCAGCCAGGGTGGCCTGGCCGCCGCCGATCAGGACGGCGGCGACGATGGCGGTCGCGAGTGCGACCGCCAGCTCGCGGCGGCCGCGCAAGGCGCGCGCCACCGCCTCAAAAAAGCGTCTCATTTCCCCTCCTAGGGAAGTTTTTACTCGAAGCAAAAGGGCTACTTCTTGCCCTTTTTACAGAACTTTGAGCAAAAAGCTGATATATATATCACATATGGACGGCGGTGTCAATAGTTTCGCAATAATTTACTATTTTTTGCAACAAAATAGCCAAAAATCCTCTTCAGGCCGCAAATCGCCAGTTTTGCTTGTTTATTTATCATTTCGGTGTTTTGATTGCCGGGCGCGTTCAATGTACGAAAGCGTTGATTTAAATGCGAACGGCAGCGATACAGCGAACGCTAAATTGCCGATACCGCGAGCAACTCTGGCGAGCTGGCTCTGGCCGGTGGTTTCGAGACGGCTACCGACTAGGTGGGCTAGCAATGAGCTGGTTTCGAGCGCTAGCGCCAATTTGCCAGAGATTTCCGGGCGTACAGTTTCATCGCCAGTTTCAACTATCGTTTTGGCGCTGGCAACGGCGTTGATTCCATTAAAAGCTGTGATGGCGGCGATTATTTCCGTTGGTGCGAGGTTTTTACTTTTTATCTCATAGCAGTGACAGCTTTGTCTAGCCCAGCATCCAGCAACGCGCCGAAATCGCTTGTCTGCCCCGTTTTGCGGGCGACGATGCCGTCTAGAACGTCGATGAACCGGCCAGCGGCAACCTGTGCGATACCAGCAGTGGTATCAATGCGTTTGGCGCCGCGCAAGGCTAGAACCGCGCCAGCAACACTCATGGCGTTGGGAATAGTGAGGATATTAGTCCTAGGATTGAATCTTGGAATCCTTTCACGAGACTTAATAGGCATAATATCTAAGTCTACAATTATACGATGAAAATGACAAATTTGCGAAAAGCTTAAACAATATTAATTAGACAAGCGTCCACTGGTTGGCGCCGAGCGAGCGGATAGCGCCAGTTAGTTCAAGCATGGTTAGTGCAGTATTGAACTCGGTTGCTGGCAGCTGAGTAGTCTTTTGTAGCTGGTCGCCGTCGCGGATACCTTGAGCGAGCTGTTCGATGATCGCTGTTTCGGCGGGTGTTGAGCCGAGCGGCAGCTTGGTTTGGTCGGTTCGCGCGTCTGGCATGGATTCTGGCGCGACAACCGACAAAATGTCGTCGAGGCTGGTGACGGGCGTGGCGCCTTGCTTGATTAGAGCGTTGCAGCCAGCGCTCTGCGGGCTGGTGATGTTGCCAGGTACAACGAAGACATCTTTGCCTTGAGCTAGCGCGTGGGCAGCAGTATTGAGCGTGCCGCTGCGAGCGCTAGCTTCGGTGATTAGTACGGCGTCGGCCAAGCCGGACACCAAGCGGTTGCGTTCCAAAAAACTCCAGCGGCCGAGGATGTACGGTTCGGTGTCATCAGTAGAATGTTCGGACAAGATTGCCCCACCCTTTTCGACAATTCGCCGGGCAAGCGCGCTGTTGCTGCGCGGATAAATATTCGGTAACTGGCTAGGTACGATGGCGATAGTGGTGCCGCCAGCGTCTAAACAGGCGCGGTGCGCTAGCGCGTCGGTGCCTAGGGCTAGTCCGCTAACAATGATAAAACCGCGGCTAGCCAGGCCGCTGGCAAACTGATTTGTTACCTCGATACCGTAGCTGGTTGGCTTGCGGGTGCCGACGATAGCGATGGTCGGCTGGCGTTGTTTAGGTATTTCACCTAAGTAATATAATGCTTGCGGCTTGTCGTCAATATTAGCTAATACCTTGAGATAATTGCTGCTATCTGGTGATACTTTATTGATTTTCATACAAATTCCTGTTAAAAAGTATTGACATGTTGTCAAAGGTGTGCTAATATTGGAGATGATTGATTGACCCGAGGTGGTGAATCAAGCACCTTATACCCCCTATTCTAACTTATGTTAGGTTGCGCTAAAAGGCGCACGGCAGTAATCTACCCTCCACTTTCGTGCCTAGACAACTTTTTAGCGTATACTAACCCCTTTGTCCAGCGGATCACCGTATGTGTGAGGTGGATCACGTATACCCGATAGGGTGGGACGAAGGGCAGAATGGCGCTAGGTGATGCCCACCCTTACCTAGCGCTTTTTTGTTATCTAACAATATTGACTTTTCGTCATAAAAATAGTATAATGGAAGTATGACCGCTAACGACTTTAACTACGATCAGATGCGCCGCGAGGAGTGCCAAAAACTGATTCCGCGGGTGTTTTATATCGAGATGCCAGTCGACGAATTTTTGTTTGACGATATCGAAACGGGGCGCGATTCGTACGCTGTGATTTTTCGCAGCCGCGGCAGCGTGTATGCTCTGCTTATTGCCGAGAATGGTGCCGAGCAGACGCTGGAGGATGTGCGCCGTATCGTCAAGAATATGGGTTTAACGGCCGAGAAGTTCTTGCCGCCAGAAGCCGACCCGCAGTATTTTTATCGCAATGGCGTGGAGCTTTTGAAAAGGGTTTATCCGTCGCTACGCCGCTGGAATTACGATGATGTGTGGATGTATAGCCGTAAAGTACCGTACAGCCCAGCCCTGGTCAAGGTAGCATCGGTCGACGGTGAGATCCGGCGCTTTAATCAACGTGGTGCGTCGTGGCAGAAATTATTAAATTATTCATTTAGAAAGGTTCAGGTACGCTATGAATGATATCGATAAAGTATTCCCAGCGCGATACAATCGTTTGCTTAAGCTAGCAGAGGTGCGTCCACTACAGTTCCGGCAGCAAGCGGCGGCCGTCTATGCGGCTTGCCCGCGCTCGCTGCGGCGGATGGCGCGGCGCTTTGATCGCAGCGTGCCGATGGCGCTGGAATTTTTCTTGTCTTGGCGTGATGATTGCTTACCGCGGCTGCGTAAAATCGAAAGCGCGCCGCAGCAGAAAACGCTGATTAAGACGATGAGCGACAATTTCTTGACAGATGATAAGCAAACTGCAACATTGTTGCAATACGTAGCACAGCAGAGTCAAAGCATTGAACGAGCGTGTTTTGCAATGCAACATTATGCAGAAGGCGAAAAAAAGCTGCATCGTTTGGCGCTAGAGTTTGTTAATCAGCCGGCAGAAGTTTGTTCGCAGCAGGTCGAAGTTTATGTAGACTATTTACTCTACCGTGCGGTTGCCGAGGAATTCGGCATGACAATCCGCGATCCGCAGGCGCGATTGATTAAGCGTTTATTCCAGTCGAAAGTTGAGCACTATCAGATTCGTCGGATGACGCGCCAAGCGCGGCGGCGTTTGAACGAAATCGACGGTGCTACTGCCGAGATTGAGCAAGCACAAAATGGCTTGGTGGCGCGGTTATTTGGCCTGAAAATTGATTATGTGTCGGTGTTGGCGGCGCGGCAAGAGTATGAAAAAGCGTTGGCGCGTCTCGGTAAAAAGTCAGCCAATAGTCCGGCCAAGCGGCTAGCTCTCTATGAAAAAAAGACCGAGGACCTTCGTGCGGAATATCTGGCTACCGTGCCGGGATTGGCTAATCTGTCGGACACGCAAAAGGCTGCCAAAGAAATTGACGGAGTGTTGTTGGCGGTGTTTGACCTCAGTAATGAGCAGCGCAACGATATTATGAGTTTGCTCAAACGCTACCGCGAGCTGATTCGCGAGCGCGAGACGCTGCTGACGATGATTAGCGATTAGGGTTACTTTGTTGATTTTGATTCTGGCTTTGGCTTGTTTTTGCTAGCACTAGCGCTTTTAGCTAGCTGCTGTTTTTGCCGGCATTTTTGGCAAACACCTTCAAGCTCAAAATGGTGATCAATGACCAAAAAGCTGTATTTTCTGCTGAGGTAATTGATGAGCTGCTCTAATTCTGGGGTTTGGATTGGTGTAGCGTTTTGACAGCGGATGCAATATAAATGATGATGATGCGGAATGAATGGCTCGGCTAGCTCGTAGTAGTTCTTCCAGCCGACGTGAACAACGTTAATGATTTTGAGATCGTTGAACGCCACCAAGGCGCGATAAACGCTGGTGCGGTTAATACCCTTGCAGTTTTTTGCAATATCGCTGATAGTCAGCGGAACGTCTGATTTTTGCAGCGCATCGAAGACTTGCTGGCGCGGTTTGGTGAGGCGCAGGTTGTGCTGTTTGAATAGATTGTCGAGGGTCATGATATTGCAAGTATACAACTTATTGCAACAAATTTGCAATAAATGGGAGGGTTTGGCATTATGAAAAGCTATGGATACGGCAATTAAAACAGTGATGAATTTGCACGAGTTTGCACCATCGCCAGACGTCAATGCGGCTTTTTCTGGCTTGGTGGCGGCAGCTGTGCAGGCGACAGCGTTACCAAATTGGTGCAATGATGAGGTGTGCCGCGAAGTGCAGCGCCGTTGTTCTCTATCGGAATCAGAGATGGAAATGTATTGGTCGCGGCGAATTGCCAGCTCGGCCCGTCCGCAGCAAGAGCTGGAAAAGTTTTGGTATATTGACAATTACCGCGAGCTAGTGCGGCGTGAAGTTGGCTTGTTGGGAGGGTCGGGTTTGTCCTTGACCAGTCGTAGCCGCGCGGTGATGATCGGCAGCGGTCCCCTGCCTTTGACCGCTTGGTGTTTGTGGCGTCAGACAGGCGCGGCGGTTGATTTGGTAGACGTGGCGCCGGCTGCTTTGGCACAGTCGCGCGAGCTAGCACGGGCGATTGCTTGGCCAGTTGGCGAGTGTTTGGTGGCGGACGGCGCGGCGGTGGCTTTGCCGGATAATGCTTACGACGTGATTTATGTGGCTGGGCTGGCGGGCGATTCAGCTGAAGCCAAACAGCAAATTATTGATAATATTTTGCCAGCGCTCCGGCCTGGCGGGCGGATCATTGTGCGCGGCGCGCATGGTGCGAAAACGCTATTATACCCAGCGTTTGACCCGAACGGTTTGCAGCGCGTGCAGCTGCTGGTCGAGTATAAT
>CAJPQF010000012.1:0-17731 GCA_905372855.1 Candidatus Saccharimonadota bacterium
TGAACCTAAACCTAAAGCCAAACCTGAATCTGAACCTAAACCTAAAGCCAAACCTGAATCTGAACCTAAACCTAAAGCCAAACCTAGAAAACTCATAGTAGGGGATTTTGCTGGCAGGGAATTTTTGCCGCTAGATGAAATAATTGATCCAGAGACAGAGAAAAAAATAAAAGCAAAGAAAGAAGCGGAGATAAAAGCGAAGAAAAATTCAGATAGATTCGATGACATCGTGCAGCCTCTTAGAGATGAAGGATTGGGGGCAGACGCGGAACGATGTGTACAAGCAGGATTAGACTTAGGCGCTACAGCTGTTTGTGATGTGATGGCATAGCTGCGTGGCAAATGTGTTAAAATACAAACATGTACAGAGGATCCCGACCGAGAATTTTACCGATAATCATTACTATTATCACTGTGGTGGTTGTTATTGCCATTTTGGTAACACTTGTGCGATCATTGCTGAATCCGGATAAAAAGATCGAGCAGCCGCAAACTCCCGAACAGTCGCTAGAGAGCAAAATCAAAAATCAAGACCCAATTCGCAGTGTGCGCTGGACGGTGCGCGGTCCGATTGTTGCCGATGAAGAGTTCAAGAGCTACCAGATTACAGTTAGTCCAACATCGCGTAAATACGTTATTTATTCGGGTTATCTGGATAGAGTTTTGGACAAGAAGGAATATGCCAATAACAGTAATGCTTATGAACAATTTACTTATGCGCTAGTCAAGCTTAATATTCAGGCCTCTGATAACAAATCAAACGATGATATTCGCGGCGTATGTGCCACTAAAGGGCTGGCTTACGTATTCGAGACGCGCGATGGCGACAATACCGATACCAATTTGTGGACTTCAACTTGCAAGGACTCGCCTGGTACGCTTAACGCTGATACTCTGAAGCTCCAAGCTCTTTTTGTCAATCAGATTCCAGATTTCAAACCGTCATTTAATAATATTTTCTAATTATGGCGATAAAAGCAGTTATTTTCGATTGTTTTGGCGTACTATACGGAGGCAGTATTGATACGCTAATAAGAATGGCCGAGCCAGAGGGCAAGGTAATGCTGCGCGACCTCAGTAAACAGCACGATTACGGTTTCATTAGCGGCAGCGAGTATGAATCGGGAATTGCTGAGTTGTTTGGCTGGACACAGCAGCAGACACATGATTTCTTGATGCACAAGCGGATTCGCAACGAGGAATTGATAAACTATATCGTGAATTTACGCCGGCAGTACGCTAATTTGAAGATGGCGATGTTGAGTAATGTTGGCGGTGGTACGCTGGAATATCTATTTGCGCCAGGTGAATTAGAAAAAATGTTTGATGTGCGCGTGTTGTCGTATGAGGAAAGCTTGGCCAAACCAAACCCAGAAATTTTCACGCTGACAGCTGACCGCTTAGGTGTCGCAGCTAGCGAATGCGTGATGGTCGACGATCGTGTCGAAAATTGCGAAGGCGCCGAGGTGGCGGGAATGATGGCGTTGCAGTACACCGATAATGAGCTGCTTATTAAGCGTTTGAACGCTCTGTTGGAGGCATAAATGCCGGAACTTCCTGAAGTCGAGACGGTTCGCCGCGGGTTGGCGGAGCTGTTGCCAGGCCGAGTGGTGGCGCGAGTGGCAGTGTTTGACTCGCCGAAGAGTTTTCCGAATGCGCCGGCTGATGTTGAACAATTTTTATATGGCGCACGCGTGACGGCGGTACGGCGGCGGGCGAAGGTACTGATGATTGATTTGGATACGCAGTATTCGTTGGTGATACATCTGAAGATGACGGGGCAGTTGGTGTTTCGCAGTTGTCATCCTGCGATGTATCGTCGGAAAAAATCTGGGCGTGCTTGTCACCGGGACCCGGATTGTTTTCCGATGATACTTGAGGATGACAAGGTGCCTAACTTTGCTGGCGGTCACCCAAACGATAGCTTAATTGGCGAGCTGCCGGATCGGTCGACGCGGGTGCAGATTGATTTTGTGGACGGGTCGCGGCTGTTTTTTAACGATCAGCGCAAATTTGGCTGGGTGAAGTTGCTGCCGACTGATGAAGTGAAGAACTTGCCGTTCATGCAAAAAGTTGGGCCAGAGCCACTTGATCCTCAGACGCGCGCCGAGGATTTCATCCAGCGGATTCGCCGCCGCCAAAATTCAATGATCAAGCCAGCGTTTCTTGACCAGGCGGTAATTGCTGGGGTTGGTAATATTTACGCTGACGAGGCACTGTGGGCGGCGCAGATTCATCCGCAAACGCGGGTAAAAAACATCAGTGACCAGCAGCTGAATACATTATTTAATGAGTTGCGGCAAATCTTGCAGCTCAGCATCGATCAAGGCGGCTCAACCGACAGAAATTACGTCGATGCCGAGGGTCGGAAAGGCAATTATCTGACATTTGCTCGTGTATTTCGCCGCGAAGGCCAGGCTTGCCATCGCCATCCCGACCAAGAAATTATCAAGCTAAAAGTTGGCGGCCGCGGCACGCATATTTGTCCGGTCTGTCAGGTGGAGGTTAAATGATTTATCTGATTGTTGGCACGAACGCTTACCGTGCGCAATATGAGCTGCAACAGTTAGCGAAATCATTAGGCGTTCGGCCCGAAAAAATCGACGCAAGCAGTCTTGATTTGAATAAATTAGCCGATACGGTGCGCGGCTTGAGTTTATTTCAAGAACAGCGGCTGATTGTTATTGAACGGCTCTCGGAACGAAAAGACTTGTGGGATAAGCTCGGCGAATGGACTAGCGATATTGCGGCAGAAACCTACTTGGTGCTGATCGAGCCGCGCCCGGATAAGCGTACCAAAACTTTCAAAACCTTGCAAAAAACCGCAAAGCTAATTGAAGCAACGCCGCTGACTGATCGCCAGCGTCCAGCGGCCGAAAAGTGGCTGCTAGACTATGCAAGCGAGCACAGTATAATATTAACGAAAGCGCAGGCTAGTAATATGGTAGCGCGAGCAATTGTCGACGATGAAAAATCGCGTTCTGCTGAAATTGACCAATTGCAATTAACTCACGCTGTAGCTGCCTTGAAAAATGCCGTGAAAATTGACGATGCAGCGATTGCAACGGTTTTGCCGCCAGCACGTGAGTTTTCGGTGTTTGATATCATTGAGTTGGCGGTACGCGGCGAGACGACAAATCTACGGAGTGCGCTTGACGAACTTCGCCGCAGCGACGATGTTTATAAAGTGGCGCCGTTAGTTTGGTCGCAGTGGTCGCAGCTGGTGTTATTAGCCAAGGCTGAAGCGGCTAGCACTAGCGATACGATTGATCTCGGCATACACCCGTTTGTTGCCAAGAAATTGCGGCCGCTTGCTCGGCAGCTGTCGCCAAAGGACTTGGCGGAATTAACCGAATTAGCAGCGGAGCGCGATTATCAAATGAAAACCTCATCAGTCAATCCGTGGGCAGCGTTGGAGGACTTTTTGTTTCGGGTGGCTTCGCGGCAAAAGTAAAACGCTCCGGCTTGCGGAGCGTTTTAATCTCGTTAGTATAAATTAAGCAGTTTTAGCTACGGTTTTCTTGGTTGTGGTTTTGGCAGCTGGCTTTTTTGCAGGGGTTTTCTTGGTGCTAGCAGCGGGTTTGGCCGCCTTCTTTTCTAGCTTGACGCCAGCAGCTTTAGCGACCTTGGCTAGGGCTGATTTGCGGCGGCTGACGGTTGCCTTTTTGAGTAGGCCTTTCTTGACGGCAGTATCTAGCTCGCTTTGAGCTTTGCTTAGGGTAGCGGCGCTAGGGTTGGCCAAAAATTCCTTGGTGGCAGATTTGATATCGCGCTTGATACCGATGTTACGCTGGCGGCGCTTAGCGGTTTGCTTCATTCGCTTAACGGCTGATTTGATGAGTGGCATAAATTCCTTTACCTCTGTTATTGATTTAGTGTATACAATCAGTTTTCAATTATAACTTATACACCTCTGTTTGTAAAGCGGCGCTGCTTTACAAAATAGTATTGACTTTGTCGTGATGCTTATGTTATAGTACATAAAGTCTATAGCGAATAAAAACAAATAGGATAAAATATGGCAGACGTGCTAAACCAGATAGTAGAGAAAGTCAAAGAAAGTAATAATATTCTCGTTACGGTTAGCGCCAATCCGTCGGTTGACGAATTGAGCGCTGCTTTGGGCATCACGCTGCTAATCAATAAGTTAAATAAGCATGCGACGGCAGTATTTAGCGGGGCAGTGCCGCCAGCGATTAAGTTTCTGCAGCCCGAGAAAACGTTTGAAAGTACGGTTGATAGTTTGCGCGACTTTATCATCGCGCTAGATAAGGAAAAGGCCGACCACTTACGTTACAAAATTGTCGATGATATGGTCAAGATTTTTATTACGCCGTACCGTACGACAATCAACCAGAAAGATTTGGACTTTAGCCAAGGCGACTATAATGTCGAGATGGTGTTGGCAATTGGCGTCAAAGATGAAGCTGATTTAGACCATGCGCTCGAGAGCCATGGCCGAATTTTGCACGATGCGGTTGTAGCAAGCGTATCGCTTGGCGAGTCAACCCAGCTCGGTAGTCTGGAGTGGAGTAATCCGCGAGCTAGCTGTTATAGCGAGGTTTTGTGCCGGTTGGCTAACGAATTAAGAGGCGAGAGTCGGTTGATTGACGAGCAAATCGCTACGGCGTTTTTGACAGGTATCGTGGCAGCAACTGAACGTTTCAGTAATGCACATACTAGCTCGGCGGCGATGACCGTAGCTGCTCAATTGATGGCAGATGGTGCTAACCAGCAGCTGATTGCCACTAAGCTCAAAGAATCGCATGATAAGCCGATTCCAGTGCCTGAAGCAAAAAGCAAGGACGAAGAAAAATCCTCCAAAAAGGATGAGTCTAAAAATTCTGGCGACATTGGCGCATTGTCGATTTCGCACGAGCCAGTTGGTGATGTTGACGACGTCAAGAATGCAATTGATAGGCGCCATTCCGACGAAGCTCTGAGGGCTGCCAATGAAGAATTAGAGAAGCGAAGCAGCCGAGATGCCGCCGCTGCCGCCGAAAAGAAATTAGCCGAACAATTAGCATCAATTCCTGCTGTTGAGCCTGAAGCTGATAGGCGAGATATGCCGTCGGTCGCCGATTTGCAGCGCGATATTGCTGCCAGCTCGGCAGAAGTAGATGAAGCGGCCAAAGAAGATCTAGCTTTGCCGCCAGTTGCTCCATTTGCGCCAGGGCCAGGTCTAGCGATGCCAGTTAGCCCGAGCGAACCGTCGATTGGCGGTACTTTCAACGCGACAACCGAACAGGCTGCCGAGGAAGCTAGAAAAGCTGAAAAAGACATGCATAATCGCGTCATTTTAAGCCACGATCGCGGCGCGGTGGCGTCGCAGCCGCCGTCAATGCAATCGCCATTTAATGCCGTAGCTGATAAGACCGAGGTAGAACCGACAGTTCGCGATGTCTTATCAGAAGCTGCGCCAGTTGATGCGGCGCCCGAGGCGGTTTCTTCGAAAGGGGTAACGGTACAGCCGAGTATGCCAGCAATGCCAGCACCTAGCGTAGAAACTACGTCAGTCGTAAATCCTGCTAGTTCAGATCAAGACCAAGCGCGGTCTGCCGTTGATGCAGCTCTGTCGGCAGCATCAGCTGCGCCATCGTCTGGCGCGGTTGACGATTTGCCACCACTACCACCATTACCGCCGTTGCCAGATTTTTCATCCTTGCCTCCAGTACCAGCTAATGGTGGGGTCGGAGCTGACACTTTAGAATCTACTCTACCGCCGCCGCCAGCTCCAGCAGTTTCGGCACCAACATCAAATGATCCGGCTCAGTTCAAGATTCCAGGGCAAGCTTAAGTTTGCGAATAGACTTCAGATTGACTCTGAAAAGATTTTAGAATCAATGCTACGGGGTATGCTGATATACTTGAAGTATGAATGACAGGGTTATATTGATCGATAAGCCGCCAGGCATGACTAGCTTCGGGGTGGTGGCGCGAGTTCGCCGCGTGCTTAGCCATCGGGCTGGCAAAAAAGTCAAAGTCGGTCATTGCGGGACACTTGATCCGTTTGCGACGGGCCTGTTGATTTTGGTTACGGGCAAGGAATGCCGCAACGCGATGTGTTATACCAAGCTTGATAAGGTTTATGAAGCGACGTTCCGGTTGGGGCAGACTAGTACAACTGGCGACCCGGAAGGCGAAATTATGCCGTATGTTGCAAATAGTAAGCCGCAAAATGATACTCAAGTTTCATCCATCTCCAAACAGCCGGATATAGCAGTCGTCAAGTACGTCCTAGCGCAATTCGTTGGTGATATCAAGCAGTGTCCGCCAGCGTTCAGTGCTATCAAAATTAACGGACAGCGGGCCTACAAATTAGCTCGCAGCGGTAAAGAAATTGATATTCCAGAACGCACAGTGACGATTTATGCGCTGGAATTGCTTGATTACGCTTATCCGTTGCTCAAAGTTCGAGCTCATGTCTCTAGCGGTACCTATATTCGTAGTTTGGCAGTTGATATCGGTGAGGCTCTAAACACGGGCGCTTACTGTCAAGAATTGCGCCGTACGCAGATTGCCGATTGGCAAGTTAGTCAAGCGCAGAAATTGGCCGATCTTGGCATTGAATCATAAGAAGCATAGAAATTTGCTTATTTAGATACCAAACTTATTAAGGGTTGGATAAACCAGTCTCGTCAGATGACGATTGACGATATTGAGAAAATATATAGGGTGATAGATATGATAAGGAATTCGCACAACTTGACTGACTAGCGGATCTCTGCTAAAATTATCAGCTATGATATCAAAGGATAACAAAGCGAAAGCTATTGCTTTGACTCAGGTCAACGAGAACGACGTCGGCAGCCCACAAGCGCAGATTTCGATCTTGACGGCTCGTATCAAAGAGGTGACTGAACATCTCAAGTCCAATAAGCACGACCGTATGGCGCGTCGCGGACTGATTCAGATGGTAGGTAAGCGCAAGCGCCTACTGAAATACCTTGAGAAGACGAACTTTGAGGCCTACAAGGCAACGCTAGAGAAGCTCGGTCTGCGCAAATAAACGCGCGGCTCGAGCTAAAAACCGTCTCGTATTGAGGCGGTTTTTGGTTTGTAAAGGTAGATCGCAGCTGCCGGATTGCTAAAATTACTAATCTAAGTAATATTATTGACAAAAAGCATAAGCTATGCTAGCATAAAAAGGTAAGTAAACGGCAAAAATAAAAATGATTACAAAAGAACGCTTCCCAACACCTTCTCATGAGGTGACTAACAGCCGCGGCGAGTCGTTTGACTATAAGAAGTACGGTATTGAGCCGATAGTTAAGTCTAACTCTCTTGATGGTGATAATTTTAGTACGCCGCACGAATGGACGCCGGCTGGCCGGGCCGAGAAAGTCAATGATGCTCGCGATGCGGTAGCGATTGCTTTCGGCGATAAGCCGCCCGCTTTGGCGCGCCAAGAGTCGAATACCGGCAGGCAGTTGCTGGTCGGCGAGGCTTATAAAGCCGCTACTGACGGCGGAATAGCGCCGACCAACGAACGTGCTTCTACTCGCCGGGTTTTCATGACTGGCGAGAAAATAACTGGTAAGTTGCCGTCGCATGCTGACGCCGAGAGAGGGCCGCAGAGCGTTGGTGAAATGCTCGATCGGCGCGCTGATTTGTTAGCAAAAGGCGTTCCAGAGGATTTGGTTGATGGTATTGTCAGTGGTGAGCATAACAGGGATAGAGGCGATAATCTAGTCCAATATGCTTCGCGGCCGCCAGTTGAGCAAGCAGTATACGAGCAGCCAGCGATACGCGAGGAGTCAAATGAGCTGGTATCGCATGAGACCAGTGATAGCACTGTTATGCCCGAGGCAAAAGAGACACCGTTATCGCCGCGTGCCGAGATTCCGAAAGCAGAAACTGATGCCGCTAAGCCGTCTAGCGAACCTGAATCTAAAGCGTCGAAAGAAAATACGCCGCCAGAAACCGCTAGAAACGAAGGTCCAAAGGTAGAGGCTACAGAAACTAAACCCGCCACAAGTAATCGCACTGCAGAGAAAAATCCGGCAGAACAGGTTGCACAGCCAGCAGAAGATAAGACATCGCCAGCTGAAGCTCAACCAGACGGCAACCAAGAAAATACGGTAGAATCTGAAGCAGACGTATCGAAGTCAGACGAAAAACAGGCCGTTGGAGAGCAAAATACGACAAAACCTGGCGAGCGCCAACCATTCGACCAAGAAAGAGCCGACAAATGGGCGGGAGACTTCTTGAGGGCTTATGGCGGATTTCTTGACCAAAATGTTAGGGTAGAGCTAGCCGGTAGGCTAGAAGCTAAAGGAGGACTAAACGTTAGTGCGGAAACTCTTCAAGCAATGTCTGACTTAGTGAGAAAAGCTAACCCGCAGTCGCCAGTATGGCAAACCAAACCAGGCAGCGGCTCGGCTTTGCAGCAATTTGCTGGCAAAGTTCGCAGAGATCTGCAGAGTATCATTGAAAGTTTATAGTTTATAACTATTTGTGTACTAAACCTCTGCAATTGTGTATAATGTAAACACAATTAAGCGAAAGGAGTACGCGATGGCGTTTGGGCCGATGATGAAATTAACAACCGATAGGGGCTTATCGGTTGAACTGGCGCCGTTTGCGCGCGATAATCTAGAGGTGTTTGTCGAGGGTTTTGCGCGCGGCACGGTAACACAGTACTTATCAGCGCACCGAGCGCAGACAATCGAGACCGAGCAGGCCTGGTATGATGAAATGATCAAGAACAAAACCAGCCTAAACTGGGGTATTTGGGTTATAGATGGCGACAAGCGCCAGCTGATCGGCAACACAGCGCTTACCGAGATAACTAAAGATCACGTTCATTATGCGACAAGCGGTATAGTTATTGCCGATAAGAAATATTGGGGCCAGGGGATTGCCAGTGCTTGCCATCGGGCACGAACCTGGTATGCTTTCGAAAATCTAGGCCTGCACCGAATTAAGTCGGCGGTTATTCACGGCAACGCGGCGAGCTGGCGAGCGCTTGAGAAGTGCGGCTACGAATTTGTCTACACCGAGCGCAATGAAGAGTTCGTGAACGGTAAATTACGCCACATGGATTGCCTGGAATGCCTCAACCCGGCAGATTGGGCTTGGCGGCAATGGTGGGGCGATGATCGTCCGCCGCGAAAAAGCTTGGAGGCGCGCAAACGGGCGCAAGCGGCAGTTGATTGGGCGCGGCAAAACGTGACGCTAGAGTAGTTGTTGGTGCTGCTCGTTGAAGTTGTCGACGACGAGAACCGGCTGGTTGCCGTTGATGTATAGCGCGATATCTGTGCTTTGTAGAAACTCTGGGTAAAGAACATGTTGCGACGGGTCGATGTATTCGCAAACGGCTAATTCTTGGGCGCCATGCGTTGTTTGGCTAATGTCAATATCAGTAAAGTCATCAGGATTATCGACCGCGAAAAAGAACTCTAATTCCTCTTCGTAGCCAGCCCGCGATGATGGGAATTGCTGGATGAATAGCAATTTGCCAGGTTTGGCAGTTATGCCAGTTTCTTCGCGTAATTCGCGGATTAGACACTCAGCCAGCGACTCGCGCGGGTCGAGACCGCCGCCTGGTACGGCGTAATAAGGGGCTGCTTGGTCGCCGCGGCGATGTTTGACGGCGAGTATTTTTCCTTCGCGATAAATAATAGCGCGCACATTAATGCGCCGCCCAGTATATAGACTTTCGGTTTGTGGCATTAGGCCTCCTTGTTGATTAAGTTTGAATAGCTTGCGATTAGCTTAATTTAGCAGGGGCTAGTATTAAGATATAATATCAAGGATATTGTTCGGTTGCCAGAAAAAAGTGTCCGGAATTAATATTACCATCATTACCATCGCTTTGCTGGAGAACAACGGTTAGAGGTCTTTGATCGTCATCATCTGAGTCCAGAGAGTTAGGGTGTTTGGTTACGCCTCTAGCCTCGAGTTGAGGTGAGTTGTCAGTCCCAAATAAATTTGCTTCGTTTGCCCGACTTAACTCAGTAAACGAAGCCGCAATTTCCTCAATCCGAGTAGCAGCTTCTCCCATGCCGGCAGATACTTTTGCTGCTAGTATAATTCCCTCTCCGCGCCTAATTGAGTCGACGATATCTCTGTATGCTTCCTCTGGATTGACTAGGTGATACTCAGTAAGCCGCCATGGGCTTTCTGAACCGGTCTCCTCCCCAAAGAAGCTAGTCTCGCTAGACATGAGTTAATTTCTTCCCTGTGCGCGTTGGATTGCTATTTCGTTCATGCATATCTGCTATCTGCTCGTTTAATTTATACTTAATTCTAGCATATTCATCGTTATCTACAACACCAGAATCGTATAGGTTTTCAAGCATTTCCTTTGAAGGTCCCAGCATTTGCTCGTATGGATCGGCAGGCAGAATTGTGTGAATACGTTTGAGGGTCCTAGGCGAAAATGGGCAGACAGCTATCGTACTATCACCATACAGGTTGTTTTGCGCATTAGCCTCATCAGCTCCTGTTTTTGAAGATTTAATATCTATCGCTGTTTGCTCTCCCCGGCTGTCAGTTATAAGATAATCAATACCTTTCTTGTCTTGTTCGGTAGTCGCACGGACCACTTCAAAGCCCATATTTTCGAGAGCGAGCTCGGCTAGTAATTCTGTACGTACGCCCTTTATATGATTCTCCATCAATTCACGGTAATAAGGTTTGTCGGCTATAGGGATAAAATTATTTAGAAGCTGCATTGTGTCAGCTGGCGTGATAGCAGTGCCCCAGCGGTTAAAAATTTCGCGCAGCGAGTCGTTGAAAGAAGAATATATACCAATAATTTTTTCGCGATTTTTAGGAGAAAGTCTTCTATTTGAGTCTCTAGCTGCTTTTTCGGTAGTTGCAGCGGCAATCCAGTCGCGATAGGTGCCGTAGAGCTTGTAAAACTCTTGTTGCTGGTTGGTCTCAGTAGTTGGACGTTCAACTTGTTGCATTAATTGTAATAGATTGTGCGCAGCTCGCCCGATACCGCGCTGCGGACGTTCTGGATCGATCGTATGCGCTTCTTTTCGTAATTCTCTCGCAGTCTCTTGGCTTTTTAGCCAGAAGTCTTGGCGGCGCCTTAGCTGAACTATAGGAAGCGTGCTCATACTTTTCATTATAGCATAAACATGATAAAAAAGCAATAGCATGATAAAATATAGATGAAATAATGCTTACAGTCTGTTATAATAAGACAGTTATCGTTAACGCGGAAGTGATAGAGACGAGAATTTGTCGCGTGCGGCGTTAGGGCGCTATAGCCTCGCCGAAGACGAATTTTCACCCCTGTTACTTGCCGCGAAGAAAGGAGCTCTTTTATGAGTATTATTAACCCGAGCGGCAAGGATATTTTTTCGGTTACCACCGAGCTGTGCGGCCGGCCGCTGACGCTGGAGGTCAACCGCGTCGGTTTTCGGACGACTGGCAGCGTGCTGGTGCGCTACGGCGATACGGTGGTTTTGGGTAGCGCTCAGGTAGGTAGTCGGCCGGTGCAGCTGGATTATTTCCCGCTGTCGATTGATTATGAAGAGCGGTTTTATGCTGCCGGTAAAATTTCTGGTTCGCGGTTTATCAAGCGTGAAGGTCGGCCGAGTGACGAGGCGGTGCTGATCGGTCGGCTGATTGACCGTCCGATTCGACCCTTGTTTCCAAAAGGTTATCGCCAAGAGGTGCAAGTCGTGGCGACGGTGCTGAGCATGGATCCGGATTTTCGCCCGGATGTGGTGGCGATGATTGCGGCTTCGAGCGCCTTGATGCTGACTGGGACGCCGTTTGACGGGCCGGTAGCGGGCTTGCGGGTGGGCCGCGTGAATGGTGAGTTTAAGGCCTTTTTGACACCCGAGGAGCGCCAGCAATCTGATCTGGATTTGGTGGTGGCTGGTATCGAGAGTGGCATCACCATGGTGGAGGCTGGAGCCAAGGAAGTATCAGAAGAGGTGATCGTCGACGCCATGGCCTGGGCACACCAGATGATGCAGCCGGCGATTCAGTTGCAGCGCGAGCTAACTGCCAAAGTTGCGCCAACTCCGCAAGAATACGAATTAGTCTTACCCGACGAAGCAATTCAGCAGACGGCTGACGAATGGGTTGATGGCAAGCTGGGCGAGAAAATCCGCCGGCCGTACCCGGAGCGCAACGAGGTGGTCAATGAGATTCGCTGGGCATTCCACGAAGCGATGGCCGAAAAGCTGGGTTTGAGTGCTGAGGAATACGACGAAGTGCGCGACGAATACGATGAAGCATTTACCTTGGCGCTACACAAAGATGTTCGCCGCGGTATCGTCGAGGACGGCAAGCGCCCAGATGGCCGCGCCTTGACGGAAATCCGCCCGCTAAGCTCAGAGGTTGGTTTGTTGCCGCGAGCACACGGTTCAAGCTTGTTTACCCGCGGTGTGACGCAGGGTATGAATATTGTCACCTTGGCGCCGCTGAGTTACGCGCAGCTGGTTGATACTATGGAAGTCAACGATGGTGAACGGCGCTACATGCACCATTACAATGCGCCGGGCTATACGGTTGGCGAGGTCAAGCGGATGGGCAGTCCGGGCCGGCGCGAGATTGGCCACGGCTACTTGGCGGAGCGCGCCTTGACGCCGGTGTTGCCGAGCGAAGAAGACTTCCCGTACGCTATTCGCAGCGTCACCGAAATTATGAGCCAAAACGGTTCGACGTCGATGGCAGCGACCTGTTCGAGCTGTCTGGCGTTGATGGATGCTGGCGTACCGCTGAAGGCGCCGGTCAGCGGTATTGCGATGGGCTTGATGATGGACGGTGATACACCGTACGTATTGAGCGATATTGCCGATGCTGAGGACTTTGCCGGCGATATGGATTTCAAGGTGACTGGTACAGCCAAGGGCATCACGGCACTACAGATGGATATGAAGGTGCATGGCTTGCCGGTTGCAGTGCTGCGCCAAGCGATTGAACAGAGTAAGGCTGGCCGGGCATTTATCCTTGACCATATGCTAAGTATTTTGCCAGAGCCGCGGGAGACACTCAGTCCGTACGCGCCGCGGATTGAAAAGCTAAAAATTGATCCAGATAAAATCGGCGCGGTCATCGGCAAGGGCGGCGAGGTGATTAACAAGATTACTAGCGAGACTGGTGCCGAAGTCGACATCAAGGAAGACGGCTTGATCACCATCGCCAGTCCGAACGGCGAATCGATTGAGAAAGCGCTTGCTTGGATTAAAAGCTTGGTCGAAGAGCCAGAAGTTGGTAAAATCTATGAGGGCAAGGTTGTCAGCATCAAAGATTTCGGAGCGTTTGTGAATATCTTGCCGGGGATTGACGGTATGTTGCATATTTCACAACTATCGGATAAACGAGTTGGCAAAGTAACTGATGTCTTGAAAGAGGGCCAAACGGTACGTGTTAAATTAACAGAGATTGATAACCGCGGGCGCCTAAGCTTGACAATGAAGGGAATTGAACAGCGATAATATTTCTACGTAAACAAATACTGTACGAGACAGCTTAAGTTTTGCTATACTTAATAGAGATACACTTATAAAAGAGGGGAAGTCTATGAATAATCAACCGCAACCACCTGAATCGCCGCAGCCAATGCCGCCTGCGCCGCAGTCAGCTCCAATGTCTGCGCCACCTATGCAACAGCAGCCAGCGATGCCGCCGCAAATGCCAGTTAAAAAAGGTCTTAGCAAGGGGGCTTTGTGGGGAATAATTGGCGGTTCTGTTGGATTTTTACTGCTGATTATCGTAATAGTGGTTGTTTTGCTGCTCAATATGGGGCCAAGCAAAGAAGATTACCGTCAAGCCGTTTCGTGGATGAATGATGAAAGCTCGAAATTGAACAGTTTGCAGTATTCATCTGTACGTAATCCAGAAGCCTACAAAGAAACGGTTAATAGCGCTATCAAGAGCCGCGATGAGCTAAACGACAAATTATCGAAATCTAAGATTATGCACGATAAAGCTGTCAAAGAAGCTTACGATAAGTATAAGAAAGCTTACGATGTTGCTAAGCCGGAAATGGAGGGCTTGTCGCAGTACGTAGAGGTTTATAGCGAGGTCAGAAAAAAATGCGATAACGTATTTTATCTTGGCCATATAAGCAAGAAACCAGATGAAGTTGATAAGGAAGTCAGTCAAAAATACGGCGATTGTACATCCTTGATGCAGAAGCTGAGCAAATCAAATAATAGCAATGTGGCTAATTTCGGCAAAGAATGGAGCGATTACTACACTTCGCTGAAGAAATACTATGTCGAATACGCTAGAGCCTATACCAGCGGTAATTTCAGCGCTCGGCCGCGCCGTCCAATAGAGCCGTCGACTACTGGCTATACGTTAATTACTAACGCTAGCCGCAAAGTTACCGATAGCGGAATGGATCGGTACTACAACGACTTTTCAAGTGTTGTCAATCAAAAATTAACTGCGCTGCGTTAATATTCGCCGCGCCGGTAGTACCCTCTGTATCGGCAGAGGGTACTATTTTGGTAAAATGTAATTATGGATAAGCAAGCTGAATTAGACGCATTAGCGGCGGAAATTATCGAAGCTGGGATTTGTTCGGAATTGGCGGCTCAAGCAACGCAGCTGGTGATGGGCGATGGCAATGCTGATGCTGATATCGTATTTATTGGCGAAGCGCCAGGCAAGAACGAAGATTTACAAGGTAAACCATTCGTCGGCGCAGCGGGGAAATTTCTCGACGAGATGCTGGCGGCAGCTGGTTTGCAGCGTCCGGACGTTTATATTACTAATATTGTTAAGTATCGGCCACCAAATAACCGCGACCCGCTGCCAGAGGAGAAGCGCCAGTCTTGGCCGTATTTGATGCGGCAATTGGAAATTATCCAGCCAAAAGCGGTGTTAACATTGGGGCGGCACAGCGGCGGCGGTTTTATCCCTGGACTAAGGATTGGACAAGATCATGGACGGCCGCGGCGAGTGCGTTTGCATGAGCTGGAGTTTGTAGTGATTCCTCTGTATCATCCGGCAGCAGCGCTATATAACGGCAGCATGCGCCAGACGCTAATTGATGATTTTATGCGGGCGGCGGCGTTTGTGCAGCAGGATAATATTGAATCGTAAGATTGGCACGCTGGCAGCCTATAGATATCTGCTCAAAATCCGGGGCTTATTCCCAATCTGTTTATTAAACTCTTGCCAAAATTAAGCAACCGTAGTATAGTGGATAATCGATATCCACTATATCTAATTTACGGAAGGACTAATATGAAACTATCGGGAGCTGTTGAACAAGCATGCTGTATTATGGCAATTTTAGCTGATCCGCAGCGAAAAGCGCCGATAACCAATGATGCTTTGGCAGAAAAGATGGCAGTATCGCCGACCTATCTGAAGAAAATTAGCCGCAAGCTGGTGGTGGCGCAGTTGATTACTTCGACGCAGGGTGCTGGCGGCGGTTTCATTTTAGCTCGGGAGATGGGTCAAGTGACGCTGCATGATGTGGTTCTGGCGATTGAAGGCGAAGCGCCGTTTTTTCAGCCTCAGGGAATCGTCGAACGAGTGTTTGCGTCGCGGCCTCGCCAGGTGGAAATTGGCATGAATATGATTGAAAAAGTCTTTTCCGAGGCGCAAGAGAAGTGGAGCGAATATCTAAAGACGGTAACGTTAGCAGACGTTGTCAAGGAGGTAATGCATGGTTGAAAAATTAAAACGGCTGTCAAATAGACGCCGCGTCAATATGGTGCGAGCTGAATGGCAGCACCTCTGCAAAAACAAAATATTGCTGCTGTCGATGGCGGTTATTTCCTTTATCCCGATTATGTACAGCGGTTTTTTCTTGGGTTCAATCTGGGATCCGTATGGGCAGGTGAAAAATTTGCCGGTGGCATTTGTCAATGAGGACAAAGGCGCGCAGCTGAACGGTCAAACGGTCAATATTGGGCAATCGGTTGAGCAAAAACTCAAAAGTAATCATGATTTGGGCTGGGAATTTGTGAATAAACAGCAGGCTGATGATGGGGTCAATAGCGGGCATTTCTATGCGGTGGTGACTGTTCCGACGGATTTTTCGGCAAAAGCGGCGTCGATTACTGCTGCTCAACCGCAGCAGGCGGTGATTCGCTACACGACTACGCCAGCCAAGAACTATATCGGTTCGCTGGTCAGCAATCAAGCGGCTGAGAAAGTCAAAACGTCGGTGGCCGAGCAAATCACTCAGGCGTATGCTAAAGGTGTGTTGGAAAATATCGGTAAGCTCGGCGATGGTCTGGAGACAGCAGCGGGCGGCGCAGCTAAACTGCACGGCGGTTTGACGCAGCTGCAAGCGGGCGCGCAAACTTACACTGGCGGTGTTAAACAATTGGCGGTAAATCAGCGGGCGATGGCTAATGGCTTGGCGCGGCTCGGCGATGGATCGCGCCAATTGCAAGCAGGCTTGGGGCAATTGTCGAACGGTTTGCCAAGCGAATCGCAAGTTGCGCAGTTAACAAACGGTATGAAACAGCTGCAGGCAGGCCTTAATCAATTAAATACCAGCGTTCATAATCCATCGCCGGCGCTTGTTAATCAGCAGAGCAAAGTGCAGAGCGAAGCGCAAGCTTTGGCGCAAACGATGCAAACGTCCTCGGCGGATTTAGCGGCAGCGGGCGGGACGCTGCAGACACTGGGAGCTAATGCGGCAAATTCTGGCGGTTCGACAACCATAACTTTGCCGCAAATTAGCCAGCTTTCCCAGGCGCTTAATAAAACGCAAACGATTAGTATGCAAGCAGCTGCGCTGCTTAAAGATTTGCAGATACTTACTCAAAGTCTGTCAACGCAGCAAGCACAATTGCAAACTGGCGTCTCTACGCTGAACAACGGCGTTAACCAGCTGGCGCCGAATGCAATCACTGCTCTTAACGGCTATAACGGCGTCAGAGCGGCAAATAATCGGTTGCTGGCCGGCTCGACATCGCTAACAAACGGTCTGGCGCAGGCGAAAACTGGCGGCCAACAGCTAGCGAATGGCGCGCAGCTGTTAGATAGCCGCTCTGATGTACTAACGAATGGCGCGTCGCAATTGGCGGACGGCGCGGATACTCTGGCTACGAAGTTGGCGGATGCTTCTCGGCAACTCAAAATACAACCAACTGGCGCAGCTACCCAGCAGCAAATGGCGAATCCGGTGAAGTCGGAAACGACCAAGCAGGGCGACGTGCCGAATTACGGTTATGCGCTGGCGCCGTACGTGTTGTCGCTGAGCTTGTTTGTCGGGGCGATTGCTCTGAATATTATTTATCCAATCCGCAAAACTTTTGCCGAGCAAGAAAACGCCTTTCGCTGGTGGCTGGCCAAAGCTTCGGTTACTGGCGTGGCGGCTTTCGTTCAGGCAACAATTTTGATGCTGATTATGGTTTACTGCCTGGGTCTAGTGCCAGACCATCCGGTGAATTTCATCGGGGCGATTTATTTGACGTCGTTTGTCTATATGTCGATCGTGTCGCTACTAGTAATTGTACTGGATAATCCAGGACGCTTCCTAGCGATGGTACTATTAGTGTTGCAACTGGGGTCAAGCGAGGGGACGTTTCCGATTCAAACAGCCAATGGCTTTTTCCAAGCAGTCAATCCGCTGGTGCCGATGACTTATTCTATTCGGGCGCTGCGCCAGGCTATTTCGGGAGGCTTAGGCAGTTCGTTCTATAGCGATAGCATGTGGGTGCTAGCTGGATTCCTGCTGGCGGCTAACTTGTTGACAATCGGTTTCTTTATCTACCGCGGCAAGCGCAAATTTGCTCATACTTCGGTGGATGGCGACGATTAATCCTCTTTGAAGCTTTTAGAA
>CAJPQF010000013.1:0-17479 GCA_905372855.1 Candidatus Saccharimonadota bacterium
GAATTATAATCTGATCGATTATCTGACGCCGCTGGAAAACTTGAAATTGGTTAATGCCAAGGCCACCAACGAAACACTGCACACTATGGGTCTAGATGACGATCACATTCACCGCAATGTCATGAAGCTTTCTGGCGGTCAGCAACAGCGCGTGGCGATCGGACGGGCGCTCGTCTCACATGCACCGATTATCTTGGCGGACGAGCCAACTGGCAACCTGGACGAAACTACCGCTGCTGACATCATCGACATACTGCGCCGGGCCGCCCACGAAAACGACAAATGTGTCATCGTCGTCACTCATAGTAAACAGCTGGCCAAGCAAGCGGATGTAGTATTGAAGCTGAAGGATAAAAAACTGAAAGTGTAAAAATAGCTCCCAAAAAATACACATTTTAAATATAGCTCGAAAGAGCTATATTTTTATAGTTCCAAACCCCTGAATAAAGTTGGTGAGTGTATAATAATTAGCATATGAGAGTTAATTATTTACAATTATCGAATACTCTAAGCTTCAAATATGAGGAGAATATAAACAACGCTTTTAAGATTAAATTTGACCCAGATCTTAATATCATTATTGGCGAAAACGGATCTGGCAAGTCAACGGTTTTAGAGGCTATGAATTTTGTGTTCACAAGAATCCTATTCAGGCATTGTGAAGTTGACGAGTATAAATTTTTATTGTCAGCAGCAAATCGAAAGGATGCTCTCGAAGTAGACGATCCGCCTAATTGCACGGGTTTTCGACTTCAGTCCAACTGGGATTCGGATTCGAAATCACAAAAAATAAGAATATCAACTACACTTGATAATATTGATAGGACTAACATAAATCACATAGCAGACAACTATGGTCATATAAAAAACATATTGGGATCATATTCTCATATAAATACCCCTGAAGACTTTGCACCCATAGACAATGACATGGATATTGATATAGATATTACGTTTAATCACAAAGAGGATGTATGCGATACCGTTTATATTAGCTCAGTTCCAACTCATGTACAGTTTTATCTTGAATACTATCAAGCGATTAACGAAGCTATTGCAATATATAATAATGAGCATACCGATCATATGGCACCTCTCGGAAATTCTTTCTCTATATTGTCTGCTTTTCGTAATTATGATACTTTTGCCCTGCAAACTTCTTTACAATCTGATCCCGCAAGTCAATTACGAAATATAAAACGCAGCTCTTCTTATCGCAGCAATAACGACCAATCTGGCATTGAGCCATTGATATTTAATATTGTAAAACTAAAACTTGGTGAAAAACACCTTAGACTAATACAGAAAGGTAAAAATATCGACGACGCCACTGTCGCTATAAACAGCTTGCCGCTGATTACGAATATAAATGAAAGGCTCAAATTATTAAATCTAAAGCTTTCTATAAAACCGACAAATATACGAACGTGGTCGTACGAATTTAGATTCCGTGATATAAAAAATGACCGAGAGCTGGGTGACATAAACAGTCTTAGCGCTGGACAAAAATCGATTATACACTTGATATTTGAGGCGTACGGTCGGGATGATGTAAATGGTGGTCTTATTATTATTGATGAGCCAGAGATTCATTTACACTATCAGTTCCAATCTAAATATCTAAAAATACTTGAAGATTTAGCAAAAGAACAAAAAATTCAGTGTGTTCTTGTAACACACTCCGAGGGCTTCATAAGCGACGACACGATAAAATACATAAAACGATTTTCACTAGATAAAGAGCGTAATTCTGTAATGTGCACTCCTGATATTAGAGAAGATCAAAAAAAGCTTGTAGAAATTCTAAATAACACTCAGGCAGCTCGAGTACTATTTCTAGATAGAGTATTGCTGGTTGAAGGCCAAGACGATGAATATTTCTTCAGAGCCGTCATAAAGAAATTGCACCCAGAGTTCAGTCGATACATCACTGTGTACGGCGTAAATGGCGAACGCAGTATATTTTCATTTAAATCATTCTTTAAGGCATTTAAAATGAAGGTCTATTTTATTAAGGACCTAGACACTACGAAAACAGATTTCTATAGACGCTTTTATAAAGATCAAAATAAGAATCTACCGCCAGTAAAAACAGACGAGGAGATAGCTATATATAGGAATGAACACCCTGACCTAGACGAGCAAATAGAGTCAAGATATTCATCCGACGAGTTTTATCTAAAGAAAGGGGCTATCGAACAGTACACCGGAAAACCAAAAGGCATCGAGCATGTAATTGATTTTTGTGAAAATGAGATGGACAATTTTCTAAAAAGCGATGACGAGAAAGCGAAAGAAATTTATAAAATTATAGGTTTAATCGCAGGGGAGGATAGCGATTCCGTACATTAGTAATATGATGTATATAGGTTAGCATAAGAATAACGCCCTAAGAATGACACAGACTGATAGGCTACTTAAAATCTACTTACTCCTACCATTAATTTGGATGGTGGTCATTTTTATGTTTTTACAGCAACCAGCCTCGATATCTAGCGGGCAGAGCAGCGTATTTGTAGAGCAACTACATCACATTGTTCCAAGTATCGACCAACAGCTGCTGACTTTCATGATTCGCAAGAGCGCACATATTTTTGCTTACTTCATACTCGGTATATTATTATTCAACGCTTTATGGATAGCAGAATTAAGAAAGTTACCGTTTGACCGACCAACAATGTCCTCAATTACTATTTGCGCACTTTATGCTGCCAGCGATGAATTTCATCAACTATTCATTAGTGGTAGAAGCGGAGAAGTGCGCGATATTATCATTGATAGTATAGCCGCCAGCATCGGTATCGTGCTCATCGGTTATATATACAAACACTCAAAGGCAGCTCGCTAAGAAGCCACTATCACATCCACAATAAGCTACTTAGATTCTGGCTTGATAGCCCTTTTCATACAGCTAACGATAACTTTGCGTGTGCGCTGGCGGATGGCGTGGGTGGCGGTAGTTAATGAGTGTAGCGTAATTTTTTGGTTCTTTTCGGCAATGTGCTTTAGATTCTTTTCGACGATAAACGGGTCTAGTTTGCCATATATAATATCGGTGTCGATGCGTGTTTCGGCCAATTTGCGGCTAGCGTTTTGGCTGATAATACCCGCCAGTAGCGTATCGCGAAAGGCGCTAAAATTATCCTGGTTTAGCTGCGTTTCTGAGAAGCCAGCCAGCCCCAACTTAGAGTATAAATCGTAGCCTACCACTACCGCCTTGGGTGTTTTGAGCGCTTGGCGATAGATTTCACGTAGTAGATTGTCTTGACGCAATCGCGCCGCGCCTGTTTGAGAGCTATCACGGTAAATCGGTGGCGCCACCAAGATACAGCGCTTAACGATACCCTTATACATACTAGCGAACTCAATCGCCACCAGCGAGCCAAACGAATGTCCGACCAGCACTACCGGACCGCTCAAACCATTCGTCAAGCAGGTAGCCAGCAGGTGGCGGGCTTGTTCACGAGCGCTATACATTCGCCGAGTTCGTGCTAAATAAGAGCCACCGTGCCCTAATAAATCAACTACGATATAGTTGCAGTTAGCTGGTACGTTCTCGATAAAAGGTTGCCACAACTCACCAGTATCCGCCAGACCGTGGATAAAGACATAAGTTACCGCGAATGGCCGCCGCAAACGTTTAAAACGGACGCGCAATCGATAGGGAACATGCAGCATCTTGTGCAGGATTTGGTCGCGGAATTTGCGTTTAGCCGCCATCAACGCCTACTTGTCTAATTCTTTCAAGCGAGCAATTCGCGCCTCGGTCGACGGGTGAGTCGAGAAGAGAGCTTGCAAGCCGCCCAGCGAGAACATATTCGAAAACATTAGATGAGCTGAAGCTTCTTGGCTTGGCGATGGTGCAATCGGCGGTACGCTAGCTTTCCAGTTTTCTAACTTCATCAGCACCGACGCTAAATCATCGCCAGTGCCGAGAATACTGTGGCTATACTGATCAGCCGCATACTCGCGGCTGCGCGATACTGCCATCTGGATCAACATCGCAGCGATAGGCGCCAAAATTAACGAGGCAATCATCGCAAAGACATTACCGCCGTCATCGTCGTCCGACGATCCGCCGAATAGAAAGGCTAGCTGCGCCAGATAACTAATCGCACCCGCCAGCGTCGCGGCGATGGTCGAGATTAGCATATCGCGATGTTTGACATGACCTAATTCGTGCGCCAAAACCGCCCGCAGTTCATCCTCATCCAGGATATCCATGATACCAGTCGTCACCGCTACGGCAGCATGCTGCGGCGAGCGGCCTGTCGCGAAAGCATTAGGAATCGGCGTCTCGACGTAATAAAGTTTTGGCATCGGCAAATTCGCTTGGGCTGTTAACTCGCGGACAATGCGCTCGACCTGCGGATAGTGATCGCCGAGCGGCTGAGCGCCTTGCATCTTGATAACCAACGATGAACTGAAAAAGTACATAAAGAAATTTGACAGCGACGCCAATCCCAGCGCTATCAACATACCTTGCTGGCCGCCCAACGCATAGCCAACCACCATGAACAGCCCTGTCAAAATTGCCATGAGAAGGGTAGTTTTGAAAATCTGCTTCATATCTGCAGCTTATTATAGCAAATTACCTTAAAGCTATCTTAAAGAACGTACCAGAGGGTTGCAGCAAAACGGCTTGTCGATATATACTAATCATAAGCAACTCTAAATTAGGGGGCATCACGTCTAACTATATTGATCGGTTTTGGCATCACCGCGCCAGCGAAGCAATTATGCTTATCCTCGCTGTTATAGCTGGATTGTTTGCTTGGTCTATTGGTAGTGGAAAGGGACCAGACAGCCCTTTGTACGTGTCTATGCTACCAGGCTCGTTAGCCGCGATTGCTTTCGTAATTACTTTGGTATCATATTTTGCTGTTAAGCGAAACTTTTACCAGTCGCTGCTAATTAATTATATCTTGTTGACTGCAACGGGCTGGCTGCTAGTTTTTGCCTCCAGCAATCAAGGAGCGCCACATTTGGCGCTATTTGCAGTAATCGTCGCTGTCGGACCATTACTTGGAACTTATGGTCTCTTGACAGCTGTCATCGCCGCTGCGGCCGGAGTGGCGGAGCGTTTTATTATTGAGCAGGCACCCTTGGGATCATTAGCAGCATTGGCTATGATGCTATTTACATCCTTGCTAGCTGCAAGTTTACTGTGGCTGCGCCGACATCAATCTGTTGGTGCCAGCGAGCCAATCCGCGAGAGTTTAGCTACCGTGGCTGGCCCTCAAGCTTCTGACATTGTTATCAGCGCTATCGGCGACGGGGTAGTAGCCGTCGATGCAAAGGGTATCATCACCTTGATTAATCCAGCAGCCCAGCAGCTAGTTGGCTGGGGTAATCAAGACGCCATCGGCTTGTCATATAAATCAGTCATCAGGCTGATGGACCAGGACAATAATACCATCAAAGACAACGATAACGGCGACATCATTGCTCGCGTCCTCAACACCAACAACCCGCTCAAAACTGACGATTTCAAAATCAAAACTCAATCTGACAAAAATTTTATGGCTAGCATTTCAGTTAAGCCAATCAGTAATAAGCATAACGACGGCGCAGTGATCGTCTTTCGCGATATCACCGCCGAGCGCAGCGACGAGCGCCAGCGCGCCGAGTTCATTAGCACCGCTAGCCACGAGATGCGTACGCCAGTTGCCAGCATTGAGGGTTACCTCGGCCTAGCGCTTAACCCGCAGACCGCCACCATCGATACGCGCGCTCGCGGTTATATTACCAAAGCGCATCAATCAGCCGAGCACTTGGGCCGGCTTTTTCAAGACTTGCTTGATATTAGTAAAGCCGATGATCACCGCCTCAGCAACAATCCAAAAATCGTTAATGTCATCGACTTCATCAAAGATATCGCCGACGGATTAACGCCGAAAGCTGAAGAAAAAGGCTTAAGCGTCAATTTCGTACCATCGACTAGCGATGTTTCTAGCAAGGAGGTCCAGAACCGTCGAATCAACCCGATTTTATATGCTAATGTTGATAACGACCACCTCCGCGAAATCGTCCAAAACTTGATTGAAAATGCTATCAAGTACACGCCGTCGGGCAGTATCACCGTTGACGTAACTAGTAACAACGACCAGGTGACGATAAGTGTCGCCGACACTGGCATCGGCATCCCGCCAGAGGACGTTGGCCATCTCTTCCAGAAGTTCTACCGCGTCGATAACAGCGACACCCGCCAGATAGGCGGTACTGGGCTGGGCTTATACTTGTGCCGGCGACTAGCCGAAACTATCGGCGGACGATTGTGGGTTGAAAGCGAATATCAGCACGGCAGTACATTTTTCTTGGCTATTCCACGAGTTGATCATGTTGCTGCCACTTTTCTAAATGATAACAGCGAAACCGAAAATAACGCCAGCATTGATAAGTTATCAGCCGAAGACATGCTAGCTAGCAATGCGCCAGAAATTCTAGCGGTTGCGCCAGCGGCTGCCGAGTTTGAGCAAACGCCGCTCGACACACCAACACCAACAGCTCCGACTCAGACCTTCACCGACACCAGCTTACTCAACTATTCGCCGCCGCCAGCACCCAAATCGAACGGTTTAAACCAAAACGCGGCCAATACAACCAAGCAATTTACCAACACGCCGCTTAGCGATATTGAGGCCGCACCCGACAAATACGCCGAACAATTGCGCAACGAAATCAGATTAAACGTCCCGCCGCGGCGAAATTAAAACTATAGGGTATAGCATTTTTAAACCATAACCGTTAAAATAGGGGTAAGATGACAAAAATATTACTAGTAGAAGACGACAAAAGCCTCAGCGAGATTTATAGCGTACGGCTGCGCGCCGAGGGCTACGACATATTATCTGCCAGCGACGGCGAACAAGCCTTAGCGCTTGCCATCAAAGAGGTACCCGACCTAATAATTAGCGATGTTATGATGCCGAATATCAGCGGCTTCGACATGCTGGATATCCTACGCAGCACCACCGAAACACGCGGTATTCACGTTATCATGATGACCGCTCTGTCAAGCGATGAGCAACGCCAACGCGGCATGGCGCTCGGTGCCGACCGCTACCTAGTCAAATCGCAAGTCGGCATCGAGGACGTCGTTCGCACCGTCCATGAAGTTCTCGGCGACGCCTCAGTACCAGCCGATACGCCAGCGCCTCTTGTCAACGAGCCAAAACGAGCTACTATCGAGCCTGGTCCTAGTGCTAGGGCGACGGAGCCAGCGCCAGCTAACAATTCTCCAGAAAAAGCTGAAAGCGATAACATTAAAGCGAATGAACTAAATCCAAACCCCGAAGTCCCAGGGAGCCCAGCTTCTAGCTCTAATCCAGCAGCCAACTCGACCGCTCCAACACCGGCTAACCCAGCGCCGACCGATACGGCGGCAGCCACCGCTACAACGGTGCCTGCCAGTACTACCACAGCGGCAATTCCAACCGCCCCTCAACCAGCGCAGCCAGCACCAGCAGCTATTCCCGCAGCTCCATCGGCGCAGCAACCAAATCCGCTAGTTGCCGCACCGCGCGAAACTCCAGCAGCTAGCGCGCCTGCCGCCGTCACTAATATCCCAGTTACTACTCCGGTTAATCCAGTACTCAGCCAAGCTGCGCCCGCAGCTACTTTGCCACCGCCAGCTAGCGCGGCAACTGCACCGAGAACTAGCACTTTGCCGCAACCAATCGCGCCGTTTTCAACTAACCGGCCAGGTTCGTCAGGCCGAGTGATCCAGCCAATCACCCCAACTGATCAAGAACCAATTGATTACACTGCTCGCATGAGCGAGGAGCTAGCTACCTATCAAAACCTTAATACTATCCCGGCACCACAGGCCAATCCTACGAACGTATTCCCTCAGGCCGCGCCAGCAGCAACCCCTGCGGCTGCAGCCGCGCCAACTCCAGCGCCAGCTGCACCCGAGCCAGATTCTATAGCAACAAACCCAGCGCCATCAGTAGCGCCGACTTCACCGTCTGCCAGTACTACCACAGCGGCAATTCCAACCGCCCCTCAACCAGCGCAGTCAGAACCGGCAATCACTCCTACTGTACCAGCGTCGACTATACCTCACATAATGCCAGGCCCAGCCGCAGTTGCTACGCCAATCAGTAATATGACCGCATCAGCAGGGGACGCTTTGAATAATCCTTCCGCGCAGCCTGCGCTTAATGCCACACCGCCAGCTACACCAGCTATACCAACACCAAACACTAGCGCACCAGAGCCAGCTGCACCATCAGCAGCACCAGTCTCTTCCGATGAGGCCGGGTTAAAGTTTGAAGAAACCGCAATTTCCTCAAGCCAACCAAAATAATCGTCTTATGGTAAGCCAAAAATCAGCTAGTGGCACCGAAACGATTCGCCTCAATAAATTCTTAGCCCTCCAACTCGGCATCTCGCGGCGCGAAGCTGACAACCTCATCTCGACAGACACCGTCACTATCAACGGTAAGCCAGCGACGCTTGGCGCCCGTCTATCGCCAACTGACACCGTCAAAGTCGCGGGCCGCGACATCAGCTCTCATGCTATCAAGAAAGTCTACATAGCTCTCAACAAACCAGTCGGTT
Organism: Candidatus Saccharimonadota bacterium; assembly: GCA_905372855.1. Classification (GTDB taxonomy): domain Bacteria; phylum Patescibacteriota; class Saccharimonadia; order Saccharimonadales; family Saccharimonadaceae; genus Saccharimonas. Next base: position 8,566 of record CAJPQF010000013.1, read on the forward strand.
ACGTTTGCTCGCGACGTCAGCAGGGCCATGCGCCGACAATTTATTCACTATTGCCGCACGATTTGCATCACCTCAAGCCAGTCGGCCGCCTTGACAAGGATAGCTCTGGCTTGATTCTGCTGACCAACGACGGCGATTTTGCTCACCGCATGACCCACCCGAGTTTTCGCAAGACTAAAATTTACAAAGTCCGGCTCAACCGGCCGCTTGAGCCGCTACATCAGCAGATGGTTAGCGATTTTGGCGTCAACCTCGAGGACGGCCGCAGCCAGATGGCTCTAGAACGCCTCGACGATAGCCGCCTCAACTGGCAAGCCATCATGAGCGAAGGCCGCAACCGCCAAATCCGCCGTACCTTTGCCGCGCTCGGTTACACCGTCGTGCGGCTGCACCGCGTACAATTCGGCAATTATTCGCTTGGCAACATGAAACGAGGGGAGTGGCAAAGCATTTCTGCCAGTTAACAAATTAAGTTGTCTTACTATACCTATCTTGGATTATAATAAATACTATGTGTATGCCAAATCCCGACCCAACTCCTCATTACCAACTGACCAGCCACGCCAACGACTCAATATCTTGGTTATTCAACCCACTGCACAAGCGCACATTATGTTTTGACGAGAATAGCAGTTTTTACTCTGTAGCCAGCGCACCGAGAACAATCTCGTTTGGACCGCACGCTGAATACGGCATTGACGTCTGCGCGCTTGGTCTTGAGATAATAATTATCGCAGCCTGTTTCATTGGCTGGCGAAATTTGCGGCGTTCAAAACATAAAAATAATGATGAGTCCTCCGCGTCGTGGAAGTCTTTCGCCGAATGGATATTTCTAGTAGCGGGCGGACTATTCTTGACGGCAGTATTACTATCGACACTGCATAACGCCACTTCAATCGGCTTATTATAAATTCTGCTATACCGCTAACGCTCGCCAAATCAACTCACCTCTGTTATAATTAAGTTAATTATGGCAACCAAACTTCCTACCGTCGCTATTATCGGCCGCGCCAATGCTGGTAAAAGTTCGCTATTCAACCGCATCATGCGTTCGCAGCAAGCCATTGTTGCCCGCGAAGCCGGCACTACTCGCGACAATGTCATCGGTAAAGCGTCATATCAAGGCCGTGAATTTTGGCTAGTTGACACCGCCGGCCTCAAGCCCGCCGAGGACGAATTCGAAGCCAGTATCCAAGACCAAATCGCTGAGGCTGCCGAAGCCGCCGACGTCATTCTCGTGGTCGTCGACAGTACCAAATACCCCAGCGACGAAGACCGCCGCGTCGCCAAAACCGCCCTAAAGAGCCGCAAACCAGTCATTCTCATTACTAACAAAATCGATCTGAAAGGCAACCTACCTGATAGCGAATTCTTGCGCCTCGGCATCAAGTCGATCATTCGCACCTCTGCCGAACACAACTCTGGCATCGCCGACATCCTTAGCGAAATTTGCCAGCACATTCCCGCCAAACAACAAGCCGAACCCAGCGAAACTCTCAAAATCGCCCTTATCGGCCGGCCAAATGTCGGTAAATCTAGCCTGTTTAATACGCTGGCTGGCAAGCAGCAAGCCATCGTTGCCAGCCGCGCCGGCACCACCCGCGACGTCAACCGCGTCCGCCTACAATACCACGAGCAAGCGATCGAACTACTCGACACCGCTGGTATCCGCCGCCAAGGTAAGCAAGAGGTCGGTATCGAGAAGTTTAGCGTCTTGCGCACCCTCGCCGCCATCGAAGAGGCTGATATTTGCTTTTTGCTAATGGATGTCAATGAGTTAAGTACCGCCCTAGATCAAAAGCTAGCTGGCATTATCGCCGAAGCAGGCAAGGGGCTAGCCATCGTCGTTAGCAAATGGGACATCGCTCTCGGTAAAGATGCCTACACCCGTGACGCGCTGGCGCCAAAGATTTCGGCGCAATTCGACTTTACGCCGTGGGCGCCGTTAATATTTACCAGCTCGGCCACCGGCCAGAATGTTACTAAATTATTCGATTTAGCCCTCAGTATCAATGCGCACCGCCAGCAAAAAACTACTACTCGTAAGCTTAACGATCTCCTGCAGCAATCAGTTCAAAAGCATCCGCCAGCCGGCCTGAAAAACACCCACCCGAAGCTGCGCTACATCGTACAAACCGATACCAATCCGCCATGGTTCGTCATTTACGGCAGCAATTTGAAGTTCGTCCATTGGAGCTACAAGCGTTATCTAGAGCGCCAAATTCGCGATGTTTTCGATTACACTGGTACGCCGATCAAACTATCTTTCCGCGACGAGAAGCAGCTCAAAGCCAACCGCGAACGCGTCGCCCGCGGCCTGGCGCCCGTCACCAAAGCCTACAAACAAGCCAAAAACGCCGAAAAACAGCTATAAAACCACATTTTTGACAAAACCCCTTGATATTTTGTTCTATTAGTGATATATATATATTAGCTTTTGTTGACGAGTTACGTAAATTCTTGTCCGAAAGTGTATTTTGACAAGCAGAGGAACATACCTTAGATACGAGGGAGGTTGGTCAGAAAGGTAGACTTGAAATGGAAACGACGAACACAAAATTCGCCGTCAATTTCGATGCGCTCCCCGATTTCAAGGTGGCACCCAACATCTCTGTTACTTCGTGGCAAGAGCAAACGAAAAACAAGGATGAAGACTCCCTCCTCGGGGAAGTCATCAGATTCGCCATCAAGGTAGCGCGACTCACACAGGCCGCGGTAGAAGTAGACAAGAAGCCCATCGAGGAAATCGTCCCTTGGGCTGTCTCGATCGCAGACACTATTGGCATCTCAGGACATGGGTTCTACTGCGCGTCGCGCTGGTTAGCCTACTTCTGGAGCTACCGAGACGAATTTGCCGCATGGTTCAACAGCGGGCAACCTGAGTCAAGCTTCGTCCCAAGCCAGGATCTGATCCGTGCTCTGACGAAGAGCGAGTAGCGTGCCATCGAACTGACAAGTTAGAATAATTTACTTGGCGGTTCACAATCTCCCGCCAACGATTCTTCTGCTTGTCAGTTCGCTCCATAGATGTGTGTCTATGCTGATGAGTCGGAAACGACGAAAGCGAATAATTTATTCAAACATCATCAATTGCGCCGCCAAAGCTTCACGGGTAATCTCATCCGCTCGCTCGCCGATGAACACAATTTTTGCCGCCTCCTCAGGCCCGGCATGAGTTATCTGAATCTGTTGCTCGGTCGCCTCCACATGCTGGTGCGCGCCGTTGTCACTAATAAAGCAACCCTTCAGCCGCCGTAGGCCATACGCCGCAAATAATTCCGGCCATATTTTATCCAACGTCGTCGCCGTAATTTTCATGCCCGAAACATCCAGCACGGCGTACGTCGGATTATCCGGCACCGCCAGCTCGCCATCGTACGTATCAAAAAACGCAAGCAGCCCCGACGGCGTAGTTATTTTACTGAAGTCAAACCGACCGTGCGGCGCGCTAAGCACCTTGGCGTAGGGCAGGGCGCGGCGTTTCATGTCGTATTCAGCTCGCTCGCTATCGTTCAATAAATCTTCCTTAGTCACCAAAATCACGTCTGCTGCCTGCAGTTCAACCTCGTGCGCCGGCTCAATCCCGCGCAAAATCTCGTGCGCATCGATCACGTAAAAACTCTGCATCAACTCGTACTTATTGAAGATTTGTGCATTAATCAATTTCTCGACCAAGTTCATCGTTCGCGCCACGCCCGTCGCCTCAATAAACACCGGCGCCGGAGAATTGCGGCAAAAGTCCAGCAACATCCGCGTCAGCGCGTGTTTCGACGAGCAGCAGACACAATCGCCAGCCAACGTCGTCACCATCTCCGCCAATCCCTCCAGCCGATAGCCGTCGACATTTTCGTTAGCATACTCATTTTCAATCACCCGCGCGCCCTTATAGTCACTTTGTTGCAATAAGAATTCCAACACGCTGGTCTTGCCAGCACCCAGCGAGCCGTTCACCAAATATAGCGGCACTTTGTCAACAACCGCCCGCGCCTCGTCAAACGCCGCATTAACACTAAATTCCAAATCATCATCACGTTTCGCCATATCTCTATTATACGTCATCACAGCCAAGGTGATATACTAAGGCTATGAAAGTCATCCTAGCTCTCGGCAATCCTGGCGAAAAGTACGTTCACACGCGGCATAATGCTGGCTTTTTGGTGGTTAACCAGTTGGCGGCGGAGCAGGGTGCACAATTTAGCAATAAGCCCAAATTCTTTTCCGACATTGCCGAATTAAACATGTCTGGAGAAAAAATTCTCCTCGTCAAACCGACCACGTACTACAATGACGTCGGTATTTCTGCGCGGGCGCTCATGGATTTTTATAAACTGACACTGGATAATGTACTTGTTATCCATGACGATACGGCGCTTGATTTTGGCAAAATCCGTGTCCGTAAAGGCGGGCGCGACGCTGGCAGCAACGGTTTGAAATCGCTACATACTCACATCGGCGCTGATTTCTGGCATATTCGTATCGGCACCGATAACTTACTGCGCCGGCAAATTGGCGATGTTGATTTCGTCCTTAGTAAGTTCAACGCCGACGAGCAAAAAATCCTCCGCGATTGGACGATCCCCGAATCTATCAAGCTAATCGGCACATTTCTTGATGATACTATCGAACCGATCAGCGTCAAACTCTAACCCCCGACACATCACTACGCCATTGCGCCTGCGAAATTAAAAATGCTTATTGCAACAATGTCGCAATAAGCAAGCGATATCGCCCGAAACAAAAAGCCACAAATATCAATTACCGTCGCTTACGCGGCACAATTTTCGCCGCGCCGTGTTTCAGCCGCTGCTCAGCGCTATGTAATTTCGCCGCGGCTGCTTCTTGCAAATTAATCGCTCGCGCCTCCAGCATACTACTACCAACCGCCAAGCTCACAAACAGCAGCCCCAAGCCTCCCGTCGCCCACTCCGGCAGCTCCAGATGAAACAACTTGGCGATCATCATCATACCCAGCGCCATAATCGCCCAGTGCGCGCCATTTTCCAGATATTTATATTTACTGAGCATGCCCGTCCGCAGCAAATACACCGTCAGCGACCGCACCCAAATCGCCCCAGCACCCAAACCCGCCACGATCAGCAGCACACTGCTGGTGATAGCAAAGGCGCCGATGACGCCGTCAAAGCTAAAACTAGCGTCCAGCACTTCCAGGTAGAGCAGGCTAGCGAACGCCGCCCAGCCAACCTTGACCTTGACTGACTTAGCATCATCCTCGTGAAAGAATGAGCCAAATAGTTCCAGTCCAATGTGCAGTATAATCCCCAGTACCGACGAGATCAGCACCAGCGCCCGATGCGGCGGCTCAACCGTAAAGTACAGCACCGCCGCCACGCTGAGCATCAAACACACCTTGAAATTCTCAAACCGCCCAGCCTTGGCCAGCCACGGCTCGACATGCCGCATCCAATGCACGCGCTTGTTATAATCAATGAAATAACTGAGGCCGATCATAATCAAAAACGCGCCGCCAAAGGCATCAATCATCGGCGAGGCTTCGTGCAAAATATGGCCGTATTCCGCCGGCTTATTCAGCGCCAAATCGACCACTTCCATAAAGCCATGGCCGCTCGCTACCATCACGATGATAATCGGCAGCACGAACCGCACCACAAACACCGCCACGAAAATCCCAACCGTCAAGAACACCTTCTGCCAAACCTGGTTCATGCCGGCCAGTACCTTGCTGTTGATCACCGCGTTGTCAAAGCTAAAAGTTACTTCCAATACCACCAAAATTGCAAACAACCACAAGCCGCTCGCGCCGAAATGCCCGAAAATCAGCCCGCCCAACGCCAATGTCAACAGCGCCGAAAACCAAAAAATCCGAAATGGGTGATGCGAGTGCCAGAGATGTTTCATAATGATTTAGTATAGCACAAGCTTACTGTTATAATTTATAAGTATGGCAAAAAAACGTGTCAAAAGCTTAAACATAAATAAGCTAATTAACACAGCCAAGATGCTTACTGGCTGGATATTTGCGCCAGTATTGATTGTCGCAATATACTTATATAGCCCCCAGCTTGGACTATGGCTAATCAGCGACAAATCAGACATTTGGTTCAACGAAACTGCAACAATGTTGCAAGACTTCCTAACCATCACGCTAAGCATAGTCATTGAAGCTTTACCTTTTGTTATCCTCGGAATTATCATTTCATATTTGATTCGCCGCTTTTTGCCGCCAGCCAAACTCACTAAAATTTTACCGCGTAACCCATTTTGGCGCCGATTTACATTATCGCTAGCCGGACTAGCACTACCAGTCTGCGAATGCGGCAACGTACCGGTCGCTCGTAGCTTACTAGCTCGCGGATTAAAACCCGCCGACGTCGTCAGTTTTCTATTCGCCGCGCCGATTCTCAATCCCATCACCATTATTGCAACAATGACCGCTTTCAGTTTTCAGCCCTACATGATTTGGTGGCGAATTATTTTTGCATTGATAATCGTCCAACTGACCGCTTTGATCGTCAGCTTCATGGACGAAAATAAAATCGTTCGCCCAGCTTTCAAAGAGTATTGCCGCATGCACGAGCACAGCTCTAAGTTCAGGGAGACGCTTGGATCCTCGCGCGACGAATTCTGGCAATTATTCACTATGCTAAGTATCGGCGCTATCATCGCTGCCGCCACTCAAGTTTTCATACCGCGCGCCATCATTAACACTGTCGGTAACGACATCATCTTATCGGTTATCGCCATGATTGGTTTGAGTTTCGTGGTCTCGATCTGTTCTAGCATCGATGCCTTTTTTGCATTAGCCTATGCCCGCAATTTCACAGCAGGCTCGATTCTATCATTTCTATTAGCTGGTCCGATGATTGATATCAAGCTAATCGTATTGATGCGAACCACTTTCCGTTGGCGATTTATCGCTGTGGTGATGTTAATAATTTTCGCATTGTCGTTCGCGGCAGGCATAGGAGTAAACTTGCTTTATGCGAGCTAATTTGGCGAAATCATTGGGCGGAATTGCTGCCTGCGGATATGTTTTGCTGCTAGCTTGCCGCGGTCAGCTCGGTTTCTACATCCATCCGCGCTACCATCTTTTTGCTGTCATTTTGAGCACGATAGGTATCGTTTTCTTGGTTATTGATATAGTGTTGCAATTAAAGAGCGGCGCATTAACTGAACACCACCGTTTCGAATTCCGCCATATCAAGTTCGCCTCGTGTCTATCTGTCCTAATTTTACTAGCGGGCTATCTGCTGCCGCCAAAACCGTTATCACCGAGCAGCGTCACTCAAAGAGAAAATTCTATCACCACCAGCCAAACAAACTATTGCAATATTCCTAAACCTAAAGAAAGCGAGACGAATGTATCGATCAACCGCTGGCGATCTGCTTTCAACTCCTGCCAAAAACTATCGTATTTTGACAATACTAGCATAACGATAACTGGTTTCGTCTCGAGCGGCACACTACAAAACTATGGCTACGATTATTTCGAACTGGCACGCTACGTTATCAGTTGCTGCGCCGCCGATAGCATACCTATGAAAATCTTAGTAGAAAAAACTCCTGCGAATAGCTACCGCGATGGCACTTGGTTAACCGTCAAAGGGAAGTTGATGCAAAAAATAATTAACGGCAAAGCTGAATACGTCATCACCGAGTCTACCGCTACCGCGATACCGCAGCCAGAAGACCCTTACGAATTATTTGGTTTATAATCTTGCCACTTTTTAGTAGTGCCATCTTCCTGGTAATATTCGTGTGCGCGCCAGTTAGATAAGAAGTTTTTATCGTGCTCGATTTCACTTAGTAGCGGAAAAATCTCACTGAGCAGCATTTCGTCGGGATACTGTTCGCTGTCCGTCAGAGGACGTTGCCCGTTACTGCACAAATGTGCATTAAGAAATATAAAGCGCTTAGTACAAATATAGCCGGGCTTTGAACAGTGCAAGCGAAAATCGTGTATGGTTTGAATCGGCTGCGCCTCATCCTGATAGGCCTCAAACTTGTACATCACCCAAACTAGTGGTGTATCAAACGTCATGGCGTCAGATAGCCGTTGCTGGTCTCGCCGCAAACCGTCAAGTTCAGTTTGTACTTGTTCAATATCGCTATTCCTCAATTTCGCCAATGCCAAACGGCGCTCCGCAGCAGCAATCTTTGCTGTCAAAGTCTTATACTCATCATACATATCAAGCAGCTTATCAACCGCCACTCTCGCGCTATTCGTACCTTTCATCATCCCAATTCCTTGATAATTACTGCGCGCGTAATCTCACGCGCCCGCTCGCCAATGACAACTAATTTTAATGACTCGTCAATGGCACCGCGCGTGACCCGCATTTGCTGCGGCGTTGCTTCGATGTGAAGTATCTCGTCACCATCAGCGACCGCGCCTTTCATGCGCCGCAAAGCATATTTAATTCGTAAATTCGTCCAAATCTTTTCAATTTTCTCAGCATTGATATCCAATTCATTCATATCAACTACGCTATAATTTAAGACATTCTCAGCCGCGTTTTCGGCAGATTCGTGCAGTAGCAAATAGTCCAAAATCCGCGATGCACCATCAAGCTGCGCCAAATCAAACTTACCGTGATCCATCATCACAACCTTCGTCAGCCCTTGTTGCAACAATGTTTCAATTAGCTGCTGGTGGTCGTTTTCAGCTAGCAAATCCAGCTTGCTGATCAATACCATGTCCGCTGCCTGAGCCTCCGTTAGCAACGCCTTCGCCAGGCCATCAGCCCTGGCTTCAGCGCCATCCACGACATACAACGACTGCTTCAAATCATACTGCTCAAAGATATCACCAGCCAGCAATTTCTCGAGCACCCGCAAAGTATTAGCGACGCCAGTCGATTCAATAATCACCGGTGCTTTTCCGCTTATTGCAAAATTGTGCAAAATATCAATCAACTCTTCGCCACTACTGCAG
>CAJPQF010000014.1:0-17117 GCA_905372855.1 Candidatus Saccharimonadota bacterium
ACCAAATTGAGCTTGTCCACCAGCGTTTGCAATTTCTTAAACCGCGGCACGGCAGTGACGAACAGTACGGCAATGACGACCAGCAACACCGACACTGCCAGCGCGATGATCCAGCTCAAATCTGGCGCGTTGTGGATGGCTTTTTGCAGGCCACCAATTGCCATGATCGGCGCCATCAATGCCAGGCGCAGCAGCAGGATTGACGTCATCTGAATTTGCTGAATGTCGTTGGTCGAGCGGGTGATTAGCGAGGCGGTGGAAAATTTGTTAAAGTCCGCCAGCGCAAAACTCTCGACTCGCTCAAACAATTCTGTCCGTAACTTTTGCGCCATACCAGTGGCGATTCGCGATGCCAAAAACCCGATGACAATCGAACACAGTCCGCCCGCCGCCGTTACCAAAATCATCGCTAGTCCGTTCTGCCAAATCGCTGGCATATCTTGCTTGATGATGCCGTTATTGACAATTTCCGACATCTTGTCAGGCAGCCATAAATTCGCCATGACCATAGCGTAGGTAAAACCGACCAAGATGATGAACATCAGCCAATAGCCGCTAAAAATTCGTAAAATATGTTTCACAGACCCCCTTACTGCCGCAATTCTAGAGATTAACCGTGTATAATCGGTAAATTTACACTGTGCAATATTCTAGGCTATAAATTGCTCTTTGTCAAGAAAGCCCACCGCATAACGGTGGGCTCCACGCTGTCTAGTCTACAACGAATAGGTTTAGTACATACCCATGCCGCCGCCCATATTTGGCATAGCAGCACCTGGCGTTTCTTTCTCTGGCAAGTCAACAACCAGCGCGCCCATTGTCATTGCCGTACCAGCAATTGAGGCAGCATTCTGCAAGGCCTCCTTGGTAACGCGTACTGGGTCAACTACGCCTGCCGACTTTAGATCAAGCAATTCATTCGGGTGGTTGACATTGATACCTTGGCCAGCTTTGGCTTTTTTGACCTGCGGCAGCCACTCGTCAGCATTCAAACCAGAGTTGCTCAGCAAGATTCGGAATGGCTGTTCAAGTGCATGAATCAACAAATCTTCGCCTGCTAATACCGAAGCATCTTTGCTATTCGAATGCTTATAACCACAGGCTAGGTTCACTAGCGTTACACCGCCGCCTGGCACAATACCTTCAGCTAGTGCTGCCTTGACGGCTGCCACAGCGTCATCGACACGATATTTCTTTTCTTCGATTTCCGTCTCGGTCGCACCGCCAACTTTAATCACCGCCACTTCGCCAGTCAAAGCTGCATGACGTTTCTGTAAGTTTTTCTTGGTGTAGTCGCTAGTGGCATTGTCGATTTCCAGCTCAATCTGATCGACGCGAGCGCTAACCGCCGCCTTTGACCCTTCGCCTTCGACAATAGTTGTCAGATCCTTAGTGGCGATCACTTTGCGAGCCGAACCAATTACGTCGCTACCGACATTATCAAATGTCATGCCGGTGTCTTCGGTGATGACTTTGGCGCCAACCAACGCTGCGATGTCATACAGCACATCTTTGTCGCTCGGGGCTTTGATAGCCAAGGTATTGAAAGCGCCTTTAAGCCGGTTTAGCACTAACAAGCTTAGCGCTTCGCCATCAACATCGTCGGCGATCAGCACCAAGTCTTTCTTGCCAGTTTGAGCAATCATTTCGAGCAACGGTACGAATTCTTGCGCCGAAGAGACTTTCTTATCAGTCACCACAATTGCTGGTTTGTCGTAAACTGCTTCCATGCGCTTAGCATCGGTCACCATGTACGGGCTAACGAAGCCGCGTTGTACCGTGAAACCTTCGACTACTTCGCTTTCAAGCTCTAAGCCGCGGCCTTCTTCGACGGTCACCACGCCATTCGGGCCAATCTTTTCCATGACGTCAGCAATCAGTTTGCCAATCGCCTCATCGCCTGCGGAGATTGTCGCTACCTCGGCAATCCGCTTTTTGTCGCCGCGGATATCGTCGGCAAGTTTGCCGAGCTCTTTGATAATCTCGCTAGCAGCACGTTCTAAACCTTTGCGTAGTAACATCGGATTATGACCAGCAGCAATCAGCTTATTAGCTTCGTTCAAAATATGATAAGTTAAAACTGTCACTGTCGTAGTGCCGTCACCAGCTACATCGTTCATCTTGTTAGCAGCTTGTTTGATGAGCTCAGCGCCAACTTTGAAGCCAAGCGTCTCGTCATCAGCTTCGTCGATATCAATACTTTTCGCAACTGTCACGCCATCATGCGTCACGCTCGGGCCGCCGTAACTTTTGCCGATAACTACGTTGCGGCCTTTTGGCCCCATCGTTGTTTTCACAGCGTTATACAAAATTTTGGCGCCAGCCAATACGCGAGCACGCGCATCTTCATCGTAAAAAACTTTTTTTGCCATATTTCCTCCTATTCAATTGTAGCGAGGATATCCTCGTCTTTGATAATTAAATATTCTTCCTTATCAAGCTTAATAGTCGTCGCTGCGTAGTTTTTGTAGACAACCCGTGCGCCGTCAGCCACATCTTTGACTGCCGAGCCAACAGCCACTACCTTAGCAGCTTCTGATTTTTCTTGCGCTGATTCTGGCAAAAAAATGCCGCTAGCTGTTTTTTCCGGCTTCTTCTCTTTAACAGCCACGACATAATGCGCCATTGGCTTGATTGGTGAACTCATGATTATATCCTCCTTTTCTAATCTATTTTAGCACTCTTGACCGCAGAGTGCTAGACCCAAGTATAAGAAAGTCGGCGAAAAACGTCAACCGCATTATCAAAATATAAAAATAGCCCGAGCTAAAACTCGCGCTATTTTGCTGTACTTATAGAGATTAGCTAGCTCTCGATAATAGTGCCAACCTGCCCGGCCAAGGCTTGTTCGGCGCTACCCAGGCTAGCGATAATCGCTCGGCGACCTGGCTTTTCGACAAATTTCAAGGCTGCTTGCACTTTGGGTAGCATGCTGCCCGGCGCGAACTGATTTTCGTCAATGTAGCGCTGCATCTCTTGGCGATTAGTGCGTCCAATTGTGCGCGCGGTCGGTTTACCATAATCAACCATCGCGCCATCAACTGCCGTTAATATCACTAGTGCTTCGGCATCAATCGCATCAGCCACCACTGCCGCTGTGAAATCCTTATCAATTACTGCCTCGACCCCCTCTAAGCCATCACTGACAGTTTCAACAACCGGCACGCCGCCACCGCCACCCGTGATAACCGTCACGCCAGCATCAATCATCGCTTTGACTGTATATTCTTCGACAATCCGCTGCGGCTTCGGCGACGGTACCACGCGCCGCCAACCGCGCCCAGCATCTTCTTTGAATGTGAAGTTACGGCCGTTAGCAGCCTGCCGAGCTTCTGTCTCCGTCTGATAAAATACGCCAATTGGCTTCGTAGGATTACTAAAAGCCGGATCGTTAGCGTCAACCACTACTTGCGTAACAACTGTCGAAGCGACGCTTTTCATTTGTCGGCGCGAGAATTCGTCAATCAACGCTTGCTGCAACCAAAAACCGATCGCCCCTTGGCTCATCGCTACGCACGTATCGAGCGGGAAAGTCGGTACTTCTGGCGTATTAATCGCTTCTTCGTGCAAAACAATATTACCAACTTGCGGCCCGTTGCCGTGAACTATTACCAGCTGATAACCAGCCAAAATCAACGGCACTAGCTGGCGTGCTGTCTCGTCGGCGACGTCTTGCTGGGCGTGAGCCGAAGCCTCGCCTTGCTTTTGCAAAGCATTGCCGCCAAGTGCAACTACAATCTTACCCGGCATGTTGTTAAAACCTCAACGACATGCAAGTTAGGCTGCCGGTAATTTTCTCAAACTCGCTAGTATTGATCAGAATCACTTCGTAACCGCAATCGCGAATCTTTTGCTCAGTTTTCGGGAAGCCTTCTGGCACGATCACCTTGCCATTTATCCACAAACTATTCACTGCATAGTATTCATCGTCATCAACGACCAGCTTATTAAAGTTAGCAAAAGCTGGATGATTTTCGTAAGCTTTAGCGACGATCAAGTTGTTATTATCTAAGTAGACCACATCGTCTTTCAGGTGTAGAATACCTGTCACTGGCACTGTCTCGGCGGTCATACCATGCTTCTCGAGAATTGCCGTGATTTGGTCGGCTGCCGCTTGATTGGTACGGCCGCTCAACCCGATGTAATAGTGATCGCCCACCATCATAATATCGCCTGGATCAGTTGTGCCTGGCTCGACAACTTGTTCAATGTCGTCATAGTAGCGCGCCAATGCTTCGCGCAAATCTGGCAGACTAGCTTCGCCACGACGACTCTCAGCACCAGGACGCGACAAAATTGCCACGCCGTGTGGCGTACACAACGCGTTATCCTCGATAAACACACTGTCTGGATAATCTTCGTTGGCCTCTAGAACCGTCACTTCCAAACCGCATTCGCGCAAAATCTCGACATAGCGATCATGCTGCTGCAATGCTAAATCATAGTCTGGCTTGCCCATTTCTGGCGTTTGGCTGATACCATCAATCAAACTATGTGACGGACGGCGAACAATGGCATACTTAAACATCTTTTCTCCTTCATTTGGCAAAACGGGCGCGCTGTATTTCAGGCGCGCCCGTTTTATTTATTATCATTGACCGATTAAATCAGCGATTTTAATACCTAACGTATCGTCCAGCGCACCAGCCAGCAGCTGTTGTACTGCGTAAGCAAATAACGCAATCACGACAACCGCCAAAAGCAGTTCATATAGCGTGAAGATCTTCTTGCGATTCTTGATCTGCATCAAGACGTAGACCAACATGCCTGGTGCATACAAGAACACTGTTATAAGCAGATATTGCATACCGGCCGCATACACTAGCCATACCGCGTAAACACTAGCCATCACACCCACAAAGATATTAAAGGCGCGGTACTTAACGGTTTTCTTCTCTTGCAGAGAAACTTTCAATTGATAAAACGCCGTCAGAGCATACGGGATCAAGATAGCCGAAGTAGCAATCGAAATACCAATATTATAGGCTGAACCTTCAGTTCCGGGGATTGTCAGCAGGAATATCTGCACCAAGATGTTAGTAACCAACAGCGACACTACTGGTGCGCCAACCTTATTTTCTTTGGCGAATATCGACGGGAAAGTCTTATTCTTAGCTGCCTGATACGGTAGTTCAGCAGCAAACATCGTCCAAGCTAACCAACCGCCCAAAACTGCGATCATCAAGCCGATATTAACCAGCCAAGCGCCCCACGGGCCAACCAAGCGTTCCAACAGCATCGACATTGCCGGACTATCTAGTGCAGCCAGATCTTTCTGGGTAGCTACACCAAAAGCCAGCACCGTCATCAGCACATAAATCGAAAGCACGCCAGCAAAACCAATCAACGTTGCCTTGATGATATCGCTGCGCTTCTTGGCGTGGCCCGAAAATACGACTGCACCCTCGATACCGATAAACACCCAGACGGTAACCAGCATCATATTCTTGACCTGCTCAATCACAGCGCCCATATCAAAGTTGTTGCCGGCTAAGCCCCAAAGGTCTTGGTTAAACAATCCAACCTTGAACGACAAGAATATCGCTAGCAAAAAGATCGCAAGCGGGATTAATTTCGCCGCCGTCACCAAAGCATTAATAAAGCTTGCCGTTTTGACACCTTTAAGGATTAATAAATGAACACTCCACAGCAGTACCGACATGCCAACCACTGACGCCCAGTTTTGGCCTTTACCAAACAAGTCTGGAAAGAAATAACCAAGCGCCGAGAAAACGGCTACTGCATAAGCGATATTACCAATCCAGGCAGAAATCCAGTAACCCCATGCCGAATTAAAGCCAACATACTTGCCAAAGCCAGCCTCAGCGTAGCTATACACGCCAGCGTTAAGTTTCGGCTTTTTGATAGTCAGGTTGCGGAAACTGAGAATCAGGAATATCATTCCAACACCTGTAATCAGCCACGCAATAATCGTCGCCAGCGGACCAGCCGCCTCAGCCGTACCTTGAACAAGGTTAAAGATACCTGCGCCGATCATACTGCCGACCACTAAGCCGGTCAGCGACCAGAGTCCTAACCCATCCTTTTTTCTTGCTAATTGTTTGATTGCCATTTTTTTGTTCGAGCCTCCTTCAACTCGGATTTATAGCGTCAATGCCATCACAGCCTTGATAGTGTGCATGCGGTTTTCAGCCTCATCAAAGACGACACTGTGCTCGCCACTAAAGACCTCGTCAGTGACCTCCATCGAGTCAAGACCGAATTGGTCGTGAATCTTCTGGCCAGTCTCGGTATTAAGGTCATGGAATGATGGCAAACAATGCAAGAATTTGACGTTCGGGTTATGCGTCTCGGCTAGCATTTGCGCATTGACCTGGTACGGCTTGAGAAGGGCAATTCGCTCAGCGAACTTGTCTTCCTCGCCCATTGACACCCAGACATCAGTGTAAATAGCGTCAGCGCCTTCTAGCGCTTCAGCGCGGTTATCAGTAATGGTAATCTTCGCGCCAGTTTCCATAGCAATTGAACGTGCTAGGCTAACTAGATCGCCCGACGGATGCAGCTGTCGCGGCGCCAAAATACGGAAGTCAACACCCATTTTAGCCGCACCAATCAGCAAGCTATTTGCCATATTATTGCGTCCGTCGCCAACGAAGACCAGCTTAGCGCCGTTGAGCTTGCCGACATGCTCCTCAATAGTCATGAAGTCTGCCAGAATCTGCGTCGGATGAAAAGTATCCGTCAAGCCATTCCAGACTGGTACGCCAGCATATTTCGCTAACGCCTCGACGTTAGAATGCTTAAAGCCGCGGAATTCAATGCCGTCAAACATGCGGCCCAGTACCTTAGCAGTATCTTCAACTGACTCTTTTTTACCTAGCTGAATATCGTCTTTACCGAGAAATTCTGGCGCCACACCCAAATCATTGGCAGCTACCGTAAAGGCGCAGCGAGTTCGCGTCGATGTCTTTTCAAAGAGCAAAGCCACTTGTTTACCCTCGTGAATGCGGTGTGCTTTGCCCGCTTTCTTTTGCTGCTTGAGGTCGTGTGCTGTATCAAGCATCAGCCGAATATCGCTTGGCGAGAAGTCTTTCAAAGTCAAGAAAGAGCGACCCTTCAGACTGGTTGGCAGCTTAGCTACCGTTGCAGTAGTCGAATCTGTAGTTACTGGCACCACTTTGCGGACGTGCTCCTCTTGAATCATTGGTACCGCCAAGGTGGCTGCCAGCGAACGCTCCGCCGAAGTAACTCTATCAGTAACTTGCTCGTTATCCAGATCTTCACGCACCAGCGGCATACTCATGCAGCGCGGGCCACCGCGGCCGCGGCCGAGTTCTGAACCGCTAACCTCGATAACTTCGACGCCAGCCTCGCGCAATTTAGCATTGGTGACATAGTTACGATCGTAAGTCACCACCACGCCCGGCGCAATCGCCAAAGTATTCGAACCGTCATTCCACTGCTCGCGAGCTGCCGCAATCTCATCGCCGCCGCCGCATTCAATCAGGTTAATCTTTGGCAAATGCAGTGCTTCGCACAACGCTTTTTCAAGGTCATGCTGCTTGGTAATCCGCGGATAAGCTTGCCCCTCAACCTTTTCGAGAATAAACAGATTCATCTTGCCTTCAAAGTCGCGAATCTCCGGGTGGATCGTGAACTTATCGTAATCGATCATAGTAAAGACCGTGTCTAGATGCATGAATGCGTGGCTCTTCGGAATCTCGAGAGCAATAATTTTCTTGA
Organism: Candidatus Saccharimonadota bacterium; assembly: GCA_905372855.1. GTDB lineage: Bacteria > Patescibacteriota > Saccharimonadia > Saccharimonadales > Saccharimonadaceae > Saccharimonas. The sequence goes on from CAJPQF010000014.1 coordinate 7,705, forward strand.
AGTTAGAATCAGCAAACAGCTCAGTTGCCATCTTTTCGATCGCCTCGGCGGTAGTGCGCTCGCTGATGCCGATGGCCATGGCTTCGCTGTTCAACACCAGCTCGTCGCCGCCCTCCATCGAGAACTTCTCATCGCGATTATACCAAACTGGAATATCGTGGCCAGCAAATCGCGGGTGATGATCAATGATATAGCGTATGAACAACGACTCGCGGCGACGGGCTGGCCAATGCATCTTGTTGATCGTCAAGCCATTGCCAATCGTAGCAGCTGGATCGCGTGTAAAGTACAAATTCGGCATTGGATCTAGGTAAAATGGATAATGGTCTTGCTCGACCATATCGTGCAGCTGCTGGTGATGCTCTGGCGGCAAAGAAATCTCGTCTTTGCGCACACCAGCCATAATTTTGCGCACCATAGCGTTGGTTGGCATCGAGAGCAGGAAATCGCGCAAACTCTGCGTGACTCGACGCGAATCTTGCTTAGACGCTGCCAGCATCTCGTCGACAAATTCTGCTTTCAGACTATCGCTGTTGTTTAACGCCTCTGTCACCAATTCGTCCAAATACAACACTTCAACGCCATGGTCGCGCAGGACGTTAGCAAACTCGTCGTGCTCTTGCTGCGCCACCTTCAGGTGTGGAATATCATCAAACAGCAAGTCCTTGAGATAATCAGGGGTAAGATTCTCGAGCTCCTCGCCCGGCCGATGCAGCAGCACGGTCTTGAGTACGCCGATTTCAGAATTGATTTGCAATGGTTTTTGATTCACGCCCACCTCCGCTATGATCTAAATGATTCATTGTTTATTTACTTATATAGTTTTCATTATATAGATTTATGACGCTTATGCAAGCCTTTTCTCGGCTAAATCAAGTAGTCGGTGCTGTCCAATACTGCTGGATGATAGACTGCACCTGCGTTGGCTGATTTATTACAGCTTGCTCCCAAGTCATGTCAGCGTCTTTTTGGAAAGAAGACATAGCTTGGATGAGACTATCGACCTGAGTATGTGTGATAACACTGCCGTTAGCCGACTTGAAAGTCTCAATTTTGTAATTATCGCTGCTATACCACGAACTAACCGTAATAGCGTCAAGCGAGCCTGGCATGCGGAGGCGGAGGTTACTGCCAGCACGCTCAAATATAATATCTAGCGAGTCATAACCAAGATGCACTTCATCTGCTAATCCAGACGCATCCGATATATAATCTACTTCGGAGTTATCTATATGAGTAACAGTTTTACCGAGTTGCAATCCATATGTACCTACCCAGTCAAGAGAATTGACATGATCTGTAGAGTTATATTTGTCAGCATCTATAGATGATACGCCAACATTATCGCCAATACCAACAGCATCAAAAGTTACAGACTTTATACCAGCGTCACCTTTGTCCAATTTGGCGGTCTTATACGTCATATATTATATTGGGCCAACGCACCGCCGAGAGAGTGCCCAGTGAAGCTGACGTTGCTACCTTGACCAATAGCCTTAAACATCGCCTTCTGATCGTTATAACAAATAGGGCCATATTGATTGAGAGTTTGAAAAACAAACTTTCTAGCAGCAGCAAATTGCCCCATCCAGTCTGCTGGAAATACTCTAGAGCCAATGAGCCCATCAGTGTCCCAATCTCCAAAATTGTTAGTACCACGAAAAGCGAATATAATCTCTTTGGTTTCTGGGTTCTGTAGAGCAATGCAAGAAAACTCATTTTCTACCGTAATGGTTCTAATGCCATTACGATCTTTAACTGTGCGAGTATATGTAAGTGGAGATTGCGAAAGAAGAACAAAGGAGCGGAGAGGATTAGAAGAGTCTTGGAGAGCAAAGAGTTGAGGGTCTGATAGATTAAAATTTTTGCGCGATTTATTCTTTTGCTCATCTCTGATAATCTCATCCAGAGTTAATCCAGTATCAGATTTTTTAAAATCAGCATAAGCCAATGCTGACAGATTTAAGTACTCAATCGTTTTTACCATCTATCGCTCTCCTCTACCGGCGTATTTTTTGTTATATCAATACAACTTTTTAGTTCATTGATCGATGATAGCTTATCACTATTACAATATCCTTTTGAGATAAGCTTACCTCCTTTTGATAGATATATATTCACGGACATATCTTTGGAACTAACTCCCGTGTTCTTTGCGTACTCTATCATCTCGTAAATACCGCTAGCAAAACGATCCTTGTCTTTAACACTACCCTCATATCTAAAATCTAATCCATACACTAAATTGCCACGCTGCCCAACTTTATTTTCAGTTAAAAACACCTCCTCAAAAGTCGGCTTTTTCAGAGTGAAGGTGCTTTCTATGTTTGAGTCTATCACACCTAGTCTAACTTTTACATCAACGGGCATGTCTTTAAATATTTCTCTGGCTTTAGGTTGAATTTTGGCAGTTTGTTCTTTTTGCCAAGTTCTTACTACATAATCGTCGCTGTATTTTGTCTGATTATCCACTCGTGAAATACGTATCTTTATGCTTTTGTCCGCTTTAGGATAAGCATCAGCAGACCATACACAAGAAATACCCAAAGCACCGCCATTGCAGCTAGGTTTTTCTACCTCAAAATCTTGGCTGTATTTGTTTCTTAGATAGCTAGTCATGTTAGTTTGTTCTGTCTTATCGCTAACCGAACGTTTATTAATTTCTCTATCTACTATAATTCCGCCTACAATGTACACTGCCGTCATTACTACGACTATTGACGACAGAATAATTAAAATAACCTGCCAGGCTTTTTTATTATTTACGCGCGACTTGCTCGCTCTTTTGCTTTTACTCTTCGCCATACAGTACAGCCCCCTATTGCTTATCATTTTATCTTAAGAATGAGCGCAATACAACGAGTTATTACAGACATACCTGCACTATAATACGATCATGGAGCATAAAAGCCACCGCAACAATTTGCGCCAACACCGCAAACTTTTCGTCCTTCATACCAACGATCAGCGGCAATGGCAACTTCGTTAATTGTTTAGAATTAACCGTAGCTGCCCGCGCCTTCAATTTGAGTGAGCGCGCAGCCCGTAGCATATCCGTTTCACTCATACCTACACGCGGATCGATCGCTAACGCGTGAGCAATCTGCTCTGGGTCGGCAGGAATACCATGAAACTGAGCGATGGCCGTAAAACAATACAGACCAGGATCTAACTTGCCGCCAGACTTTTTATTTTCCAAATCATCATGTAATTTTTCACGATTCTTTGATGTAGATTTAACACTAGCACGCTTTTTAACCGGTGCTTGACTATCCTTATCTGGTTTTTCTCGCTTACTAACCACTCTCTCCTCTGATTATTGACTATATCAGAGGAAATTATCGGATCAAAGCTTAAACAATTACATATCGCTCTTAGCAAAACACATCAAACCAGCCACGATGCACGGTATGCCAGCGCAAACAAAGGCTAGCGACGCGTAGTTAAATATGGCACTACCGCCAAAACCACCGTCTGGGCCAACCATTATCTGCGATACTGCGAAAGAAATTGTGATAGCTATGACTAACGGAATACTAAAAAGCCCAAAACCAATTCGCTGCAGCCGCAAGCCGCGCTCTTGCTGTCTGTGCTGTGTTTTTGACAACGAAGATGCCGGGAGAGGCTCCCAATATAACCGATCCGGAAGTCGTAGCAATCGCCACAAATATAACAAGCCAACAGCAGCCACAACGAACAACCCCAGAAGTACCCAAGGCGATGTAAGCAATTTCGCGATATAAACAATATCGTATGCATGCAATAATGTAGCAGCCGCTGCTAATGTATTAAAAATCACGGTAAATACAGGCAAAAGTAATATCACGCTCAGCGCAGTAATACGCTGACGGTAGCGATCCACGCACCGGTATTGTTTCAAAACGACAACGCCTTCTACAAACAATAAAGCAATAAATGATAAATAAGCTACAAACAAAGGCGGCACAAAAAACAACGGAATAACAAGAAATGGGTTTGCTAGCAAACCAACCATCACTGCGCCAAACAGCAACATACCAACCGCTTGGCTAACTATGATGGCTTCATTTTTAACGTTTCGTTCCGGCAGATACTTATTAGGCTTTTCGTGTTCAGCATATGATACTTTTGAATTTGCCATAGTTATTTTATTTTAGCATGTATTGTTAACCTTATGCTATTTATCAGCATCAAAGAACTGGCGCGCTCGCTCAGTCTTTGGATGATCCATTACTTGTTTAGGTGGACCGTCTTCTATGATGTCGCCTTTGTCAAGGAAAATCATCCGGGTGCCAACTTCACGGGCAAAGCTCATTTCATGCGTGACGATCACCATGGTCATACCCTGCTTAGCCAAATCGCGCATCACGTCAAGCACCTCGCCAATCATTTCCGGGTCAAGCGCGCTAGTCGGCTCATCAAACAGCATGACTTCTGGCTCCATAGCGAGCGCCCGAGCGATAGCCACTCGCTGCCGCTGGCCGCCCGACAGATGCTGCGGATATTCGTTGGCTTTGTTAGCTAAACCAACCTGCTCAAGCAGCTCTTTGGCTCGCCGATTCGCTTTACGATCCGATACTTTGCGTAGTTTCTTAGGCGCTAATTTGATATTATCTAGCACTGTCATATTAGGGAATAGATTAAATTGCTGAAACACCATACCGATACGCTGGCGGATTTTATTAATATTAACGTGCGGTTGAGTGATGTCAACGTCATCAACAAAAACCGATCCATAAGTGGGTTTTTCAAGTAAATTCAAACATCTTAGCAGCGTCGATTTACCCGAGCCGCTCGACCCGACAATCACTAGTACTTCACCGTCCTCAATCGTCAAATCAATCCCGCGCAGCACGTGGTTGGATCCAAAATATTTGCGCAGGTTACGCGTCCTGATCATCAGCTTGCACTCCCTTCTCGAAACGCCGCATCACTTTCGTAAAGATAACCGTCAACGCTAAATACATCACTGCCGCCGCAAACAACGACTGGAATGCTGTCGCTGTCAACGAGCGGATATCATCAGCGCCGCGCATAATATCGCCCAAGCCAATCCAGCCGACCACCGACGTTTCCTTAAGCATAGCAATGCACTCGCTAATCAACGCTGGCAGCGAATTTTTCATCGCTTGCGGCAAAATCACATAGCGCATCGCCTGCGGATAACTCAAACCAAGCGAGCGCGCTGCTTCTAGCTGTCCGTTATCAATACTCTCTATGCCGCCACGAATGATTTCCGCCACATAAGCACCACTATTAATACCAAAGGCGATTGCCGCCACGAAAATTTTCGGCATGAAACGGTACGATCCAAACACTACATAATACATAATAAGCAACTGAACCAACAGTGGTGTACCGCGAATGATTTCAACATACAAACGTCCAAGACCAGCCACCGGATTCCACCTGGCCAAACGTTTCAGCCGCGGAAAGCGCCCTAGCCAACTAAACGGACGGATTTTTGACACCCGCATCAACGCGATAATTATGCCGATAATTACGCCTAATGCCACCGATAATACCGTCAAAACCAATGTTACTTCTAGTCCGTGCCATAAATAAACCCAGCGCCCGTCACCAAAAATCACTTCGCTAAAATTCATGGTGCCTGTTCCTTCGCCGTGCCAAAGTATTTCTGCAACAGCACTTGGTAACGCCCGTCGGCTTTCATATTGGCAATCGTTTTGTTGGCATGCTCGGCCAGTTCGGTATTACCCTTTTTGAAAGCGATCGCGTAGCTTTCGCTGCTCAGCGGCGTGTTGATAATTTTGAGCGAAGGAAACCCAGAGACGTACTGCTTAGCCGGCGCATCGTCAATCACCGCTGCGTCAACTTTGCCAGCCGCTAATTCTTGCAAAGCATTCGGCGCTGCCGGGAATTGCACGACTTGCGCTCCCTTAATTTTAGAAGCTGCTTGGTCGCCCGTGGTACCGAGCTGCACAGCGATTTTCTTGTGTTCTAATTGATACTTATTGGCTATCTTGCTATTTTTGGGTACAATTATTCGCTGCGATGCCTGGTAGTAAGGATCCGAAAACAGCGCGTTTTTCTCACGCTCCGAAGTCACCGACATACCGGCCACCGCCATATCGATTTGCCCGCTCTCAAGCGCCGGCAACAAGCCATCAAACGACATATCCTCGATTTTTAGCTCTTTGCCCATGTCTTTGGCAATAGCTTGCGCCAATTCGACATCAAAGCCAACCACCTGGCCGCCGTCTTTATACTCAAAAGGTTTAAATGTCGCGTTTGTGCCCATGACCAGCACGTTGGTGTCGTTGGAGATGCTACTGTCGCGCTGCAGTATATCATACAGCATCCAGCTAATCATCGCTAAAAAGGCCGCTACAAACAGGCAAGTCGCCATTTTTCGCAGTGCTTTTGCCCTTTTCATAACTTATAGTATACGCGCATCCAGGCAAAAGCGTAAGAGTTTTATCGAATTTTATAAGAAAAAGCGTCCCAGCCGCCAACTGGAACGCTTTTTGATAGATTATCCTCGAGCCGAGGCACACTACTCGGTTTGGTTAGCCTCCGCCCGCGTCAGCTTGTCGACCATCGGCAAAATCAAGTAGATACCGATGATGGCCGTCAGTAGCCCAAGACCAACGATGGCAAAGTAGGTTGGTGTTAACACCGGCTTCAGCGTCGTCGAGAACATTTTCGTAAATACCGCCCCCGTCCAAACACCAATACCGCAAGATAGCACCGAAGTCATTAGCAGCGGCGCCACCGACTCAACCATCACCAAGCGTTTCAGTTGAATGAGACGCATACCGCCCAGCCGCAGCGTGTACAGCGAGCGCCGGCGCTCCATCAGCCCGCCAATTGTCGAGACGATCAAGCTCGCCACCGCCACAAACAATGTAACGCCGATGCCGACATAAGCCAAATCAGCTAACTCGCGAATTGACGGATTGATATGCGGCTGTTTGGCCCATCTTCCGCTAACCACGAAGTTAAAATCGTACTTATTGGCATTGGTCGCTACCAATGTTCGCAATTTATCAATGTCGTTTTCGTGCTTGACCGTTACCAAATATTCTTTGCCGCCGTCAGTAGCGATTTGTTTATCAACCAGCTTAACGTTTTTAACAACCGGCTCTTCAAAGTTCAGCAGTGCGAATTGATCTGGACTAGCATCACTCGGACAAACATGCTCAGTATAGTTCGCCAAATCGCGGCAGCGAATAGCACTACCCTTTTCCTGCGGATAAATCACTGCCACCGAGCTAATATACGGCTGTTGAGCTAGCTTTTGCGCCATGTCATCAGGCAGCGAATGGCTAGATATCATTGCTGTTCCAGCCTTCAGCTGCGAATAGCCATTATCCTTAACTGTTTGAGCGTTCAAGCCCTCAATACCGCTGGTCGCCGTCAAGTAAAAACTGCCAGCAAACAGCGCCAACACCACGCCGCTAACACTGCGAAAAACTGTTTGCGAGTGCACCGCCGTACGCTTGCCAGCAATCAACGCCGAAGCATTATTCGACCAGCGCGCCAACAACAGCGCAATCTTATTAGTCAGCCAGCTACCTGCCAAAATCAGCCCGAACATAATCATCAGCAGCGCCGACGTCATTAGTATTAACGGCAAAGCTGACTCCTTATTATCATTCAACCAGTCCATGCCCAGTTTGGAAGACATCCAGGCGAAAATCGCGATACCAATCGCTGGCACGAACACTCGCCACATCCGCAATTTTTTAACTTTTTCAACCGACCGCGACACGCCCAGCGGCGAAATTTGCGCCCGCCGCATTCGCCGCCAATTGACAAACATCGTCAGTCCCAGCGTCAGAACGATAATTAATGTGTATTGCGTGATGCTCAGTTTCAAGTCGCTTGGCCACATACCTTCGCCGTTCATTTTGAAATTAAGCAGCGGCGCTTGCCATAGCCAAAATATCGTCAAGCCAATCAGTACACCGACCGTTGACGCCAAAAACGACTCCAGCATCAGCACTCGCGCTACCTGTTTTTTAGTAGCGCCAATCAGCCGCAGCGCCGCATAGCGTTTTTCGCGCTGAGCAGCACCTAGTTGCGTCGCTACCGACACGAAAATTACCACTGGAAATAACAAGATTGTCGCGCCGACACCCAGAATCATCACGGAAAAAGGATCAAAGGATACCGTCTTTTTACCTTCTTTGTCCGTCTTGTAAATATCCGCAAACGCTGATGGCTGCTGGCGTGATTTTGCCAAAGTATCAGCTTGCGCCACCTCCTGGCTATCAATGCCGCGCACCATCATCAGCGTATCTGACGTCTCGACATACTCGTCAGGAATTAGGCCCAAATACTTAGTATTCTTGCCAAACCGCGCCAAAATATTATCCTCAGGATAATCAGCAACTAACTCTGCTAGCGCTCTCGACAGATAATATTCGCCCGGACGCGGCGTTTTCATCTTGGCAAACTGCGGCGACTTGTCCGTGCCGTACATCGAGTAAACACTGATCGATTGATCGCGCCACTTCGACGTATTGCCTGGCTGCCATGCCATAACCTTCAATGGATCGACGCCTTTGATTGGTTTTTGTGAATCCGTATTATTACTTGCATCAGCGGCGATACTGCCAATGACTACGCGGTTCGAGCGACCCAACAGTCCGTTGGTGCCAGCCACGAAATAACACACCAGCATAATCCCTAGCGCTACTGCTGCCGCTGTTAAGCCTAAACGCACTACTGACTGGCGGCCAGATTTTTTGAGTAACATCCAGCTAACACTCATTTGGTAGTCCTCGCACTGGCTTTGTTAAGATTTGGCTGGGTATTCTGCGCCATATTCACCGCTGCATCCGCGCCGGAAATCTGCCCGTCGCGGACAATAATTTCCCGATCAGCATAGGCGGCAATTGTCGGCTCATGCGTCACCATGATGACTGTTGTGTCGTGCTCTTTGGCAGTTTTGATGAATAGCTCCATAACTCTCTCTGAGTTCAAACTGTCCAGCGAACCTGTCGGCTCATCAGCAAACAAAATCTTCGGTTCAGCCACCATCGCCCGGGCGATCGCCACCCGCTGCATTTGTCCGCCCGACAACTCGCCTAGCATGCTGTCAGCTTTATTGCCTAGTTCAACCTTATTCAGCCATGTTTTCGCCTGTTGATAAGCATCTTTACGCTTGACGCCGTTGAGTAGCAGCGGCAGCGCCACGTTATCCAGCGCTGTCAGCTCTGGCACCAACTGTCCAAACTGAAAGACAAAGCCAAAGCTGGTGCGCCGTAAAATACTGCGCTGATCATCGCTCAGTTTGTCAATCCGCCGACCGTCGAAATCAATCTCGCCGCTATCAACTTTGGTAATCGCCGCCAAGCTATGCAGTAGCGTCGACTTGCCAGAGCCCGACGGACCCATAATCGCCAGCACTTCGCCCGCCTCGACATCCAGGCTGACGCCGCGCAGCGCGTGCGTTTGCCCGAACG
>CAJPQF010000015.1:0-16994 GCA_905372855.1 Candidatus Saccharimonadota bacterium
GAACCTGCGACCCCTTGGTTCGAAGCCAAGTACTCTAATCCGCTGAGCTACGGGCGCCTATCGCAATTATATCACATATTGTATAATCAAACTATGAACATACAGCAGGATATCTCTCTCAAAAAGCTTACAACTATGCAGCTTGGCGGCGTGGCTCGGCAAGTTGTCGAGGCTAGAACTCGCGCCGATATCGCCGAAGCAGTACGCTATGCTCATGAGCACAATCTGGATATATACGTTCTCGGCGGCGGCAGTAATACGTTAGCGCACGACGAGGGTTTCGACGGACTTATTATACTCAATCGCATCCCAGGTTTTGAAGTTGTTGACGAAACTGACGATTTGGTGACGATTGTAGCTGGTGCTGGCGAGGTTTGGGATGACTTCGTACGGCGGACGGTCGAGATGAATCTCAGCGGCGTGGAGTGCCTGTCGGCGATCCCTGGTACGGTCGGTGCGGCGCCAGTTCAGAATATTGGCGCTTATGGACAAGAGGCTGCTTCGACGATTGTCTCGGTCAATGCCTACGATACGCGCGATAACCAATTTGTAACTATTAGCAATGCTGAGTGTGACTTTGCGTATCGTCATAGTATTTTTCGCGGTCGTTGGGCGGGGCGCTATATTATAACATCAGTAACGTTTAACTTGTCGCGGTATCAATCTAAACCGCCGTTTTATGCAGCGATTCAGCGTTATTTAGACGAGCACAATATTCACGATTATTCACCGCAAACATTACGCGAAGTTGTGATGAAGATTCGCTTTGATAAGTTGCCCGACCCGAAAGCCCGCCCAAATACTGGTTCGTTCTTCAAGAACGCTATTGTTTCGGCTGATAAATTATCTAAATTGCAGCAGAAGTATCCTGATATCCCGCATTATGATATGTCGCATGATACATACAAAATTCCAACTGGCTGGCTAATTGATCAATGCGGGCTCAAAGGTACGCTTCATTATGGTATGCGCGTCCACGACAAAAACGCGCTAGTCCTTATCAATGAGTCGGCACAGAGCTATGAAGATCTAGCGCAAGCTCGCCAAAAAATCATTGACACCGTTTACCAAAAATTTGGTATGACCATTGAGCAAGAGCCGTTAGAGATACCTGGCAAAAACTCAGAAAAAGCATAGCCATTTTATAAATTGTGCGCTACAATTAAGTCATGAAGCGTAAAGAGGGCGGGTTTACTATAGTTGAAGTGGTTATTGCAGTTACCGTCATCGGCGTGCTGCTGATAATTGCTATGACTACGCTCAATGGCTTGACGGCGAAAGGCCGCGATGCAACCCGTAGAGCTCGCGCTGAAGCCATGGCTCTAGATCTTGAACGTTATTATAAATACAACACCACTTCCAGGGGACATGAATATCCAACTGGCAACGCGCTGTTAGCTGATATAGGCAAATATTTTAGTGACACTACAGTTGTGCAAGATCCCTCTCGTTCTGGCAATAGGCTAGTCAAGGGCTGCCCGGCGGCTGGCCCGATACCAGCCAGCTGGGGCTGGACGGATGAGCAGAAAATGCTCTATAGGTATTGTGCTCAAGACAGAGAGAGATCCGACTGCGATAAAATTTACGGCGCTTCGGGTAAGGATGTTTGCGTCGGTTTCAGAATATATTACTATAGCGAATCAGATAATGCGCTTTATCAGGTGAACAGCATATGGTCAAGGTGAGAACGGACGAAGGTTTTACAATTGTTGAAGTGGTAGTTACGCTGTTGTTTATTTCGATAATATCGCTTGGTATATTAACGATGCATACCCAGGTTAGTATACTCTCGATTATCAACCGCCAGGATCAAAAGGCTAGTTATTTAGCGTACGATAATATGCGTAAGTATGTTAACGGAGCTCCGCCAACTTGGTTTTTGTGTACCAGTCAGCTGCCAGGCGCTGTGCAGCAGGTATTGCTTGACTCAGAAGGGCATATTAGTGAGTTGCCCGGAACTACCAAGCAAAAAGTTGTAGCATCGGCGCCGTATGGTTGCGGCGACACTGTCAACAGTTTGGGTATGCCGATTCGTGTTGAGTCTGTAGTAACATATGGTAATGGTAAGAGGGTAACCCATGTTGCATATGCGGCATTCTAATCAATCTGGATTCACTATCGTGGAGCTAATAGTGACGACGGCCGTTATGTTTATAGTGGTTGTAATATTTGGCGGTATTATATCAGCATCTTACCGCCAGGCTATAGCAGCAGATGCGCTTGCTTCAATGACGCGTGACATGCACGTGACGATGGACGCTATCGAAATGGATGTTTTGGCTTCAGTCGAGATCGCCTCTACTTCTAGAAGGGGTGATATGAATATGATCGATCGGTATGGATATGGCGCGGTGAGTACTCCTGCGCCTACTCTGCAAACTTGGAAATATTTTGGCGGAGGTGGTAATAGGCGGGCCTTACTCCTGATACAATATGCGACTAATTTGCGGCGCGGGGCAGGCTCTCGCGAGGTAGTTTATGCTGCAACAAAAAGGTTTAATTGCAGTACAGAAAGACGTCTCCAGCCAAAATACAGACAGATGGTGGTCTACTTCATGCGGGACAATACATTGTATCGAAGGGTTATATTTGATGATATAAAAAGCGAAAGATATAAAGCCCTTGGTGTTAACGCTTCTGCTATATGTGGTACCGGCGATGAAAATAACGAATTTTGGCGCAAGATCGCAGTACAATCCATACCTCCGCAGTCGTCCGAATTTACTGGCGGTGCAACGCCAGGGCGATCGCTTTATCGCGACGAAACAATTGCTCGCAACGTTTCGGCATTTGATGTTCAATATTTTAAGGATGATACGCCAATAGCCAACCAGTACGATGCTGCTCACAGCTCCGACCATATGTTTGAAAATGCTAACAAGGTTAAAATTGATATAACAATTAGTCCTCCTGTGGGGGGAGTGTCTAAAATATCTCAGTCATTAACTGTTCGGAAAGGAAATGAGGAATGATTCGCTTTGATAAGGGCTATTCTCTAGCAGTAATGATTATAATGACAACATTTATATTGGCGGTGCTAGCGGCTGCATATCGCGTTACTACGCGTTCGTATATTTATTCTCGCGAGGAGTATTATTATAAGCTGGCTCAAGAAGCTGGCGAATCGGGGACGGCGGCAGCTAATGCGTGTCTAGATATAAACAACTGGAAACAAACATGGGGTCATGTTGCTGGGGCTGCTGGCTTGTATCTGACGCCAAGCAGCGACTGCAAAGGTCAAGACGGTAAGATTCCGACCAATAAATACGTTATGAGCGAAGGTTCGATCCGTACAATTTTCACCGTTGGCGATCTTAATTTTCATGATGATCATCATTCGGATGTCTCGGCTGTTGGCAAAACGCAGCTTGTGGACTCTGGCGGTATGGTTTTGCGAGAGTACACTGTTTCGGTTAAAAAGCTTATCACTCGTCCCGGTCTGGTTGCTACGAAGTCTTCTAGCGGTACTTATCGAACGTGCGGTATTCTATCCAATAGTATTTGGTGCTGGGGCAGGAATCGTTATGGCCAGTTGGGCAACGGGAGGTCTGTTGGTCATAATCCAGGCAATCCAGCAAAAGCTGCGCTTAGCGTCGATTCCGATATACCAGTCAAAGTAGTTAAACAAACAGGAGTTCTCTACGGCAAGAGAATTGATGACTTATTTACCGCTCAGTATCATAGTTGCGCTCTGGCTGAAGGTAAAGTTTATTGCTGGGGCTACAATGGTACTGGTCAGCTTGGTAATGGACGATCCGGCGACGAAGAACATTCAAATGTTCCTATTGAGGTTAAGGGGGCGCTGGCTGGTAAAACAGTAACTAGCATCGGCGGTTCATATAATACTTCGTGTGCTATCGCTGGCGGCAAGATATATTGCTGGGGTGAGGGTTTTCACGGCGTGACTGGTACTGGTGACAATACAAAGGTGCGTCCATGGCCGACTTTAGTTAAATCAGGTATTTCTGGCGGTCTGCCGAGTAATTATACGGCAACTGCGCTAGCGACCAGTGGTACGCGGTCGATGAATATGTGCGCTATCGCCAATGGCTTTGCTTATTGCTGGGGTCAGAATAATGTTGGTCAGATTGGCAATAATACATCTGCTAGCCCTGCCGCTCAGCCAGTCTATAGTCCTATGAGAGTTTCTGGTTTGACCAATGTAACGAATATATCGCAGGATGGATATTTGGCTCAAAGCGGCGAGCCAGACAGGTTTACTCACGTATGTGCTGCTGCTAACGGTGAGGCATACTGCTGGGGTAATGGTCGCGCTGGGCAATTAGGTATGGCGCATATCGGCTATATTGCTAAAAAGGCTACTCCAGTCAAGGTTGATCGGCCAGCAGGCTTGTCGCCGTCAGATAAAGTGAAGAAGGTTGAAGTGGGCATTTGGCATTCATGCATGCTGATGAATAGCGGTAGAGTGTTCTGCTGGGGGACTAATGCTTATGGTCATTTAGGGGCGAACCTTGCTCCTGGCGCGCTTCCCAACAACCGATCGGTAAAACCGATAGAGATATTGGTTGGCCCAGGCGGGATTCCGGCGGGGCAGCGGATAATTGATCTGGCTGCTGGCGCTAACCGTGGATGCGCGGTGGTAGAAAACGGACACTCGTATTGCTGGGGTCTGAATGACGCCGGGCAGATTGGTGACGGTACCCATATTGATGCCCGCGCACCAACCGAATCATTATTCTTGCGCCCGACGCAGAACCGCTACATCTATTAAAAAACCACTTGCGCTTTCGTTATCGGTGTAGTATTATCAAATTACAATTAACTAACATAATAAATAGGGGGCACATTACTGTGACAACAAAACAACTTAAAAACCGAGGTTTCACCCTTGTTGAGCTCTTGATTGTGATCGTCATCATCGCGATTTTGACGGTGATTTCATTGATTGCTTATAATGGTATTCAGAACCAGGCACGTACAACAACCGCAGAATCAAGCGCGAAGACGCTGGCTGATAAGGTTCAGATTTATTTCACAAATGAGAGCGACTATCCAAAACCTGCCGACCTAGATTCTTCGACGACTACTCCAGGTAAAATGGTTGACCCGGCTAATGCTAGTAAACCTTGGCACGTGGATACCAATGCATTGACAGTAAGCAGTACTGCTATTACTGATGCGAATAAGCCAAGCAAAGAGAACGTCTTGAACTATGCGACTTGTGGTAGTCCCGCCACTGGCGCAAAAATCACTTACTATGACTACACAGCGAGCAAGGCAAAAGAGCGAAAGATTGGTTCTGGCTGCTAAATAACTATAGAAGATTAAGTTGAAAATAGAAACGTCCTGGCGTGTGCTAGGACGTTTCTGCTGTAATAGACTTAAAGTTATACTGATGATAATTGTAATGCCCGACAAAACTCCCTCACTTCCTCGCGCAAAACTCCTAATCTCTTCTCGTTCTCGCGGGCGTCAATCGCTTGCTTGATCCACTCAGCGATTTGCGCCATGTCGCTTGCCTGGCAGCCGCGGGTGGTGATGGCGGGCGTGCCTAGGCGAATGCCGCTGGGCCGGAACATCGGCAGCGGGTCGTCGGGTACGGCGTTGGCGTTTAGTGTCAGACCGATCTTATCGATAGCGATCTCGGCAGTTTTGCCATCGATACCAAAACTCTTGTTGATGTCGGCTAATATCAAGTGATTGCTGGTGCCGCCAGTCACTAATTGGAAGCCGCGTTTTTGCAGTTCTTCGGCTAGCCGCGCGGCGTTAGCGACGATATTTTTCGCGTAGTCGCGGAATTCTGGCTGTAGCGCCTCGCCAAAAGCTACTGCCTTGGCAGCGATGGTGTTCATATGCGGGCCGCCTTGCATACCTGGGAAGACTGCCCGATCAATTAGTGTCGGGATGTTCTCGAGCGTTTTGGCGGGTTTTTTGAGCGGACTAGTCACCTTGCCCGTACTGAGTATTAAGCCGCCGCGAGGGCCGCGCAGTGTCTTGTGGGTGGTAGTAGTCATGACATGAAAGCCGTAATCAAGCGGATTCTTGGCTACGCCGCCAGCGATTAACCCGGCAATATGCGCTACGTCAGCCATCAGTAGGCAGCCGTCGATTTCGCGGCCGATTTCGGCAAATTTAGCCCAATCCAGTTCGCGCGGGTAGGCGCTGAAGCCAGCCAAAATAATCCGCGGCTGATGCTCATGTGCTAAGCGGCGAATCTCTTCATAATCAATTTCGCCGGTTTCGATATTTTTCATTTTGTACGGGATGAAGTTGTATAAGTGAGCGCTGCGGGTGACAGGTGAGCCGTGCGTCAGGTGCCCGCCATGGCTCAAGTCCATCGCCAAGATAGTGTCGCCCGGCTGGCACCAAGCACTGTAAACTGCTTCATTAGCTGGCGCACCGCTGTGCGGCTGGACATTGGCGTGGTCAGCGCGGAATAATTTTTTGGCGCGGTCGATGGCTAGCTGTTCGACGCGGTCGGTGAATTCTTGGCCGCCGTAATAGCGTCGGCCAGGGTAACCTTCGCTGTATTTATTGGTAAAAACGCTGCCAAGCGCTTCGCGAACGTTTTTGCTAACGTAATTTTCACTTGGTATCAGTTCCAAACCGTCACGCTGGCGCCCCTCTTCGCCGGCGATACAATCAGCAACTGCGATGTCTTTCATGATTATCCTCCTTTTTCTTATCTATATTTTAGCACTTATAATCATTTACTGTAACGTTTTGAAATAGAGTTGGTTGCGATTGAATTTCTTGACAATATATCATATCAGGTATATTATGGTGACATGAAAACGGCGAAGTATCTCAAAAATATTGGCGCGCTCATCCAAGAAACGCGCCAAGCACGCAATATGACTCAAAACGAACTGGCAGAGGAGCTTGGCACTAGCCAGTCGGCAATTAATCGAATCGAGAACGGCAAGCAGAATATCAGTCTCGAAATGATTGCGCGTATCGGCGAGGTGCTGTCAAGCGAAATAGTACGGATTAATAGCTCGGGCAAAACTAACTTTCGTATCAACGGCGGCCGGGAGCTGCATGGTGAAATTGAGATCAAAACTAGCAAGAACGCTGCTGTTGGATTGCTGTGTGCTAGTCTACTCAACAAAGGCAAAACGACGCTGCGCCGGGTAGCACGGATTGAGGAGGTTAATCGCATTATTGAGGTGCTGGAAAGTATAGGCGTGCGATGTCGTTGGATTAGCGAACACGACCTCGAAATTGATCCGCCGAAAGTCCTACAATTAGATAGTATGGATGTCGAGGCTGCTAAGCGGACGCGCAGTATCATTATGTTTTTGGGTCCGCTATTGCACCAATACGAGACGTTCAAGATACCGTTTGCTGGCGGCTGCAGCCTGGGTACGCGGACGGTTGAACCGCATATGGCGGGTCTAGCACCGTTTGGTTTGAGCGTCGAAGCAGTCAATGACAACTATCTTGCCACGGCTAAACCGCAGCGTGTTGATCGAGCAATTATTTTGACCGAGCGCGGCGATACGGTCACCGAGAATGTCGTTATGGCGGCGGCGCTTTATGATGGTACGACTATTATTCGCAATGCTAGCCCGAACTATATGGTGCAAGATGTTTGTTTCTTCCTAGAAAAGCTAGGTGTCAAAATAGAGGGCATCGGTACCACTGTTCTCAAGATTACTGGCAAAAAATCAATTGACTGTGACGTCGAGTACTTCCCAAGCGAAGACCCAATTGAAGCGATGAGTTTCGTGGCGGCTGGTGTCGTGACTGGTTCAGAAATTACTATCAGGCGCGTGCCGATTGAATTTATGGAGCTAGAGCTAGCGACTCTGGCGGGTATGGGTCTGCAGTACGATATTTCCGAAGAGTACATGGCGCGCAATGGTTGCACTCGTCTAGTTGATATCGTGCTCAAAAAATCCGAATTGCATGCTCCGAAAGATAAGATTCATGCTCTGCCGTTTCCGGGCATCAACATGGATAACCTGCCGTTCTTGGGATTGTGCGCCACGGTAGCCAAGGGCCGCACGCTGATCCACGATTGGAGCTACGAAAATCGAGCAATCTACTTTACTGAACTGACTAAAATGAATGCTCAAGTGAATATGGTCGACCCGCACCGGGTTTATATCTCTGGCCCGACTCGCTGGAAGCCGGCTGATATCACAGCGCCAGCCGCACTGCGTCCGAGCGTAGTGATTTTGCTAGCGATGCTGGCGGCGCCTGGCAAATCGGTACTGCGCGATGTTTACAATATCAATCGCGGCTACGAAGATATTGCTAACCGCCTGAACTCGTTAGGTGCAGATATCGAAACCGTTTGGGAATAGTGACAATCAAGCGCCTGTCTGCTATAGTAATAAATGCCCCGAGAAAGGGGTAATGTGGCGGAAGTAGCTCAGTTGGGCAGCCGTGAGCATCAAAAATAGCGCTCGCTCCAACCAACTGACAAGATTCTGCTAGTACATTTCGTAGTATTTATTATGGCGGAAGTAGCTCAGTTGGTTAGAGCGCTGGATTGTGGCTCCGGAGGCCGTGGGTTCGAATCCCATCTTTCGCCCCAAATAAAACACCCGGTTTTCTTCATTAGTCTCGGGTGTTTTATTTGACTCTAAATCATAAATACTATCGGTTGAACGGGTCGCGCGACGGCTTGATCGGCTCGGTGAAAGTACGCGACGGAACAGTCGGTTCGGTTGTAGGCGTGATGAGCGACGATTTATTTGTTTGCGTGGCTCCTGCGCTTCGCGAGTTTGCATCAGAGACCCGCGAGCTTTGCGGCTGGTTACTATTAGTCGCTTGCGTTCCGTTGGTGCTGGCTGTGGCGATTTTCTGGTCTTGCCACGCTTTGCGATAAGCGTTTCTGACTCCAGAATCCTTGTATGCGCCGATATATTGCCGGTTGGTGTTTTGGCGTCGTTGAAAGCTATTTTTGGCAATCCTGCCGCCAACCTGCGGCTTGTTATTGGTTAATCCGCTTGAATGCATAGCATCGCTCTGCGTGCTATTAGTTGAGAAGCGGTCAAATAAACGTCCCATGCTTTTATTATACACTAACGTAATGATATAATATATAGTGCGCGGGTGTAGTACAGCGGTTAGTATGCGAGTTTTCCAAACTCGAGATCGGAGTTCGATTCTCCGCACCCGCACCAAAATATTTGCCCCGATAGCTCAGCTGGTGAGCCCTCAGCGACAAAAATCGCATAGCTCTATCCAGCTTCTGTCTAAGCGAATCGGGCGACTAAATACATTTTCAGAGTGCCCCGATAGCTCAGCTGGATAGAGCAGGAGACTTCTAAGCTCAAGGCCGCAGGTTCGAACCCTGCTCGGGGTACCATTATTCAACTAGCCGATAATAAAAACTCATCGCAATGATGAGTTTTTTACATGGAGTTTCGTGGAGGGCCAGGAGGGGCTCGAACCCTCGACACCCTGCTTAAGAGGCAGGTGCTCTAACCAGCTGAGCTACTGGCCCTTATCTTTTCATTATAGCATAGATAGAGGTAAAAGTAAATATGAACGCTAGGAATTTTCGGTCTGTTGGGTAGTCAAATGATGACGCTTACTCTTGCTAATTCTGTGAAAATCGACGATAATATACGAATAATGCCAGAGTTGAATCGAATTGGCGCCCACTTGCGGGCAGGTGTTATATATGCACAGCGGCAGTCTGATGAGCGGCAGCAAATACTTAGTCAGGCTGATAAAATTAATGTCGTTGGTGCTGGCGGCATGCTGACGGCGGCTTACGAGCAGCTGCGCAACGCCGCTGAAAATACCGAGGAGCACTTGCTGCTACAAAATGCTATCCGGCGGTTTTTCAAACAATCGTTTATTGTTCGCGATGAGGCGTTGGTCCGAAAAAGCGGCGAAGAATTGGTGGTTGAATTGACTTTTGCGGGATATTTGCCCAACGATAGCGTGTCGCGTAGCCAAATCAAAGAGATTTCAAAACTAGCAACAGCGCACTATAAAGCGTATGAAAAGCTGATTGCTGATCGTTCAATCAATTTGGATCGTTCTTCGGCATGGCTGTTAGAAACTCTGTCGGTATTGGCGGCGAATGTATTGGTTGATCACGCTGGCGATCATGCGTTTATTGATTTTGCGTATGAATATTTCGAGACAGCAATTCCGCGGGATGCGCTGCAATCGACTTCGGCTGATGAATATGGAGCTGCGCTTTATGTGGCTATTCAGCAGGCGCTGATGAAGAGCGACGTAGCCACGGTGCGCGCAGGGCTATTGGTGCGTTATGGAACGAGCGTTGAGTCACTTGAGGCTTTTGTTGAATTTAATCGTAAAATTGATAAGATGCTGCGCAGCACGTCGGTCGAAGAGCTGCGCCGCGTGGTTGATCGGCAGGGGGCGCCGCTGCGTGTTATTCGCCATATGATGGAGACGCAAGACGACTTCCCGGCATTGTTGCAAAAACGCGAGGCATTTCTCGACGAATTTGAGCGGCAAGTGAACCGTGAATATTCTAGTATGATGGCGCGAATTAACCGGGCTATTATGCGCAGCGTGGTCTTCTTGGTAATTACTAAGTTTTTGATTGGCATCGCTATTGAAGTGCCGTATGACCTATGGGCGCACGGACAAATTGAGTGGTTGGTGCTGATGATCAATTTGTTCTTCCCGCCGATATACATGGTGTTGCTGCGCTTAACGCTGAATGTGCCGGGATACGCAAATACCGAAGCGCTGATTAAACGAGTCGATCAGATGCTCTACGGCGGCGATAATACTGTACTGATGCGGCGGCAATTAGCGGGACGGACGTATAGCTCGATGTTTTCGATTATGTACGGCGTAATGAGTCTGGCGGTGTTCGCGCTGGCGACTTGGCTGCTGACGTTGATTGGTTTTTCACCAGTGCATATTATTATTTTCTTTGTATTTTTCTCGGCGGCGAGCTTCCTAGGCTTTCGCTTGAGTCGGTTGATTCGCGATCTCGAGATTGTGCGCAGTGCTAGCAACGGCTTTACCTTTGTACGCGATACGCTGTATTTGCCGTTTGTAGTCGCTGGCCGGTGGATGAGTGATAAATACGCGCAGGTTAATATTGTGTCGATGGTGTTGGATATGTTAATCGAATTACCACTCAAAACCATTTTGCGCAAGATCCGGCAATGGGCAGCTTTTATTGATGATAGAAAGGACAGTATATCATGAAACAGTTAAATGGCAAGGAACTGCAAGGTTTTATTAAGCAGCGCCAAGCGCGTCAAGTACGAAATCTACGCCAAGAATATGGTGTGGTACCAAAACTAGTTATTATAATGAGCAAAAACGCTAGCCAAGCGATTCAAACGTATGTTCGGATGAAAACACGTTACGCAGCAGATATTCTGATTGATGTTGACGTACAAGCAGTCGCGCAAGCTGATATGATGGCGGCTATTGATCAAGCTAACAACGATCCAGTAGTGCAGGGGATAATTTTGCAATTGCCGATTGATGACGTGTCGCAGACCGAAAAGCTGTGCCAATTAATCGCGCCAGAGAAAGATGTTGATGGTTTAGGGTCTAGTAGTATCTATCCGAGCGCTACTGCGCAAGCAATCGATTGGCTATTGGCTGGGTATAATATCGAGCTATCGGATAAGCAAATTGCTATCGTGGGTCGCGGTAAGCTTGTCGGAGCGCCGCTCGAAAAAATGTGGCAGCAGCGCGGTCTAAACGTGCAGGTCTACGACAAGACGAATCCAGCTACCGCGGATAGTTTGCAAAAATGTAGCGTAATTGTAACGGCGACAGGTGTGCCGCACTTGATCACCTCCGAAATGATCGCGCCAGAGACGGTAGTGGTGGATGCTGGTACGGCGAGCGAAGGCGGCGTGTTGGTCGGCGATGTTGACGATGCGGTTCGCCAGCGCAGTGATATTACGATTACACCGCGAAAGGGCGGTGTCGGTCCGTTGACATACGCAGTATTATTTGATCATCTGATTGAGGCGTGCTTGCGGCAAGTCGGTAAGTTATAGTAATTCTATCGCTTATCGTTCAGTGCTTCTTTGGCGTGGATGACAACTTGGCTAGGTGTTAGATTAGCCTTGACGATATAACTATGAATACCTAGGTTACGCAGCTCGGCAGGTGCCTCTTCTTCGCCTAGGTTGGTTAGAATGATAACTGGCGTATTAGCATTAGCAGGCTGCTGGCGGATTTTTCGCAGCGCTTCGGTGCCGTTCATATTCGGCATTTGCAGATCAAGCAAAATGATGTCAGGATTAGCATGCTGAACCACTTTAACGCCAGTCTCGCCGTCGCTGGCAGTAACCACATCGAAGCCAGCCGCCTCGAACTTCATCCGGTACATTTGGTTGATTACTTGATCGTCCTCGATAATAGCGATAGTTGTCATGCTTTTATAATAGCATATCCCGGTTACTTTTCGAGTAAGCTCTAGCGTTATCGTCGAGAAAAGTGTACTATAAAGGCAATGAAGCGGTTTTTTGGTAGAGTTCGTCGTCCATCGTATCGTTCGCAGCAAGTTGTGGATGTTCTGACGCGCAAAATGGTTGATGCCAAAGACATTGATACATTACTAAATAGCTATTTAGAAACTTTTGTTAGTGTACTGCAAGTACGTTTTGCTGGCGTGGCTTTTTGCGATCAATATCACCAGCCGTATATTGCTGGCAAGCGTAATGTGCCGGCATGGTTGGATTCACAGACGCTTGGTTCTGGCGACATTGGTGATTATGCTCGATATGGTATTGCAGCAATCTTACCGCTGTGCGTTGCTGATCAGAAAATTGGTTGCCTAGTAATTGGCGAGCGGCGTGATGGCTGCGAGATTCGCGGTAAGGAATTTGAGCTGTTTGATGTTTTGGCGCGTAATCTATCAGTGGCGCTTTTGAACATGTTTCGCCTAGAGGAGATTCGCCGCTTAGCCGGAAATTTAGAGAAGGAAGTCGATGAGGCGACTAGTCAGCTGCGCCAGTCCAACAAAAGATTGCAGGCCCTGGATGCCACTAAAGATGAGTTTGTCAGTATGGCCAGTCACCAGCTGCGGACGCCGCTGACCAGCGTAAAAGGCTACTTGAGTATGGTTCTCGAGGGCGACGCTGGCGAGATTACACCGCCGCAGCGGCAGCTGCTAGAAGAGGCTTTTCGCAGCAGCGAGCGGATGGTGCGATTGGTTAGTGATTTTTTGAACGTGAGCCGTTTGCAGACTGGTAAGTTTATTATCAATCGCACAGCGGTTGATCTGTCGCAGCTGGTTGCCGAAGAGGTTGCAAACGTAGATCAGGTGGCAAATACGCATAAGGTCAAGGTCACGTATCGCCAGCCAGCGCGCTTTCCGCTGCTGTATCTAGACGACACCAAGATTCGCCAAGTTATTATGAATTTCATTGATAACGCTATTTATTATTCACCAGACGCTAATACGGTAAAGATCCGATTGTCAATTGAAGATGGCCAGGCAGTTTTGCGGGTAATTGACAAGGGAATGGGTGTATCGCCATCTGCCAAGAAAAAGCTCGGCACTAAGTTCTTTCGCGGCGACAACGCTCGGCGGCAGCGGCCGGACGGCACGGGGATCGGCTTGTTCTTGGCGAAGAAAGTAGTCGAAGGGCATGGCGGTACGATGATTTTCGAATCGGAGCTCGGCAAGGGTAGTACTTTTGGCTTTCGGCTACCGATTGCGGAGTTAAAGTCGCCGCCAGCTCTAGACGGCAGCAAAGCATAAATGGTATACTTTTATTTATGAAGAGGAAGACGGGATTTATCATAGGCGGCGGCCTGGCGGTTATAGCAGCTGTTGTCGCTGCGGCAGCACTGGGATATCTTTACGGCGGCGTAAAAACGCCAGAACAGCGCGCGCTGGTTTACTATAATGTGTGCGGAAATGATATCATTGATAAGTTTAATGGTAGTATATCTTCCCCTGATAATCTGAAGAAGATTGCTGGCGAAATAGAAAAAAAGAATCACTACGCTGATGACGCCACGTGTGTTGTTGCCTTGTATTTTTATCATACGACCGCAGATGCGAACGGTCATAGCCAGAAGACGGACGATTTATATAACAAAATAAAAAACCTGTCAGACAAAGGAATATACGCTAGCGGTAGGCTGAAGGTGCCAGTTAATGTTGAGCAGTTAAATTTGCTGCGCAGCAAGCAATCAGTTCCGGAGAATAAGCAATAATGCACGAGGGGCTGCTGCGTGGCTTGAAGTGGTGGCTTAGCTGTTTTGTTATTGTGGCAGCAGCAGGTATTGTTTGCTTGCTGAGAAGCGATACGTCGTATGCAGTTTATGGTTGGAATTCTGGACGTAACGATATGGAGAAGCAAGCTTGGGGCGGCGATCCTTGCGGCGATTATATTAATCACCCGTGCGCTGTCTGGTGGGCGTCTTATCATAATACGAACTATTTCAGTATGGTGGGGTCTTCGCCGACCAACCCGATCGAGATGGACTGGAATGCAACGACACTATACTTTACCATACGAGGCTCGTGGAATACCCAACGATTTCGTAATCCAATTAGGATTTACTCTCTTTTCACTTTCAACGGGCAGGGCAGGTCTGTTTGGGTAACTAATCCAGCAGGTCATATAGACGGCAATGGCAATTATTTCTTTAATAGGGGTTATTATGGCGGCGGTGGTCCTGAATATCAATGGATAAACGGTGAAAGCGAATGGGATCAATTAAATCTAGGAGCTGACGTTAACGGTGTCGCTCAACCTGGCGGCCCGTCAGAGCTGGTTACGTTTGGTGCGAAAAGCTGTCTGGCAGTCATGAGAGGTAATAAAGTATACACTTATAGCGGTTCTCATGTTAACTGCGGTACCGATAATATCTCACTGTGGGTACGCCGTAAACCGCGGCCTAGCGGCTGGAAAGTCCAAGGCGAAAGCTATATCTATAATCGTTCCGACAACAAGACTTATGCGAATTATAATAATTTTAACGCTTTTGGTACTTCTCGCCCGTACGCCGAGCGGCATCTAGATGGTAAGCCTGATGTCTTTCCTGGAAAACAGGCCGAATTTATAGCGACTCTTCGGAATACTCCATATTCAAATTATCAGCATACAAATTCTAGCGTACAAGCAGTTATAGAATCGGCATATTTTAATAATCTGCACGATGTTGCTAGCTGTGCCGGTAAGGATTGGCGCCATTGCGGTGGTAGCAATAATGGACATAGAGTTCTCATTGCACGCGGAGCGGTCAGTAATATTTATAACAATAAATGCCGGTCGGCGCTTAATAACTTAGTGCAAAGTCCTAATAATACAAATACTTGGAGTGGTCGAGACGGCGACGATTGTATGAAGATTCGCGTACCCAACGACGGTAGCCGAGCGGGGTCTTATATATGTACGCAGATATGGTGGACGTGGCCAGACTCGGTAGTACGTAGGGACTGGGCCTCTAGCGAACCTGCCTGCGCAAGGGTGGCTTCGGACTTTAATTTGGTGCCAGGAGTTGGTTCGGCGGGCGGGTCAACGGCTATTGGCGTACTAGAACAAGGTAATGCGACAACGCTAGATAGCACTATATACAATACGGGCGGGCGTCGCGAAGCTGGCGGTAGTAGTGATGCCGATGTCTTTACGTTTGCCTTCACTGGATCGGCTGCGGAAATGTCGGATGGTCAACTGGGCAGTATACTAAATGGCATATTCAATAAGAATGACGGAGACAGGCATTATGCCGATACGACCTATGGCGCAGGCGTGAACACATGCTCTTGGCTCAACTCTCAGCCGCAATTGTCTGGTAAAATTAGCGATTGTACGCCAACAAATAACAAGCAGAGTGCTTTTGACAGGACTGAAGTTATTGATACATCGGCGCTTGATACGGCACGATACAAGATTGGCGATGTAATTTGCCGGGTAGCTACTGTTAATAAGTATAACTGGGATACAACGGGAGATTCTTCAAAACGCCGTGTATCGTATCCGCGTTGCTACCGTATTTCCAAGAGGCCAATGGTACAAATCTGGGGTGGCGATGTGCGTGTCGGGTCGAGCAATATCGCAAATGCTTTAATCACCCAGCAGTATAAGTCCGGTATCTATACTGGCGGCGCGCGTACGCTGAATATGAGCGGTAACGCTCATTCTATTGGCAGCTGGGGCGAATACGGTATGTTTGCGCCAGAAATTTCGTCGTATAGCCGGTCAAATGTTGTGTCGGCATCAGGAGGTGCTCTTTCTGGCATGGGTACGACATCGCGGTTGGGTATGGCGGCAGATAGCGAGTTAAATGGCCTAACATTTGCCAATAATAAGGCTAGATATGGACAATGGGGAACTATCGGCGCGCAAAATACTGTCAAATCTAGTTATTTTGGTACTCAGCGTCCGTTGGCGGGCGAGAATATCTCGCTTAACGGATTAGATGGCTCGTACAAATTGTCATCGTCGCGAGCAATCGTGAATTTGTCGGGCGGCACTATCGGGATGGGTAGGTCGGTTATCATTGATGCCGGTGACAAGACGGTGGTCGTAGACGGCGACATACGTTATGATACTGGTAATTTCTCTAGCGCTAGTCAATTGCCGCAGGTTGTGATCTATGCGCGTAATATCATTGTTAAGGATAATGTGACTAATATTGATGCTTGGCTAATTACTTCGGGTACTAATGCTGGCGTGGGCGGTGTAATCTCTACCTGCGAAGTTGACGAGAGTGGTGTTCGATCAGCATTGATCCGATCTGATTATACTAGCGGATTGAAATCGACGGTTTGTGACAAGCCGTTACAGATTAATGGGGTAGTGTCGGCGCGTGTTTTGCAGCTGCGCCGTACTCACGGAGCTGACGGTTCGGCTGGCAATGAGAATGGTTATACCACACCAGCGGAGATTATCAACGCGCGGATGGATACGTACTTGTGGGCCTATAATAAAGCTAACGCAAACAGCTCTATTTCAACCGACACCACAACCGAGCTGCCACCGCGGTATTAGTAATTGTTTATTGCGCAAATAAGGTCAATCTGTTAAGATATCTGTAAGTGCGGCCTTATCGTCTAACGGTTAGGACACCAGGTTTTCATCCTGGCAATCCGGGTT
>CAJPQF010000016.1:0-15937 GCA_905372855.1 Candidatus Saccharimonadota bacterium
AAAATGGTGGCCAACCAGCTAGCACACAAGGTGCCGGGCACAATGGCCAACCAGCTAATCCAAACCAGCCAGGACAAGGTCCTGAACAAAATGGTGGCCAACCAGCTAGCACACAAGGTGCCGGGCACAATGGCCAACCAGCAGCGCAACAGCGTACTCCTGGTTATAATGGCCAACCAGCAGCGCAACAGCGTACTCCTGGTTATAATGGCCAACCAGCTAGCACACAAGGTGCCGGGCACAATGGCCAACCAGCTAGCACACAAGGTGCCGGGCACAATGGTCAACCAGCCAATCCAAACCAGCCAGGACAAGGTCCTGAACAAAATGGTGGCCAACCCAACCCAGAAAAACTTCCGTTCTTTGAGGATCTCGATAGGTACGCTCGTCTTTTGGCTCTCGAGGAATCTAAAGGTGGCAATAGAGGCATCATTAGCCGTATTTGGACTAGCCGAGAGAATAGGCGGCGGGCAGAGCGTCTCAGCTATATGCGCGACGTAGAGGATGATTTGCGAGAGCAAGTCATGGAGCATTTGTCCGAGAAGGTCAACGCTAAGCGCCAGAGAGGCGAATATAACGGTACAGACGACGAAATTGCGCAGCAAATGTCCGACGAGATGTTTGATGAGCAGCGCAGAATATTCGGCATAATACAGAGGAAGAAGAATGAGGCTCTAGAAGAAGAAGCTGGTAAGTGGCATAATCGCGTTTTGGCGAAGTTGGGTAGCTTCATCGCTGCTAGAGGCTCCAAGAAGAAGAGCAATCTGAAAGCTGGTGCGGTTGGTTTTGCGCATGGCGCTGTCAAGGGCACGGCAGTTGGCATAATTTCAGGCCTCTTTGGTGCCGTTTGGCCAATATCGATGGCTGCTGGCGCGGTTGCCTCGTTCGCTGGCGATGCTGCTATTAGGCGTGGTGTTCGTCTAGACGCTATGCAACAACGCCGCAAAAAACGCGGGATAAGGGAAGTTGCTGGCGATGATGAATTTAGTCAGATTAAAGAAGCGGCTGGCAGAATTGGCGGATTGCAAGGTCAACAGCATGTTGCCGACGAATTGTTTAAGCGAACCCGTAAAGCGGCCGAGAAAGATCGAGATAAAATCTCGAGAGAAGTCGAGCAGCGAATAAAAGATAACGGGGTGGCTCTGGCTCTCGGTAGGCTTGCTGGCGGTGCTGTCGGCGGACTTGGCGGCCGCTGGGTTGGTCAGCAGCTCCACGATCATACGCCGGTAGGCCATATGGCCGATAGCTTGCGTGACAAGATAACGGGTGATAAGGCTGAGGCTGCTGCAGCTTCTAATTCAGGAGGTGGTGGTTCGGGAGGCGGTGGTTCAGGTGGTAGTCCGGGTGGCCCGCCGCCAGCACCAACAGAAGCTGATTTCAGCGGTTACACTGATAAATATCCGTGGGATTGGGCGGTTGATCAGTTCGGCGAGAATAATGCTATATCTAAATTGTATGAATTAGCTGACGCTGCAGCGCAGGATGGCCACAATATCCAGTGGCATGGCTACGGCGATACCCAATGGCTGTCGATAGACGGCAATAGCGATACAAAAACAGTCTTGGGGATTTTGAACAATTACAAATGATCCGATGGCATAAATAAAAAGGAGGGATAAATAAGTGTTTAACATTGACGATAATTTGCTAGCGGCAATTGGCTATAACGTCGCGACGCTGTCAGAGGAGAAGAAAAATCAATATAGGCGCGAGATATCCGAAGAGCTCAATCAACGGGCTTCTGCAGAAGTCTTGGCGCGATTATCAAAGCAAGAGGCGCTAGAATTCGAAGATGTCAACAGTAACCCAGACCGCACGCGGCGCTGGTTGGCTGAATTTCACGGCGATTATGCTAGCCGCCAGGATTACCAGGCTATCCGTGAATTGTTCGAAACTGACGAAGATGCGATGAGTTTCTACGCGTCTGCGCTGTGGATGCGTTATGCTGTGCCAGATTACGGCAAAATCATGCAAGAAGTCATGAATGAATACGTCGAAGAATTGGCCGATATGCGCCGCGCTGTCAATGAGCAGCTCGGTATTGCGTAGCAGCGCTATAATCGGTATACTGAATGTATAGGCAAGAGGGGGTGAAATGTTTCAATTAGACGATAAGTTTCTCGAAGAAGTGGGTCTGGGCAGCTTGCCAGACGACCAGAAAAAACTGTTTCTCGACCACTTTCGCGAGCAGCTAGAGCTGCGTGTTGGTTTGCAGCTTAGCGAGGGTTTGAGCGAGATGCAGCTGGCAGAGTTTGAGAGCTTTATGGATCGCGATATGGTGCGGGTGACGTCCTGGCTGGATGCTAACGCGCCGGATTTCGAAAATGATCAGATTTATGTACAATTGAAAGCTAATGCGCCAGCCAACGTGCCGCAAAATGCGATACTAGCAGAGTACGCATCGCTGAAGTGGTTGGGCCAGCATCGTCCGAACTATCGCGAGGTGGTGATGCAAACGGTCAAAGCTCTCAAGGAAGAAGTTATCGCCAACCGCGATATGATTCTTCTAGGCGACGCGGGAGCATAGGCTACGGCCGCGGTTGGGATTTAGGTGCTTGCGATTGCAATTGTCGTGGTTGACGGTTGCGGCTATCTTTGCAGCGGGTAGCCGCGCAGGAAAGCGTCGGCACTGATAGTTTTGCCGCTAGGGGCGATTAGTTCGTCAATTGCTAGGTAGGTGCCGTCGGCGCATTTGATGTCAAGCGGTGTTTCTGGAGTAGAGACGGCGCGGGCTTTGGTGATGATTAGGTCATATTGGTCGACTTTTAGGCGCGAACGCGGATAAGTCAGGTGGGCGCGAATTTTGGCTTCCGCTTGGTCTGCGGTTAGCTGTTGCAGATCGAGGCGGCTGTCGTCTTTGCTGAGCAGCGAGCAATAGGTGGCGCGGCTATCGTCTTGCGGTGTTGGCTGTAGTATACCGTTTATGATGTCAGGTAACTTCTGTGTTAATAATTGCGCGCCGAGCTGTCCGAGGGTTTGATAAAGCTCGGGCTGGGTCTCGGTAAGGGTTAGCGGGTAAACTTCTTGGTGGTATATCGGGCCGGCATCCATCGCTTGTTCTAACTGCATGATGGTCACACCGGTGGTTTTATCTCTGTTAACGATAGCTGATTCGATGGGCGACGGGCCGCGGTATTTTGGCAGCAGCGACGGATGAACGTTGATGATACCAGGCTGGAATAGGTCGATGATTGTTTGCGGGATAATCTTGCCGTAGCTAACCAAGACGCCAGTTGGCTGCGGCGTAATATTTTTTATATCACTTATGATATCTTTTAGTCGTTTTGGCTGCCAGACTGGAATATGGTGCTGGCTAGCGAATTGTTTGACGGCAGGCTGGATAAGCTTGTTGCTGCGGCCGCGGCGGGAGTCTGGCTTGGTGATGACGGCCACGATATTAAAACCAGCTTCAACGAGCGCGCGCAGGCTATATAAGCTAAAGTCTTCGGTGCCGAAGAATACTATCGGCTGGCGGCTAATCCCAGAGGTCGGCGTTGTCTTTGACATATCTCTCGTAGTCGAGCGGATCGAGCTCGCCCTCGTCGTTTAAGCGGTAAAAAGCCTGGTGATCGTCGCGAATGTAGTCGACGAAAACGATGCCGTTGCAGTGGTCTATTTCGTGCTGCAAGACGCGCGCTAGAAAGCCGTTGGCCTTGATGCGGATTTCGTTGCCGTCGATATTGATGGCTTTAACGCGGATTTTGCTGTAGCGGGGGACTTTGCCGTAAAAATCCTTAACGCTGAGGCAGCCCTCGTAATCGTAGGTGATTTCGCCTTCATATTTGACGATTTCTGGATTGATTAGCGGGATAAATTCTTGGTTGTCTTTGTCTTCGAAATCGGCGCGAACGATAACGACACGCTCGAGGCGGTCGATTTGCACGGCAGCCAGGGCAGCGCTAATTTCGTGCGGACGGGAATTCTCCCAGTCGATACTGGCGTCAGTCATATCCTTGATGAGCTGGCGGGTTTCGTCGGAGACAACATGAACTCGCTGCGATTTCTGGCGCAGGTGCGGATTTGGCAGGGTAATGATAGCTTCTTTCTTCACAACTTTATATTATAACAGATTTGCCGGATCGATGTCGTATTGCCAGTGTGTTCGGGGTAATTGGCTGGCGATGGCGAGCAGTTTGGCGCGGTTAGTCGATTTGACAACAATTTGCCAGCGGTAGGTGTCGCGGACTCGCTCGTAGAAAGCCGGTGCCGGCCCAAAGAATGTAGTATCGGGGTATTCGCTGCGGAGTTTGGCGGCGAATTTTTGGGCGTTGCGAATGGCGGTGACTTCAGTTTTGTAGATGCAAGTTAGCTTGAGCAAATAAACAAACGGCGGAAAAATGCCGCGGCGGCGTTCGGCTAGTTCGTTGGCGTAGAAGCTGGCGTAATCCTGGCGGATACCTTGGACAATGGTTGGGTTTTGCGGCTGATAAGTTTGAACGATAATTGATGTCGGCTGATCATTCCGTCCAACTCGGCCGATAACTTGGGCTAACAGCTGAAAGGTGCGTTCGCGAGTGGTAAAGTCGGGTAGAGCCAGGCCAGCGTCAGCCTGAATAATACCAACAGACGCCAGGCGGGGCAGGTCGAGGCCTTTGGCGACAACTTGGGTGCCAATGATGATATCGATATGTCCGTCGTAGAGTTCTTGATAGCGCTGATTGAGGCTGTTTTTGCTGGTAATGTCGCCGTCGAAGCGGGCGATGGCGGCCTGCGGGAAGAGCTTTTGCAGTTCGCTCTCAATCAGTTTGGTGCCGATGCCTTTGTGGACAATATCAGTGCTGCCACAATCAGGACAGGCGGTGGGCACGCGTTCGCGGTATCCGCAAATGTGGCAAATTAGCGCGTGCTGGTCGGCGTGCAAAGTCATTGGAATAAAGCAGCGCGGGCATAAAGCGCTCCAGCCGCAATTCTGACAAAGAGTGGTGCTGGCGGTGCCGCGGCGATTGTGGTAAATTAACGTTTGTTTGTTGTTTTCGAGATTTTGGTTGATAGTATTTATTAATAAGTCGGATAGAAAACGGTGGCGCAAAAAGCCGTTTTTCGATGTCATATCCACAACGTTTATAGAGGGAGTGATGATATTTGGGTTGGCGCGGGCTGGTAAATTGATGATGGGCCGGCCAGTTTTGGCAGCGAGGTAATATTCGCTGACCAGCGGCGTGGCTGAACCTTGTACTACGGTAGCATGGTGATACCGGGCTAGAATAGCGGCTGTCCGCAAGGCAGAGTAGCGCGGCGTTTGGTCTTGTTTGAGTGCTGGTTCGTGAGCTTCGTCGATAATGATCGCGCCGATGTTGTTAAATGGCATAAACAAGGCTGAGCGCGGACCGATAACGACATTTGGCTGGGTAGCATTGAGTGCTTGC
Organism: Candidatus Saccharimonadota bacterium; assembly: GCA_905372855.1. Lineage (GTDB taxonomy): Bacteria > Patescibacteriota > Saccharimonadia > Saccharimonadales > Saccharimonadaceae > Saccharimonas. The sequence goes on from CAJPQF010000016.1 coordinate 5,367, forward strand.
AGCCAAGCGTGGTGGCGCTGGGCTTCGGTTTGTTGCGAATGCGTGGTGATGAGGTTGGGAAAAGAGTGTTGAAATTCGGCGATTAGCTGGGCGGTTAAAGCAATCTCTGGAACAATTACGATGACAGATTTGCCAGTAGCAATCAGCCTCTTGGCGTATTCTATGTAGACGGCGGTTTTGCCGCTGCCAGTGACGCCGTGCAGAATAACGGTGCCGCTTTTGGCGTTTAGCAGGCTGCCAATGGCGGCCGACTGGTTTTTGTTGAGTACAAAATGTGTTCTATCTCTTCGTGTTGTTGTAGTGCTGTTTGGGCTTAGAGTGCGGCGTTTCTTGGTGAGGCCGCTTGGCAAGATGGTTTGTAAAACTAATGCCAGATGAGCGATGTAGTAATTACTCATCCATTGTGCAGTTTGCAACAATGGGTGTGGTAACGGGGGTAGATCGAGGATTGTTGTAATTTCTTTTGTAGCAAAATCAGGTTTAGTTGTTTTTTTTACAACTATACCGGTGAGCAATTGCTGACCGATTGATATAATGACAACAGCGCCGATAGCCAGAGGTTGCTGGCTGCTGTAAGTGAATACGCAAGCGTCAGCTTTAACGATTTTGGTGGGCGCTACTTCATAATAATGCATCGCCTAATTATACCTTGTCTACGGCAATTTAACACGCTACTATAAGCATATGTATTTCGAGAGTAGATCGCAAGCAGGAAAGATTTTGGCTGATCAATTGGTAGCCAAATATCGCTACGAAAACTGCGCTGTGGTAGCGCTAAGTAACGGCGGCGTAGTGGTGGGCGAGCAAATTGCGGCGCAACTGCACTGCGTGTTGATGTTGTTGGTATCGCAGGATATCGAGATACCAGGCGAAGGAATGAATTTTGGAGCGGTGTCGCAAACTGGCGATTTCACATATAATGATGAATTTTCGGCAGGCGAGATTGATGAGTATACGAGCGAATTTCATGGCTATTTGGCCGAGAAGAGACGCGAAACATATAGTAGTCTCAATCGCTTGATCGGCGATGGCGGTACAGTCGATAAAGATATGCTGAAAGATCGCGTGGTGGTGCTGGTATCGGATGGCTTTGCTAATACTGCTAGCGTCGGAGTGGCTTTAGACTTCTTGAAGCCGATTAGGATTCTGAGGTTGGTCGTAGCATCGCCAGTGGCGTCGGTGGCAGTGGTTGATCGGCTGCACATTACTGCTGATGAGCTACATTTGCTGGACGTTAAAGAGAATTTCTTGGGAGTTGATCATTATTATGAAGATAACAATGTGCCAACACTACAGCAATCAATTGATAAGATTAGCCAAATCATATTGAATTGGCGATAAATGGTCTTGAATTGGTTATGAAAAGAATGTAGAATAAAAAGCAACAGAACAAACTAAACTGGAAGAAAGGGGCTTGGCTAGATGCTTGATGTATTCATTACCTCGCGGGTGCGTCGTAAGATAGTTGTCGTCTATGCCAAATATCCAGATTTTCGGACGCATGTCCGCGGTTTGGCCAAGCTGATTAAGGAAGACCCCGGCAACATCCAGCGCGAATTGCGCCGGCTGGAAAAGGTCGGTTTTTTGCATGCCGAAAAGCAGGGTAATACACGGATTTACTCGACTAATAAACAATTCCCGATTTTCAAAGAATTGCAAAGTATTGTCATTAAGTCGCAGCAGCACGCTAATAGCAATCGGCCGAAACGTACAACTTCCGAGATTAGTAGATGACCTTATTCGAGCGGATTTTGGCGGCGCGCGGTCTCGTGACGCGGGCAACGCGCGAGGCTTTTTTGCAGCCAGATTATATGGCGGTGAAGCATGATCCGTTTTTGCTGCCAGACATGAAAAAGGCAGTGGCGCGGTTGAAACAGGCGCGGGAGCAGGGCGAAAAAATCGTCATTTACGGCGATTATGACATTGACGGACTGAGCGCTACGGCGCTGCTGCTGGATGCCTTTGGTAAGTTTGGTTTTGAGGACGTCGATGCTTTCATTCCGAACCGTTTTGTTGAGGGTTATGGCATGACCATGGGTGCGGTAGACAAGGTGCGCGATATGGGAGCGGATTTGATCGTGACAGTCGATACCGGCAGTTTGTGCCATGCAGAGATTGCGTATGCCGCTAGCCTGGGGATTGATACGGTGGTGACAGATCATCATAACGTGGCCGAGACGCCGCCGCCGAGCGTGGCAGCGGTGAATCCGAAATTTCCAGGACATACTTATCCATTTCGTGATTTGTGCGGTGCAGGTGTGGCGTTTAAGTTGGTGCAGGCACTGCAGACTGAACTGGACGGCTTACCTGATGGCTATGAAAAGTGGCTGCTGGATTTGGTGGCGTTGGGGACGGTTTGTGACATTGTGACGTTGGCTGATGAAAATAGGGCAAATGTGTATTGGGGTTTGGAGGTGTTGAAAAAACAACAACGCCCAGGACTGAAAGCGTTGATGGCGGTGGCGGGTATTGAACCAGAGCAGGTCAATGCTAGGTATCTGGGATTCGGCTTGGGGCCGCGTATGAATGCGGCTGGGCGCTTGGAGACGGCGCAGCACGCGTTAGACATGTTGGTGGCGCGTGATGGGCTGGTGGCATTGGAGGCGAGTGAAAAGCTGGAGGAGTTGAATGTTAAGCGGCGCAGTATACAGGATGCGATTTTTGAGGAAGCGTGTGTACAAGCCGAGCAGTTGGCTGATGATCGGGTGCTGGTGGTCAGTAGTGATGGCTGGAATCACGGCGTTATCGGCATCGTGGCGTCGAAACTGGTGGAGAAATATAAAAAGCCGGTGTTTATCATTGGCGAGCGCGGCGAGGAAGCAACGGGTTCGGCGCGCAGTTTTGGTGATTTTTCAGCGGCCGATGCAGTGCGGGCGGCGGACGATATTATCATCAAAGGCGGCGGACACGGAGCGGCGGCTGGCGTGACGCTGGAGACTGAAAAAATTGGTGATTTTCGCCGGCGCGTTAATGAGTTTTATGATTCATTACAGTTACGCAACCAAGAGCGATATTTATTGCCGCGAGCTGATGTGGAAATCGATGATTTTTCGGAAATTGATGAGGAATTGATAGAGAATTTGGCGAAAATGGAGCCGTTTGGCAATGGTAATCCCGAACCAGTGCTAAAAATTACCAGGGCATCAGTTTTGAGCATGCGAAGAATGGGCGCGGACGGGCAACACGTTAAATTAGTGCTGCGCGATAAAAATGGTAAAGTACTGCAAGTTCTGGCGTTTAACGCGCCGGAGGAGTTTTTCCGCGAGCCAGGCGACGAGGTGGTGGCGTGGTTCCAGCCAACTGTCAATGAATGGCAGGGGGTGCGGACGGTTGAGGGGCGGCTGTTGCATATTATTTTGCTGGATTGATACTTGGCCGGGTAAAATTTTGCTTTGCAAAAGTATTCCTCATCTGATATAATGCATAACGATATGGTACGAGTTACACGTAAAGACGAGAAAGAGGCGAATGAAAACGTTCTTCGCCGTTTTAACCGCCGGCTTTTGCAAAGCGGCGTGATGCAGAAAGCCAGAGCGTCAATGCGCTTTGAAAAACCGATTAGCAAAACAGTACGGCGCAGCAGGGCAATTGTTCGCCGTATGCGCAAGGCGGAAAAGACGCAGAAGTTGCGTTTGGGAGTTCGCTAGCCAATGGCGCTAAAAGCGCGAATTAAAGATGAAATGAAAGCCGCTTTACTTAGCGGCGATCGTTTTGTTGGCGAGACGCTGCGTAATCTGACGGCAGCAATTCTGGATGAAGAGGTTAAGCTAGGCAAGCGCGATGAAGGCTTGAGCGATGAAGAAATCGAAAAAGTCGTTGCTCGCGAAGTCAAAAAACGCAACGAATCGGCTAAAATCTACCGCGATAACAACCGTCCAGATTTGGCCGAACCAGAAGAGCGGGAAATTGAGATTCTGCAGGCATATTTGCCGAAGCAGCTAGATGAAACTGAGCTGGCGGCGATTATCGAGGCGAAAATAGCCGAACTTAGCGTAACTGGGCCGCAGGCAATGGGCCAGGTTATTGGCGCAGTTAAAAAGCAAGTTGGCAACGCGGCGGATGGTGCGGCGATTGCTCGTATTGTAAAACAAAAGTTGGATTAACAGAAAGAAGGTATCATGATTGTATTTTTTGGCCCAGCTGGCGCAGGTAAAAGTGTCCAAGGGCAAATGCTGGCAGCGCGTAATGGCTGGCGCTGGTTGAGCGCGGGCCAGCTGCTGCGCGACACGCGCGATCCCGAGCTATTTGCGCAGATGCGGACTGGTGGCTTGGTTGATCCAGAAAAGGTGAATAAACTAATCGGTGAAGCGTTAGACCGAGCCAAAGATATTGATCGCGTGGTGCTAGACGGTTATCCGCGGCAATTAGCACAAGCAAAATGGTTGATTGAGCATCGTCCTGAGCATGGTCGGGACGTTGCGTTGGTGATTGTCTTGGAGGTGCCGCGTGCTGAGTTACTGCATCGCCTGAAGGTGCGCGGCCGTATCGACGATACGCCCGAGGTAATTGATGAGCGCTTACGGATTTATCGGCACGAGATGTATCCAGTTCTTGATTATTTGACAGAGCACGGAGTTAATATCGCGCATCTGGACGGAACAGGTACGGTTGGGCAGGTTCACGATCGGATTATGGAGGAGCTGCAAGCATGCAGGATCGTTTAATTACTGGCGAGAAAACTCCCGAGCAAATTCAGGCTATGCGCGATGGCGGCAAGAAGTTAGCGCAGATTTTCCGAGACATTCGCGATTATATTCATGCTGGTATGAGCGAAAAGGATGTTGATGCGTTCGTCGACGGCAAGATAAAAGAATATGGCGCTTCGGCTACTTACAAAACAGATGAGGTGAACTTCCCGGGGGTTATTTGTATCAGTACTAACGACGAAATCGTGCATAGCCCGGCGAGCGATTATATCTTTCAAAAGGGCGATGTGGTGAGTTTTGACTTGGTGATTACTTATAAAGACATGAAGACGGATAGCGCTTTCACGATGGTGGTTGACGATAAGCCGAAAGGCGCAGTCAAACACCTGTTAACGACCACCGAGAGAAGTTTGTATGCCGGGATTGATGCAATTAAAGGCGATGTTCGTACTGGCGACATCGCAGCTGCGATTGAAAAAGTTTTGAAAGACGGCAAATTAGGAGTTATCCGTGAATTAGTTGGGCACGGTGTCGGTTTGAAAATGCATATGCCGCCAGATGTGCCGAACTACGGCCGCAAACACACTGGCGTACTGTTACACCCGGGCGATACGATTGCTATCGAACCGATGGCGACGCTGGGCGGCGAGAAAATTGTTACTGATAAAGATGACGGTTGGACGATTCGTACGCGCGATGGTAGTTTGGCTGCACACTTTGAACACACAGTTTTGATTACCGAAAACGGTGCTGAAATTATTACGCAGTTGTAAATAACTATACGGGTTATGCTATAATATCCCTATATGCAAGAACAATCTCGATATGCAGTTGGTATAGATGTCGGAACTACGATGATTCGGTGCGTGGTCGGGCATGTAGATACGACGACTGGCACGCCGACAATCGTTGGCGTTGGCGAATACCCGAACAGTGGTATGCGCAAAGGTTCGGTCTCGAACTTGAACGGACCGTCCGAGGCGATTGATAAGGCTCTGGGCGATGCTGAGCGAATGAGCGGCTATCAAGTCAATGATGCGACTGTTAGTATAAATGGTTCGCATATTATGAGTACGCGTACTGACGGTATGATTGCCGTTGGTATGGCTGACCACGAAGTTAACGAAGACGATCTTTATCGTATAGAAGATGTGGCAACGACTGGCAAAGTACCAGCTAACCGCAAAATATTGAAAGTCGTACCGTTTAGCTATACGATTGACGGGCAGGGCGGAGTTAAGAACCCGCTAGGCATGACGGGCACGCGCCTCGAGATTAGCGCTAATGTGGTGTCGGCGATGGCGCCGTATGTAGTAAATCTCGAAAAGGCGGTTGAGGGCGCTACTGTGCGGCCGAATGACGTGGTGCCGTCGGTAATGGCAGCAGCTAAGGCTGTACTAGACGATTCTCAGATGGAAAATGGCGTGGCGGTGATCGATCTCGGCGGGGCGACTACTGGCGTAGCAATCTATGAAGAGGGTGATCTGCAGTATATTGGCGTGGTACCGTATGGCGGCATTAATATAACGAACGACTTGGCGATTGGACTGAAAATTGATCCAGAAATAGCTGAAGAAGTAAAGCTAAAACATGCATCGGCCACTAACCGCAACAAATCTAGCAAAGTTTCGATTAAACACGATGGTGAGAGTCTAGAATTTGATATTGCCGATATCGATGAAATTGTTGAGGCGCGGTTAGAAGAGATTTTTGAAGCGGTCAACAAAGAATTGAAGAAAGCTGGTCGTGCCGGACGCCTGCCGAGCGGTGCTGTCCTAACGGGCGGGACGGCTAACATGAAAGGTATTGTTGAATTTGCCAAAGCCCAGCTCGGCGTAGCTGTTCGTAAAGGTAAAGCTAAGGGTTATGGCGGCGTGGTCGATAATGTTGATAAACCTGAATTCGCGGCGGCAATTGGCTTAATGCTGGTTGATATTAATCCTGACGGCTATCATAGTGCTGCGGTTGATTCTAGCAAGTCGGGCAGTAAAGGCGGGCTTTTCCGTTCGCTATTTAACAGGTTTCGGCCATAGGTGATATACTAGAAATAAGATCCAGAGAATAAGGGGTAAGGAGTTGTAATGCCAGAGGTAAAACCGAGCGAAATCCAAACATTCGCAAGCATCAAAGTCGTTGGCGTCGGCGGCGCCGGCGGTTCGGCGGTTAACCGTATGAAAGACGCGGGGCTAAATGGCGTCCAGTTTATAGCTATGAATACAGACGCGCAGGCTTTGCATAATTCAAAAGCCGATGTCAAAATTCACTTGGGCCATAATACAACGAATGGTTTGGGAGCTGGTGCCGATCCAGCCGTTGGTGAAGCAGCAGCCCGCGAGTCGATTGATGAAATTCGCGAATCGCTAGAGGGAGCCGATATGGTGTTTGTGACGATTGGTGCTGGCGGTGGAACCGGCTCGGGAGCGGGTCATGTGGTAGCTGAAGTAGCGCGCGATCTCGGTATTTTGACTGTTGGCGTGGCTACCAAGCCGTTTAGCTTCGAAGGCGAAAAGCGCCGGGCTAATGCTGAGTGGGCAATTGCTCAGTTGGGCCGGCAAGTCGATACGCTAATTTCTATCCCGAATGATCGGCTGCTGCAGACTATTGACCGACGAACACCGCTGCTTGAGACTTTCAAGATTGCTGATGATGTACTGCGCCAAGGTGTTCAGGGTATTTCAGAGCTGATAACTGAGCATGGTTTGATTAATCTCGACTTTGCTGATGTTAAAGCCATCATGAGTAATGCTGGATCAGCGTTAATGGGTATTGGCCGGGCTAGTGGTGAAGGCCGGGCGGCACAGGCAGCGCAGCAAGCAATTGAATCGCCGCTGATTGAGGTATCGATTGATGGTGCTAAGGGTGTACTCTTTAACGTTACTGGCGGTTACGATATGAGTATGGCGGAAATTCAAGAAGCTGCCGAGATCATCACGAGCGCTGTTAGCCCAGATGCTAATATTATCTTTGGTGCTACATTGAAGCCAGAATTAGAAGACGAGTTAATTATCACCGTGATCGCGACCGGCTTTGATAATGCATACTACCAGCAGCAGGCAGAGGAATTGACGGCGCCAGTAGAACAAGCGTCGGCTGTTCAAGCGCAATCAATTAGCGAAGCTGTCGACGATATTGACATGGACTTGTCGCATCAGTCGGCAGCAGCACAATTTGCTAGCGAGGATACGGCAGATATATGGGGTGGTTCGGTTGAAGAGGATGACGAAGATGATACGCCAGCCTTTTTGCGGCGTCGCCGAAAAAATAAGCATAACGACGAGGACTAAATGAAAGGGATCAAGATCGGCAACAGTCGCGTACTAGAGTCGAGAGAATCGGCTGACGGTATTACGATTCGCCGCCGCCGAGAAACCCCCGATGGCAAGCGTTTTACGACGTATGAGCGAATCGAACGTCCGAATTTGGCAGTTATTAAATCTAGCGGTGCCCGCGAATTGTTTGAGCGGGCCAAGTTAGCCAATTCTATCCGCCGTTCAGTTGGTAAGTTCTTCAAATCGGAAGTTGAACTGGAGGAAATAATTGATGCCGTGGAAGATCGCGCGCATAGCTTGGGCGAGAGCGAAATTGAATCTCGTTTGATTGGCGAGTTTGTACTTGACGAGCTAGCAAAACGTAACGAAGTCGCATATGTGCGCTTCGCCAGCGTATTTCAAAAGTTCAAGACGTTGGATGATTTCGTCAAAATATTAGAGCAGCGCCGCCAGAAAGGGCAGGAATAATGCGGGTAGTCGTAGTGTACCGGACAGAAAGCGATTACGCGCGCCGAGTGATAGATTTTTTGCATGACTTTAATCGGCAGACGGGGCACACGATTGAGGAAATTGACCCAGATTCGGCCGAGGGCAGCGATTTTTGCCGGACGTATGATATCGTTGAATACCCAACGATTATCGCGCTAAGCGCTGATAGTCAGATGCAGAATATGTGGCGCGGGCTGCCGCTGCCGACGATTAGCGAGGTAAGTTTTTATGTTTGAGAAGTTGCGCAAGCGGCTGCCGGGCAAAGAGTCAAAGCGCCAGCAATTGGCAGCGCTATTGATGCTGGTTGGTAGCGGCTTGGGCTTGTTGGCTTCGTTTGTATTGTCGATTGAGTCGCTGACGCTCGCTAAAAATTCGCATGCCGTGTTGAACTGCGACTTGAACGTGGCGATGAGTTGTTCGACGGTGGCGAACCATTGGTCGGCGGCGCCGCTTGGCTTTCCTAATAGTTTTATTGGTATGATGACGCTGCCAGTGATGGTGACAATTGCGGTGGCGCTGCTAGCGGGTGCGAAGTTTCCGAAGTGGTTTATGCAGGCAGCGCAGCTTGGCGCGGTGGCGGGCTTGCTATTTGCTGGTTGGATGTTCTACATGAGTTATGTTGAGATTGGCGCGTTGTGCCCGTGGTGTTTGACGCTGGACGCGGGTATGCTGCTGATTTTTTATGGACTAACCAGGCACAATGTTTTGAACAAAATTATTGAACACCGTGGTTTGCACCGGTTTGTTGACCAGGGTTACGATACGCTAGTACTGGCCTCGGTGGCGGCGCTGGTGATTATGGCGATTTTAGCGAAGTTTGGCAGTCAAATTATCTAGTCCGGGCAGTTGAGCGCGCAAGTTGCTTGTGCTAAAATGGTAGCAGTCTAAGCTATTTTTGCTTGAGGCGACAGGCGAGGTATAAGTGGAGGGTAATTGCGAGCAACTTGGGTTGAGAATACGACACAAACGGACGGTTTTGGCATATGCTGCGGTCTGTCTGTTAGCGCTGGGTATTGGTGTTATTATGGCGGTGCAGTGGCTAACTCGCCCTACTGAAGCGCTAATGCCGACAGCGTCATCGTCGCAAGTAAAGGTTGATCAAGCGAATTATCGTCTATATCAATCGTCGAGTAGTGCTACTCCTGGTGCGCCGTTGGCGGCTGATAATACAGCAGCGACACTGCCGCAGACTGGTGCTAGTTTTCGAGTGCGAGTGGGGGTAGAGAATAAAGAAGATCTTATGCTCGCAAAACATATAATAGGTGGATTTGGTTACGTCTGTGCTGTGGCTTTGGATGGTAGAGTATATTGTTGGGGCAGTAATAGCAATGGTAAGATTGGTAGCGGTAATACATCAAGCGCTCTTGTTCCCTCAGCTGTTAAAATTAGTGGTGCTCTAGTAGGAAAAGTAATTAAGCAAATAGAACCGTCTTCTGCCGGTAACCATAGTTGTGTCATTGCTTCTGACGATAAAGCATATTGTTGGGGCCATAATGGCTTTGGTCAGCTCGGCAACAATAATACAGTAAATTCTCTTACTCCTGTAGCTGTTGATACTGCAGGTGTTTTAGCGAGTAAAACAATTAAACAGATAGCTTCAGGTGGTATTTCTAGTTGTGTCATTGCTTCTGATGATAAAGCATATTGTTGGGGTAGCAATAACTTTGGACAGTTAGGTAATGGTAATTTAAAAAACTCTTCTACTCCTACACCTGTCAGTACCACTGGAGTTCTGGCGGGGAAAACAATTAAGCAGATAACGGCCGGTAATTCGTATTTTTGTGTCATCGCTTCTGATGATAAAGCATATTGTTGGGGGGGTGGTAGAAGGGGGGCGTTAGGTAATGGCAGTACACTATCTCTTGTTATTTCTACTCCTACACCTGTCAGTACCACTGGAGTTCTAGCAGGGAAAACAATTAAGCAGATAACGGCCGGTACGGAGTTTACTTGCGCTATCGCTTCTGATGATAAAGCATATTGTTGGGGGGGTAATTCAAGTGGTCAGCTTGGTAACAATTCAACCATTAATTCCGGTGTCCCTGTCGCTGTCAATACTTCCGGTGTATTAGCCGGAAAGACTATCAAGCAGATTTCTGCTGGCAGTTCGCATACTTGCGCTATCGCTTCTGATGATAAAGCATATTGTTGGGGGGGTAATTCAAGT
>CAJPQF010000017.1:0-13638 GCA_905372855.1 Candidatus Saccharimonadota bacterium
TAATATAATAAATAAGAGGGGGTAATTATGGCAAAAAAATGGCGCGACGTTAACGGATTTTATCAAATCTATCCACGATCGTTTAAGGATTCTAATGGCGATGGCGTCGGCGACTTGCGCGGCGTGATCGATAAGCTTGATTATATTAAGGGTGGCGACAATTCGCTTGGCATCGATGCGATTTGGTTTTCGCCGTTTTATCCGTCGCCGCAAGCTGATATGGGCTACGACGTGGCGGACTACTGTGATATTGATCCGGTTTTCGGCTCGCTTGATGATTTCAAAGAGTTGGTTGAGAAAGCGCACGCTCGCGATATTAAAGTAATGGTCGATTTCGTGCCCAATCATACCAGCAACCAGCATCCGTGGTTTTTAGAATCGCAAAACTCCAAGGACAACGATAAGAACGATTTTTATGTTTGGCGCGACGCAAAACCTGACGGCTCAGAACCGAACAATTGGCTGAGTATTTTTGGCGGGTCGGCGTGGCAGTGGCACGAAGGGCGCCAGCAATATTACTTACACACATTCCTAAAAGAACAGCCAGATCTCAACTGGGATAACCCTGAGGTACGCCGCGAAATGCAAAACGTACTGCGTTTTTGGCTAGATCTCGGTGTTGATGGCTTTCGAGCGGACGCGGTACGTTGGATCAGCAAAGACCCAGAGCTGCGCGACGACCCAGTCGCCGAGCATTATCACGATAAGAAACCGCCGACACAATTCGATGATTTGCAGCATAAGTACAGCCGCTTCTGGGATAACCTTTTCCCGTATTTGCGGGAACTAACAGATATAGTCGCCTCATATCCGGATCGCATCATGGTTTTCGAAGACTATCCGGATGAAAACTATAGCACTAGCGAACAATACTTGGGTTTTTATGGTGTCAATCCAAAAGTATCAATGCCATTCAATTTTGAAGGATTACACGCCAAATTTAATGCCGAGTCGATTAGCACAATCGTCAACGAATTCCAAGGCATGATCAACCCCGACGTGCACACACCCGTCTATTGTTTTAGTAATCACGACCAATCGCGCATCGTTACGCGCTTTGGCGGCGAAAAGCAAGCTCGCTTGATTGCGTTGATGCAACTGACACTACCAGGGCTGCCAGTAATATATTACGGTGACGAGATTGGCATGAATAATGGACCAATTCGCTTTGAAGATATCCAGGATAAGTCGGTCTTTAGCCACGGCAATGACGAATCTGTCGGACGCGATCCAGAGCGTACGCCGATGCAATGGACGGCTGGCCAAAATGCCGGATTTAGCACAGCTAAACCATGGTTACCAGTAAATCCTGCTTGCCAGAACGTCAATGTAGAATCAGAGCAGAACGAACCAGACTCATTTTTGGCGCTATACCGCCGCTTATTGACCTTGCGCAGCCGCTACGAAATCTTGCGTACTGGCGAATACGAACCGCTCAGCGATACAGACAATGACATATTTGCTTACGCGCGATGGATTGGCCGAGAGCAGCATGTCTTTGTCGCATTAAATTTCGGCAACACCAAACACCGTGTTACGCTACCACATACCGGCAGTGTCTTATGCGCCACACACCCAACCGACTACCCCGAGGTTACCGATGACGGCTCGGTAGAACTACGCCCGTACGAAGGTGTATTAATCGGATGCAGCGAACACCGGCTATCAATTGAATAAAAAAACTGGCCGCTCTAGAAAAGGAGCGGCCTATTCGTATAGAGAAACTCTTGGTATTTTAATTAACCAGAGTCTCTTTCACGCGCCTAGAAACAAAGAAGTATAAACAAAGCAATCCCATAGAAATCCCGCTAGCAATGATAGTGCTAATCATACTAATAATTGAGTCAGTGTTCGGAGGTCTTTTGACCACGCTATCAACTACCGCAGAACTTGCTGAATAGAAGAACGAGGCTACCAGCGCCGCAACCGCCAGCCACTTGCCAAGCTTCTTTTGCAGATTAATAAGCACCACCGCGACAGTAGTCAGTACAGCAATGATTGGCATGAATATCACCGAAACGACAGCCGATGGATCGCCTAGGTTTAACAACGAGGTAAAAAACAAACCAACCGAACAAACGCCATCAATCGCTAGACACACCATGAAAAATGCGAGCCAGCCCTTGACGCCTTTGAGCGACTGCGCCATAACAACATACTGAACTGGCGCAGCTTGCGGCTGCGCGAAATATTGCTGGTTGACCGGCTGCTGTTCATAAGGAATATTCTGCTCAGCTGGCGCTGGCCCATACTGCGGATCGGCAGCACCTGGCTGCTGAATGCTCGGTTGCGGTTGTTGTGATGATTGTCGTGCCATTTGTATTATTCTCCTTTACTTTTATTATAATCATATGGATACTGGACATTATTTTGCGGATATTGCTGCGATACAGGCGGATAAGGCATTTGGCCTTGCTGCTGGGGGTACTGCTCTGGCTGCTGCGACGGATATTGAGCTGGTTGTTGCTGCAACGAATATTGGTACTGCGGTGACTGATTAGAATATTGCGGCGAAACTACATATTGGCCGTTTAGAGGAGCATTCGCATAATACGCTGGCTTTTCATTCTGGTATTTAAAAACGTTAACACACCAAGCAATTCCCAATATCATCACGCCGAAAGGTATAGGCAAAAAGAACGCCGCATCGCCAAAACCTACCACAGAATAGAAGTTTAAATAAATCCAAAAAACAACAAAGGAAATTACTGATATAGAAAGCGTACAGGCAGCTGCAATTTTGGCTACTATTTTGTTTTTACTCGACAAGTAAGCTATCCACAAAATTATAGACGATATCACCGACAGTGCCAGAACAATCGGCATGACTATTTTCACTACTTGAATCAAATAATAGTTTGCTTCGCTCGAAAAGTCTTTCATCGAACCATTCATGCTGAATAAACCAATCGGAAGGCCTATCGTCAAGAATAAACTGATCGCGTAAACAATCGACAATCCGATGACGTTGCTTTTCCTTGAATAGTTGACATAAACGTATTGATATTGAGTCTGGTTCTGGTAAGCTTGTGGCGAGATGACTACTGTCGGCTGATTCTGCTGTTCGGGTTGCGCTTGCGCCTGTTCAATTTGCGACATTGGCTGCTGGACCTGCTCTACCTGCGGCGGTTGAATCTGTCCGCATGGAACTGGTTGAGTAACACTTTGCGGCGACTGAATCTGCTCGCCTTGGCTTGCCTGAGCGCTATCTTGCTGCTGGTTAGATTTGCGCTGCTCGGATTTCTTTGCGTTCTTGCTACTCATACACTTAATGTACCATATTATTTATGGTTATGACGGCAAAGGCGATATTTTCATTCGCTTTTCAGTAAAATTCCTAACGTGCTAGAATAAATCTATGTTCACAGAGCGCACTAAAAATCCGTTGTCACTTTGTCTATTACTGTATTTTACATGTTTCGCTGTGCGAATGTGGGAATTTCTAGCCTTGCGTACCGATCAATCAGCACTCAGTGAGAATATAGTGCATAAAGTTTTCGGCATAGTGATAATTTTCGTTTGCCTGAAATATTTGCACGCTCGTTGGCGCGACATTGGCTTTACGCGCAAAAATTGGCTGAAAAATATCGGCCTGGGACTTGCCTTGGGGCTTTGCTTTTATACAGTTACGCTGCTGATCGAATTAGGATTTCTGTATTTTTCCGGCGCTAAACCTAACATTTTAATGAAAGCTGGCGGATTTTCGCTCGCTAGCACCGAACAATTCGTCGGCGTGGGAATTGGGTCAATTATTATATTTAATGTATTCAATGTCTGGATGGAAGAAGGCCTGTTTCGCGGGTTGTTCGAGAAATTACTGCGCCAAAAATATAAATTTGCGGCAACGATTTTCATAAGCGCCCTGCTGTTCGGACTTTGGCATGTAGCAATGCCTATTCGGTCGTTACTTGACGGTGAGTTTTCGCTGGTTCAGACGGCAATTTTTAGCATTGGCTATGTTTTGTTCGCTTTCATGTTTGGATTAAAAATGAGCTGGCTATATAAAATGACAGGAAGTTTGTGGCTTGGCGCAGCAGATCACTTTTTCAATAATGCGATAATTAATATTGTGCATGTCGTCTCAAACCAAGGAAATGATAGCTTGCAAATTGCGCGAATATTCTTAGCACAAACTTTGTCGTTTATTTTTGTGTGGATTTTATGGCGAAGATTCAATAAAAAGCCTATCAACGGTTAGAAGATTCTTCCCTGACTTCTTCCGGTAAGAATCCTTTTTCGTGCTGGAAGCCAGCTTGCCATTTGTAATCTTTAGCGTAACCTAGGTCTTTCATTAGTTTAGTTGGCGCATTTCGAAGGTGCAGCGGCACCGGCGAATTCGGATATTTGTGCGCCAGAGAAAAAGCCTCATTCATCAAATCGGTAGTCTCGCGCGACTTCTGGCTGCGCGCCAGAGCGATAGCACAATGGAATAAATTATATTTGGCTTCAGGTAGTCCAACACGCTCCACCGCCTCAAAAGTCGCCACCGCCAAGCTCAGCGCACCGTTGCCCGCTAATCCGATATCCTCCGACGCAAAGACCACCATCCGCCGAGCAATGAACTTCGGATCTTCACCGGCGTCGATCATGCGCGCTAAATAATACGCCGCAGCCGCCGCGTCACTACCGCGCAGTGATTTGATGAACGCCGAGATGACGTCATAATGCGCATCGCCCTTTTTGTCATAGCCCGGCAAACGCCGCTGGGCCGCTGCCTTGACAACCTCTGGCGTAACCTTCTCACCAAAGCTCAGCGCCAACTCCAAATTACCGAGCGCCACCCGCGCGTCGCCATCCGCCAATTCCGCCATATAGTCCAGAGCTTTGGGCGAGACTTGCTTGGATTTTTTCAAAGTCTTCAGCGCCCGCTTCAGCACTGATACAATTTCATCTTTGGTCAGCTGCTGGAGCACCAGCACTCGCGTCCGGCTGAGCAGCGGCGTGATCACCTCGAAGCTCGGATTCTCGGTGGTCGCGCCAATCAAAGTAATCAGCCCGCTCTCGACATGCGGCAAAAATGCGTCCTGCTGCGCCTTGTTGAAGCGGTGGATTTCATCGACAAACAAAATTGTCCTCAGTCCCAAATTCCAATTTTGCCGGGCGTGTTCAATCACCCGTTCGACATCTTTCTTGCCACTAGTCACCGCTGACAGCTCAATAAATTCGGCATTGACTTCGCGGGCAATGATCCGCGCCAAGGTGGTCTTGCCTGCCCCTGGCGGCCCCCACAAAATCAAGCTAACCGGCTCGCCGCGCCGAGCAATCTGTCGCAGCAGCTCGCCCTCGCCCAGCAAATGACTCTGCCCAATCACCTCATCCAAGGTTTGCGGCCGCATCTGCTCGGCCAGCGGTATTCGTCCCATGCTTCTATTATACGCGCCAGGCGGAAAAATCTCACGCGGAAGATTCAGGAGTCATACGTGGAAGATTTGAAAATCATGGGCGTAAGATTTGGAAATGTTACGCGCAAGAACAACATCACAACTAATCAATAACCATTGAAGTTTGTTCTGATCGATACGCTCGCACTGCCTTCAGTGCCATGCGCGCAATCGGCCCAGCAGCTAATATTTGCCACCAGAACGCCGCGCAGAAATTAATCGGCCAAGCCGAGGCAAAGCGCAGCGGCAACTCGGCTAGCGGCGTACCAGCTAAGACAAGCCCGATCAAGCTCATCGCCAGCGACATGCCGAACTGTTTGCGCCAGGGCGCGAGCTTTCGGACTGTCTTTCGCTTGGACGAAACGCTTCATGGCTTTGTGCGCCAAACTTGACACTACCAAGCCTTCAACCAGCATAACAATCGCAAAGATAATTGGCTGCAGCAGTATTGCTCGCCCGAGCGACTCCACCGACACGCCAGCGTGCAAAAACGTATTCAGCAAATTCATAAAAATTGACATCGTAAACGCCATGACGACGCCATAAAATACTCCTTCTCGCTTAGTGCGGGGCATATTCCTCCTTTGATTAATGATTTTTGGGCAACAAAAAAGTTGCGCGTTATCGGTGCAACTAGGGTGTTTTATCTTTACAACATTACGCTCCCGCTCAGAGCAAAAGCAACATATTGACCTCTGAAAATATTAGCAGGGCGACGGAGTTTTGTCAAGATTCGAACAGCTCATTGATCAAGAGAACTGCCGGCTCAAATATTACAGCGTCTATTGTCTTTCCTTCTTCAATATAATCGGTCAATTTCGGCAACATATGCGAACTTGTCCAATTGATAATCTGGTTTGAAGTTGGTTTTCGCTTCGCAAGTAATCTTTTAAAAGACGGACGCATATCATCAGTAGTCGGACGAGATTTTCCAGTAAGTTGAATTGGTAATAATAAGTAAATAATGTCTTGAAAAATAAAATAACAGCAGCGTCCATGATTACGCTGCCGTTTTCATACTATTTTTGGTGGAGATAGAGGGACTCAAACCCTCGACCTCAGCAATGCGAATGCTGCGCTCTATCAGCTGAGCTATATCCCCATGCTTGTGGCTAAGTTGTTTACAAGGATAACTATTCCCAAAAACCGTTTACGCCTAAATTGGTGGACCTTGCAGGGCTTGAACCTGCGACCTCACGAATGTGAATCGTGCGCTCTAGCCAACTGAGCTAAAGGTCCGTGGTGGAGCATACCGGATTCGAACCGGTCACCTCTTCGCTGCCAGCGAAGCGCTCTAGCCAAATGAGCTAATGCCCCAAACAATCTCCCCTCTATCTACAATATCAAAAAACCGCTACAATTTCTAGTAGCGGTTTGTGCTGCTACGCGCCCACCCGGGGCACGGCGTTGGTATGATGTTTGTTTTCGCAACAGGGCGGCCCCATTGCGTACCAGCATAAGCATATTATCGCGCAACATTTAGTAAATTGCAAGCGCTTATTCAATTTGGCTAGCAAACATCTTATAAAATTCACCCCGGCGAGCTACTAATTCGTCAACACTGCCCTGCTCGACAATCTTGCCGTTTTGCATCATATAGACAACATCGGCTTTTTTGATAGTTGTATAACGATGGCTGATAGCGATGATAGTATTGCCATGCTTGCCGAATAGCCGAGCGAAAATCCTTGATTCTGCCAAGGCATCGATAGCGCTAGTTGGTTCGTCTAGAATAACAATTGGCGCCTGGCGATAAAAATTACGCGCCAATGCTAACCGCTGCCATTGTCCGCCCGACAAATCGACGCCGTTAGTACCATCATCGTGCTCAAACCATTGCCCGAGAATTGTATCGCGTTTCTTGGGCAATTTGTCAATGAAAGCGTTGGCTTCAGCCTGCTTGATTGATCTTTGATAATGCTGCTCGTCATAGCTGCGCTGAACGTCTCCGTACACAACGTTCTCATAAGCTGTTGCAAATCGATATTTTATAAAATCCTGTTGCAATACTCCGAGGTAGCTATGCCACGAACTCTTATTAATATCCGTCAGCGACACGTTATCAAGCAAGACCTGGCCGCGCGTCGGCTGATACAACCCCAACAACAATTTAATAAGCGTCGATTTGCCAGCGCCATTTTCGCCGACAATAGCAACCCGTTGGCCAGCGCGAATTTTCATGTTAATATCGCTTAGCACTAGCTTGTCGTTTTTGAGGTAATGAAACGAAGCATTCCGCAGTTCAATCGTCTGCGGCGGTTCCAGCAATTTTCGACCTTCATTCAAGTTTCTCGGCAACCGCATAAACCTTTGGAAATCAACCATCGCTGCAATATCCTGATCAATGCTATTGAACTGTATAATTAAACCGCTCATACCACCAAGCGCTCTCGACATCATTTGCTCGACCAAAACAAACTGGCCGATTGGCTGAACACGATGGATAATTTGCAGAACAATCGACAACAGCCCAACTAGCTGAGCTATTGCTTCGACAACGTCGGCCGCCAATCGTTTGATAACATAAGCGCGCTCAAATTGAATACGCTCGAGCTGATCTTTGTCGCGCCACTTTGCTCGCATATCTAACATATAGCGCGCTGCATTACAAATACGCAGTTCCGCCAAATTTTGCGGCTGCATCACATTCCAAGAAATTGAATCGCTGCGGCGCCGAGCTTCGGTATATTTACGCCAATGCTCTGTCTGTAAACGCGACAACTTTAGCTGAACTATTGCGCTAGGAATAATCGCTAAAAACAATATCAAGCCAATCCACCAGCTAACAGAAAATAGCGAGACTAAGGCTACTATTACACTAACAATTGACGCAATTATCCTAGCCATAGCGTCGAAGAAGCGCGAGAAAAACGAAACAAAACTTTGCGCCTTATCAAACATGTCGGCAGTATCCTTGTCGTCATAACGCCAAAAATCAATACTAACAAAATGCTCATACAGCTGGTCGCTAATAGCCGAGTTGATTTTATACGAAGTGAATTGATCTATGTAATTTTGCAAACTATTCCACGCCATCATAAGAATTCCCAATAGCACAGTCGCTGCAACACACCAAATTGCCCTTGCGCCTGCTTGCTCGTCACCAGCGAAGCCAGCCGCCAAATAAGTTGTCGCTTGCGCGGCCACAAACGCAGTAACTAACGGAATAGCCGAACCGATAATCGTACCGATTATTTTGGTAATCGCCGCCAGCGGAGAAGCTTTGTAAGTCGTTATCGCCACCATGCCAAAAGCTTTTAAAGTTTCATTGAAAGATAACTTCTTTGGTTCTGTCATGATTAATCGCAATCAGATTTTATCAGGGTAATAATAGCAGCATCCAGCTCGCTTTCACTATGCCAGGTTTGCGTCCGCCTAGCGAGATCTGGTAAATACGATTTGCCGGCAGCGCTCTGATGCTGCGCCAATAGAATTGATTTATCGCGAGCCATAGCGACGCCGATTTCTATCAACATACCTTCGCTGCGGCGCGGCGAAGTTTGAATCGCTAGTATTTTGTCGCACTCATTCATTTGATTAATTGCTCGCCGCAAAAACTGACGCGGGCTGCCGTAACTTTCGGTTGCGCCATCAAACAAATTACAATAAACCTCATGCCCGCAGCTCTCGAGCAAATCAACCACCCGGCGCATACGCGCTTCAACTTTCAGTTTGTCCTCGCCAGTAAAAGCATACGAACAGAATATTTTATGCTTTTTCATAATCCTATTTTATCATCTAGCTGGCAAAAGCTTCGTAAAAGAAGTTATAATCCTCTGGCGCAACGCGTTGTCGAGTGGAACTATCGCTGCGTGATTACGCCCGCCGAGAGTCATATGTTCAATAATTAACGATAAACCGCGCACAATCTTAATGCAGGCGATTTCTCGCTGAGTAGTCGGCTCCTCGCCCAGCCGATCAACGACCAAACGCCGAATATTGCACATACGTTTGGCAGTTTCGGGGCGTTCCATTTCGCGGTTATACGTAAAATTCACCACATCGTACCAGCGCGGCCAATCATCGCGGAAACTCTCGAAGTCAACTAACCAATATCTATCACCGTCATACAATAGATTATTTTCGGTAAAATCCGCATGCATCGGTCGAGCTTCGCACAAGCTATGATTATTACGCAAGAAATCCAAACTAGCCCGAAATATTTCCGGAGGTATCACTTCTAAATTAAACTCGGAAATAATTCGTTCTAGCTTCTGCCAAATATATTCTCCGTCTTTATTTTGTTGCGACCAGCGCGAGCAACGGCGTTTCTGATTGCGAAAATAGTAGTCCATTTGCACGAAACTTTGTATAAAAAAGTCATCAGGCACGTCGGCTAGCTCTGGCGTCCATCCATCAATAAATTGCGTTAAGATTTTCATATCGTCATAATGCAGCAATTTTGGCACAGAAAACGGTATATCGTTAAAATTACGAGTCAATTTATCAAAAGTTCGCAAACCATTCGCTTCGCGCAATATTTCATCTTTGCCAGTCACCCCGGGCTGCGACCGCTTGCAAAACACGCGCTCACCAAGCCAATCTACTTCGCTGACCACAAACCTATGATTCTGGCGAATGACTCTGATAGTTTTTAGGTTGGCGGTATCATTCTTCATCTTATTCTCCTATATGAATTAGGGGCTCAACGCCATCTTCATACACCACATCATTAATCGCGACTTCGTAAATATGTTTGTCATCGCGAAACGCAAAAAATCGGACGGTTTTATGTTGCTGCCAAGCCTGCATTATTTCCGCCCGCACGCCATCAGCGATGTCGCCAAACACCCACAGCTCATCAGCGCGCGCCACCAGCGTATTATTGGCGCGTCGCACCGTGTCACGCTCTACCGCGTCGAGCAAAAAATAATCAAAACTGGTAAATGGATTAATTGGCACAACGCCCTGGTCAAGCACAAATTTCGTTACCAAAAATCTCATGTAAAAATACTTTTTCGACATCGCCGTGAATACAACCATGTCGGCGGGTTTGATGGTGAGGGCGCGATGTGGTTGCCGTATCATGGTTATGCCTCCGTTACTGTATGAGCTCTAATAATGTTTGCTCGTCAATAATTTTCGTGCCGTATTGTTCGGCTTTTTTCAGCTTGCTGGCGCCGACTTTACCGCCCGCTACCAGATATGTTGTATCTTTTGCAACAGCGGTTTGGAAGGTGCCGCCAAGATTACGGATTTTTTCAACAGCAGCATCGCGACCCATAGACTGCAGAGTGCCAGTGATGACGAAACTTTGACCAGCGAGGCGGTCGGATTTTTGGCTAAACTGCGGCGTCACGCCCAAGTCAGCAAATTTCTCGAGCAGTGTCACATTGTCTTCATCAGCAAACCACGCCACTATTGATTCAGCAACAATTTCGCCCACGCCATCCACTTCGCGCAACTCGTCAATGGTCGCGCGAGACATAGCCTCAAGACTCTCAAAGTGGTTTGCGAGGTCAATCGCCGTCTGTGCGCCAATATGCCGAATGCCGAGGCCGAACAAAAATCGCTCCAAGGCTGGATGTTTCTTGGCAGCAATGGCATCGATAAGCTTTTGCGCGGAAATCTCAGCAAAACGCTCTAACTGCAGCAAATCATCTTTCGTCAACCGGTAAATGTCTGCCAAATCATTGACCAACTTAGCCTCGACCAGCGCCTCGACATTTTTCTCGCCCAGCGTATCAATATCCAGCGCGCCTTTGGAGGCAAAGTGCGCCAGAGACCGCTTCAAAATCAGCGGGCCACTCAAACCTTTAACCCGGTAGACCGCCTCGCCTGCTGGCCGTACAAATTCTAACTCTGGATATTGGCGCGCCAGCTCTGCTGGATAGTCAATTGGCTTGGAGTCTGCTGGCCGCAATTCTTTCAAAACACTCTCAACCTGCGGAATGATATCGCCCGCCTTGAAAATCACCACCGTGTCGCCGCGGCGCACATCCAGCCGGGCAATTTCGTCGGCGTTATGCAGGCTAGCATGCTGCACCGTCGTACCTGCCACCACCACCGGGTCAAAAACCGCTACTGGCGTAGCCGCGCCTGTCCTGCCAATGGAAATGACGATGTCGCGGATGATGGTCGTGGCTTCTTCGGCAGCGTATTTATAGGCAACCGCGCCGCGCGGATTTTTCCCGACTAACCCGAGACTTTCATACAACGCTCGATCATTAATCTTAATCACCAAACCGTCAGTATTGAACGGCAAATCATGGCGCTTATCATCCCATTCGTTAACGAAGTTCATCACGTCAACTAAAGTAGTAAAAACGCTCGCCTGCTGATTACGAGTAATTCCTAGAGCAGTCAGCGCCTCATAAGCAAAGCTGTTGGTCGGCACCTCAGAGTCATTATCACGCAGTACATCGTAGCCGCGAAAATGCAGCGGTCGCGCCGCCACCAAAGACGGATCAAGCTGGCGGATTGTCCCTGCCGCCAAATTGCGCGGATTAGCAAATTCTGGCTGCCCCGAAGCTTTTTGCTTCTCGTTTAGCGCCGCGAAGTCGCGCTTCAGCATCACAATCTCGCCGCGAATTTCTGTCCGACCGCGCAAAAATTGTTCAAAGCCTGGCGTCTCATGCAGCCGCAACGGTACATTTTTTATAGTCCGCACATTGTTCGTCACATCCTCACCGATAAAACTATCGCCGCGCGTCACCGCCTGCGAAAGCACTCCATCAATATAAATCAGCGAACATGCCAAGCCATCCATCTTGATATCGGTAAAAAATTCATGCTTATACCCCGGCATCAGCTTATCAGTGCGCTCAATCCACGCTTCGATTTCGTTCTTATCAAACACGTCATTCAGGCTAACCATCCGCCGCTCGTGACGAACTTTTTGAAAACCTTCAAGCAGCTTGTTACCCACCCGCTGCGTCGGACTGTCTGGCGTAATCCACTCTGGGTGCGCTGCTTCGATACTCTTTAGTTCTACCATTAAGCTGTCGTACACCGCATCGCTGACGCTTGGCTGGTCAAGCGCGTAATATTCGTAGCTGTATTGATTGAGCAGTTTTTTAATTTCTTCAAGCCGGCTTCGCGTCATCTGCTACCACCTTTCTATACAGCAGATAAATATACGCTGCTAACCAGACAAACAACAGCGCCATCATAAACGCGCCAGCAAATGGCACGATTGGTACCGACTC
The DNA here is from genome assembly GCA_905372855.1 of Candidatus Saccharimonadota bacterium. Classification (GTDB taxonomy): domain Bacteria; phylum Patescibacteriota; class Saccharimonadia; order Saccharimonadales; family Saccharimonadaceae; genus Saccharimonas. The sequence goes on from CAJPQF010000017.1 coordinate 12,530, forward strand.
GAGCCACTTCAGCTTTGACGATAATCCGCGTTCTAGTAATACCAACGACACCATCACAACGCACCATATCACCGAGCTATAGACAAACGCCCAAACTATCCTGAGCATAATCCTTAGTCGCCGGCCAACCACCAAGTCGCTAGCAGCCTGGATTGCCCGCAGCGGATACATACCAGGCAAAGCCACCACGACTAGTGCAATAATCGTACTGGTCACCCAATAGAGTACAAGTGTTAATACACTTGCCGCCAGCAGACCAAATAACATCATACCGAAACCTTCTGTTAATATATGCACCGATACCAACGCCGAATACACCAGCGCCATAATACCAACTGGCGATAGCTGAATTAGCAATATCAACAATACCACCGACGTCGATATCAACGGTGCGGTTGCGTTGTACAAGCCGTCGCGTAATTTTGGCTTAAGCCCAAGTAGAATTTCGCGCAGCAACCACACCGCTGTTAGCCAAGTCATCAACACAAGCAGCGCCAGCATAACTCCCTGTTCAGCCCGCAGCGACGTTGTGTCAATCGCCAGCGACGAAAATGTCAGCATACCAGCATTTAGCAACTGTCCCACGCCGCCATCGAAAATCTTGCCCAGCGACTCGGACACTAGTTTGCCAATTGAATCATAAGTTGACTGGCTAGTAATAATTCCTAGAAAAATTATTATCAGCGCATACAAGATTATCATAGACAAGAACAGACCTTTATTCTTCCACAACACGCGATTGACATAGTGAGTAAAAGCAATATATCCTGGCAAACGCAAACTGCGGCGATAATCTCGCCGCCGCGTTCGTCGAAAGCTGCGATGCGGCCGCCGCTGCAGGAAACGCACATTGCGATAGCGCGCCAAATACCACTTCTCGGTAAGCCAATCAAGAAATGCACTACCGTAATGCTTCGGAGTATTATGTTTCTTTTGCTGTTTCATAAAAAATAAGCTATGGTGCGCAAGGCGGGAATCGAACCCGCACGACTTTTGGTCAAGAGATTTTAAGTCTCTCGCGTCTACCAATTCCGCCACTCGCGCTTGTAATTTTATGGAGGCACGTACGAGAGTCGAACTCGTCTAAAAGGTTTTGCAGACCTCTGCGT
>CAJPQF010000018.1:0-13159 GCA_905372855.1 Candidatus Saccharimonadota bacterium
ACAAAATTCGAGCCAATGAATCCCGCGCCTCCCGTGACTAGCATCTTTGTCATAAGTATAGTATATCAGGTATAATAAGTAATCGACAGAGGAGGATTATGAAAATAGTAATTGTTAGCGGCTATTTCAATCCGCTGCACGGCGGACACTTGGATATGATTGAGGCGGCAGCGGCTATGGGCGATAAACTGATTGTAATTGTTAATAATGATAAGCAACAGCTGCTCAAAAAAGGCAAGATTATCCTGGATGAAAGTAATCGGTTGCGGTTAATGCGGGCGCTAAAGGGTGTCGATCAGGTTATTCTATCGATCGACGAAGATCCAACGCAAATTAAGTCGTTGGAAATGGTTGCCGGCCAGTATCCGGGTGATGAACTGATCTTTGCTAACGGCGGCGATCGCGATACCGAAAAAGCTATTCCCGAAGCAGATGTTTGTAAAAAGTACAACATACAGATGCGGTTTGATGCCGGTAAAGGTAAGCCAGATTCGTCGACGCGAATCAATCAAGCGACAGGCAAAGAATAGACAAACGCGGGTTAGAAGAAGCAGGTTGTTATTGGCTTGTTGTTAAACAAAGCGCCACAGCCACTATTTAGAAAAACCGTTTGGATTCTGCGATTGCCAGCGCCAGCTATCAGCGCAAGCCTGTTCAATACTTAATTCGGCTCGCCAGCCTAGTTCGCGCTCAGCTTTGCTGCAGTCAGCGTAGCAAGCGGCGATATCACCAGCTCGCCGCGGTTTGATTTCGTAGGACAAGTCTCGCCCGCAAGCTTTGCTAAACGCTTTGATGATTTCTAACACCGATGTGCCGCTTCCGGTGCCGAGATTATAGACATTAGCCCCAGCTTTCATATGTTGCAGAGCGGCGACGTGGCCGCGCGCTAGATCAACGACGTGAATATAATCGCGCACACCCGTGCCGTCTGGCGTGTCATAATCGTTGCCGAAAACACCGACACTTTGTAGTTTGCCGACGGCAACTTGAGCGACATAAGGCAATAAATTGTTTGGAATACCGTTCGGGTCTTCGCCGATTTGGCCTGATTGATGGGCGCCAATCGGGTTGAAATAACGCAAGATTGTTGCTTCGAACGTTGGATCGGCCGCGCAGTAATCCTGTATGATTTGCTCGATCATGTATTTAGTCTTGCCATAAGGATTGGTTAAGCCTACGCCGACTGTCGAAGTTTCGCGCAGCGGCAGCTCGCTAGGACTGCCGTAAACAGTTGCTGAACTTGAAAAGACCAATTGCTTAACGTTATGTTCTCGCATCGCTTCAAGTAGTGTCATAGTTGAGACGAGGTTATTATCGTAATATTCTAGCGGTTTGGCGACCGATTCGCCGACAGCCTTTAGTCCAGCAAAATGAATTACTGAATCTATATCGTATGTTGTAAAAATATCACTAAGTGCTGATTGGTCGCGGACGTCCGCTTCAATAAAAGGGATTTCGTGCCCAGTGATCTGTTCGACGCGCCGCAAACTCTCGCGGCTAGAATTGGCTAAATCATCAATCGCCACCACCTTAAAGTTATTATTGATAAGCTCGATCAGCGTGTGGCTGCCAATATAACCTGCGCCGCCAGTGACTAAAATTGTTTTCATAGTTTTATTATACTCGAAAACAAATAGTTAATTAAGAAATGCTATCGCGAACAACCTTTTTAATCTTAGTCAAGAAAAGTCCCTTGTCGAAGCGTTTAGCGGTGCGGGCGAGTTTGCTGGGATGAAAACTAGTTTGTTCGGCGATTTCGACGGCTTTTACAACATCGTCAACGGTTTGGTGGTGAAACAGCGTGCCAATATCGGGCGAAGTAACTATATCAGTGGTGCCGCCGCGTGCCAGACCGATAACCGGCGCGCCGGCTGCCAATGCTTCAACGCTGACAATGCCGAAATCCTCCTCGGCAGGATAAATGAAGCCGCGTGCGGTGGTGATAGCTTTCTCGTATTCGGTATCGCTGGCGTCGCCGAAGCGATCGGTGCGAAATTCAATAGTTGGGCCGGCAAGCTTGACTAGCTGGCCGTGAGCTGGCCCGTTGCCAAAAACGATTAGTTTTTTGTTGAGTTTAGTAGCGGCTTTGACAGCTAAATCGTAGCGCTTGTAAGGCAACTGGCGGCCGATGGTCACGTAGTGGTCGCCTCGCTTGCGAGCGGGTGCAAAGCGGCTAGTTTCGACTGGCGGATGGATTACAGTGCTGCTGCGGCCGTAGTATTTTTTGATGCGTTTTTGCGTCTCGGTAGAATTGGCGATAAAAACATCAACTTGTTTAGCAGCCTCGAGATCAAGCCGGCGCTGATGCGGTACCAGCAGTGGCATCAGCAGGCGAATTAGCGGGTTAAGTTTGCCGTAGCCAGGGTCGCGGCGGTACTCGTCGTAGTGGCTCCAGTAGTAGCGCGGCGGCGTGTGGCAATAATTAATAACAACTTGGCTGGGGCGTGCTTTGGTAACTTGATGACCGTGCAGGTACGAGCTAGTTAAAATAATGTCAAATTCGCTAAGGTCTAGCTGGCGCATCGCTTTAACTGCTAGCGTCGGAAAAAGTTTGTGATAATTGCGCAGCCGCCGCGGTAATTTTTGCAATTTTGAGGTGCAGACATCGAGTTTGGCAAAGGCTGGAACCTTGTCGCGGTTATATATTGCCGTATAAATTGGCGCATCAGGGAAAGCTTCGTGCATTGCTAGCACGACATTCTCGGCACCGCCCATCGTTGTCAAGAAGTCGCAAACAATTGCAATGCGCGGACGCTTCATTATCTCGCTCCTGTTTTATGTAATACAACACCGATTGTTTTGAAAAGTATCCGCAAGTCTAGCCAAAAACTCCAGTTTTGCGCGTAATAAAGCTCAAGCTCAATCCGTTCGTCGAAGCTCAAGTTGCTGCGGCCCGAGACTTGCCACAATCCAGTTACTCCAGACTTGACACTATGCAATAATGCCGTACGATTTTTGCTGAATTTAACTTCTTGCGGCAGAATCGGCCGCGGCCCGACCAAGCTCAAGTCGCCGAGCAGCACGTTGATAAATTGCGGGAATTCATCAAGCGAAGTATTACGCAAGAACTTACCAAACCAAGTAATTCGCGGATCATCGGCTACTTTGTGATCGCGCCGGTATTCAGCGGCTAAATCAGGCCGGTTCATTTCTTCAAACTCGATACTGGCGTCCTTTTTGCCGTATTGAGCACCCATGGTGCGGAACTTATAAAGGCGAATCGGCTTCGAAAAACGGCTCAAACGCTTAGAACGGTAAAAAATCGGTCCGGGATTGCAAATCTTTTGCAGCAGCGCGATTATTATTATAATTGATCCCCAGAGCGGCAAAGTAATAATAACGGCTATCAAGTCGAATAACCGCTTAGCAATTGCCCCCCAGCCGATGAGTGGTGTTTGACTGACAGTAATCATCGGATAGCCTAGAAAGACATCGACGGTGTTCTTGCCAGTGTAAAATTCTGGCTCGCCAGGAATGAAGTTGTATTGAATGTGAGCAATTTGCGCAGCGCTTAAAATCTGGTGGTTGCGGTCTTCACTGGCATAAAGGTCGGTTTGAATAATAGTGCTAATGTTAAGTTTTTTGATATCTTTGAGTGCTGTCTCGACGCGGCCGTAATGAACGATACCGAGATGTGGCGGCAACAATTTTGCCGGCCCGGCGAAGGCTACAATTTGATAACCAGATTTGTGGGTGGAGCCGAGGGACATCGCAATATCGGTCGTCGCATCAGAATTGCCAATTACTAGCACTCGGCTGACGCCGTGTCCGTAGCGGTATAGCTCGTTGCGAATAGTGCGAATTATTTCGCGTACCAAAATAATGGCAATCGTTGAGCCGATTAAAACGTAAAGAGCAACTAGTCTGGCCGGAAAAATATGCATACTAGTGAAGTATTCCCAGCCAATTACCAGTAGTATACCAATGAAAGTGCCGAGCGTTATACGGCTCCATTCGACGAGGCGGCGGTTATAAATGCTCGGGCTGTACAATCCGAGCGAAGCGAAAATCAGTATCCATACTGGGGTAATCACGGCAAAGCCGATGATATATTCGTAGGCGTAAACAATGTGCAAGAGTACGCGCTGGTCGACCTGAGTGCGAATATAATAGGCTGCGGCAAAAACAATTGCCAGCACAATCGCGTCGGCCGCCATCAGGATTAGGCTGTAAGACTTGGTGTTATGAGATGGCATTTGTCTTCATTATAACAACTTTCGTTATAATAGATAGCATGAGCAATCTCAATACCGATAATTTGGAGCGTCGGCTAGCTTCGGTAACGCTGGTGCTGTTGGCTGCGATTATGCTAGGTTTGGCAATTCATACGCCGTTGACGGTTTTGGTGAGCACGCATTGGCCGCTGGTTGCACTGTATGTCAAAGCATGGAAAGAAGTACTGCTAATGGTAGCTTTTGTCCTGGTGATTATCCTGGGTTGGCGGCGCCATGCTTGGCGATTTTGGCTGCACGATAAGTTGCTATGGTTGATTGCTGGTTTTGCGTTGTGGCACTTGGTTTTATCAGGAATATCGCTGGCTGCGGGTAATTCAGCGGCAACTGTGATTGCTGGCCTGGTAATTGATTTGCGCTGGGGTCTCATGGCGGCGACGATGTATGGTTTTATTTATCTATATCCGCGTTATCGGCAAATTTTATTGAAATGTATGCTGGCGGCAGCAGCGGTAATTATTGGGTTTGCTTGTTTACAGTTGGTTTTGCCGCGGGATTTCTTGATAATATTCGGTTACAGCCAGGCAACAATCGTACCGTATATGACGGTTGATTCAAATGAGGCTTATGTGCGCTTTGGCAGCACGCTGCGCGGTCCGAATCCGCTAGGGGCGTACACGCTTGGCGGATTGGTGTTGGCGTCGGTATTTTTGGCGGCAAAATGGCGGGATAGCGCTAAGCTGCGCGTCTACAGCGTTTTGGCAGCCGTTAGCTCTAGTATCGCTCTTTATATTAGTTATTCGCGGGCGGCGATTCTAGGAGCTCTAGCAGCGTTAGGCGGGCTTTTTGCTCATCAATATGGCCGGAAATTACCTAAAAAAGCTTGGATATCGATTGCTGCGGGAGTTTTAATTGCAGCTGCGGGCGGAGCTTATTTGCTGCGCGATACCAGCTTTATGCATAATGTGATTTTGCACGATAATCCTACTACGGGTGCTGTTAGAACCTCAAATGATGACCACCTTTCGTCGCTGCGCGATGGCGTCATCAAGGCAGCGCAACAGCCGTTTGGTGCTGGTATTGGCAGTACCGGGTCGGCATCGTTATTAGGTGATTCAGGAGTAATTGTCGAGAACCAATATTTATTTATCGTGCACGAAGCTGGTTGGCTGGGTTTGGTGATTTACTTGATGATTGTGATTATCGTTTTGCTGCGGCTATGGCGGCGGCGGAACGATTGGTTAGCGCTTGGCATGTTTTTGTTTGGGATTGGCCTGAGTATCGCTAGTTTGTTCTTGCCAGTATTTGCTGATGATGTGATAGCACTAGTTTGGTGGGGCTTGTCGGCGCTGATAGTGGCACGACCGTTTGACCGGGAGATAGTTGATTCGCTATAGTGAAGGTATGGCAGCACAAGCTCAATCGGCGGCAATTAATCCGACCAAGAAGCAGTACGAGCTTTTACTATTTATTGATAACTTTATAAAAGATAACGGCTACGGGCCGAGCTATCGCGAGATAATGCGGGCGCTTAATTACAAAAGCGTTTCGACAGTGGCAGTACATATTGATAATTTGATCTCCCGCGGCCACTTGCGTAAGCGTGACAATTCAGCGCGGTCGCTAGAGGTGATCGACGTGGTTGCGGCGCCAAAAACCACGCCAGAAGTTTTGGATTCGATAGACGCGATAACTGAACGCTGTATTCGCGCTAAAATAGCCGATTTGCAGAAGCAAGACGACGATAAGGCACGCCAGGATATTCAAACACTGCAATCGGCATTGCAAATTCTTGGCTATGAGGGACCGCGTGAGACGGATAGCGCGTAAACCATCTTACCGCCGGCGTTATACTGGTACTAAAGCGGCGGTCCATGCCGCTAAATCTACTAAGCTTAGCGCTTGGCGATTGAAATTGCGGCGTCTAGTTTATGGCGCATATCGGCAGGTCAATTACCAAGCTGCTTCATTGCAGATAAAATTACAACGTTTGTTACGCCATAAGTATTTCCGTAAATATGCAGTCGGTGCGGCAGCAAGTTTGACTTTTATTCTAGTAATTGTACAGTTGGCTTATCCAAGCGATAAGACTTTGCCGTTTGCACACGTTGACGGATTAGCAATCGGCAGTATGGCTAAAGATGCTGCGGCTAAAAAAGCTAATCAAGCGTATAGCGACCATACTCTTAATATCACGATGAATAATTCAGACAAGCCAGCAGTTAGCATTAAACTGCGCGATATTGCTGTCTCGGTTGATAATTCGCAGCGGATCAAGCGGTATGATTATCCTTGGTATGTGCGATTGGTGCCAACTTCATTGTTTTGGTATGGTTTGAATTATGGTTCACCGCCAGCCCCTAAATTTGCCAACCAAACGGACGTAGCTGTTAACGAAAAAATAGTTGCTCGCTGCCAAGTTAGTCCGACCAATGCTACGCTTAAAGCCAAAGGGGTGCAACTTGAGCTGCAGAAGTCTAAGCTTGGCGGTAAATGCGATGAGGCTAAAATCAAGCAATCTGTTCGCGATATCAAACCGAAATTACATCAGCCGACAACTATTAATGTCAATAAAATAGATATCAAACCAGCGGTGAGCGATGAAAAAGCTAAGCAATTGGCGCGAAAGCTAACCAAACATCTAGCGGGAGGTATTCAAATTAAAGCTAGAGACAAAACTATCGCGGTCGATGCGCAGACGGTCTACGCTTGGCTTGACTTTACCGCTAAAGATAAAGAATTGGTGGCTACGCTGAATGCTGAACGTACTGGCAAATGGCTGAATGATGAGGTAGCGAAAATTGTTACTGTGGCGCCTGGGGTGTCGAAAATTACTACGCATGACTTCACTATTGTTAGCAAGCAGACAGGTAGTTCAGGGCAAGCACTCGATGTAGCGGTAATGCTGCAGAAATTACAAAGTACAATCGACGGCGGTAGTTTGCAGCTTGATGCCGTTACCAAGGCTGTGCCGCCGCGCGAGGAATATACGCGGACATATAGCTCGAGCGATGCTGGCTTGTCGGCTTTGATGGAAAATTTCGCCAAAGACCATCCGGGGACTTACGGCGTGTCGATGATAGAACTTGACGGCAAAAAGCGCCGCGCCGAATACAATGGCGATAAGCAATTTGTAACAGCTAGCACCTACAAATTGCTAGTGGCTTATAGCTTGCTAAAGCGTATTGATAGCGGTGCGCGCAGTTGGGATAGCGATCAAGCATGCTTTAATAAAATGATTAGTTTGAGCGATAATGCTTGCGCGGAAAGTTTCTTGAACGCAATTGGAGTTAGTACTTTGACTAGCGAAGCTAACGCCATTGGCCTTAAGAACTCGACATTTATGAAAGGCGGCGGACCGTATACGACAGCAAATGATCAAGCCCTGCTGCTAGGTATGATTGCAACCGGCCAAAACTTTTCGAGCGCTAATCAGCAGCGCTTGCTAGAAGCTATGAAGAAAAATGTGTATCGCAAAGGTATTCCGGCGGGTGCGTCGGGGACGGTTGCCGATAAAGTTGGCTTTATGAATGGATTATTGCATGACTCGGCGATTGTTTATGGTTCGCACGGTACGTACGTACTGTCAATTATGACCGATGGCGCTAGTTGGGAGGCGATTGCTGATTTGGCAAAACAACTTGATGCGCTGCGAGCGCAGTAGACTTTACACCTTTTGTATAATAAGTTACAATACTGGTATCTGCGGCGATAGCAGAATGTATTCCGGCATAGCTCAGTGGTAGAGCGGATGGCTGTTAACCATTAGGTCGCTGGTTCGAGCCCAGCTGCCGGAGCCAAATTGATAGATAAATTGCCTGGTATACCGGGCAAACGGCCTCGACAGGTTAAGTCAAGGCCTTTTTAAATAGATTTTATAAATAGTTTACTATTGCAACAAACATTAGGGTAAGCGTGTAATTTTCGTTGTATTTTATACTATAATACTTGAAAAAATTGTTAAGTAATGCTAGCATGAAAGCGTAAACTAAATTAAAACACAAATGTGTACAGGAGAAAAACAATATGGGTGTTCCCTATGTCAAATTGGCTAGTGCTGTGTCAGTGGCAGCTGTTGTTGGCGCGGTGGTATTTAACGCGCCAGCCAATGCTGCGCCGACTGCATTCACGTGGACGGGCGCTGCTGGCGACCACAAAATGTCAACTGCTGGCAACTGGAAAGACGGCCAAGTACCAACAGAGGGCGCTAAGCTGGTATTTACATGTGCCAACGGAGCTAGCGAGAAGATTCAGAATGATTTGAACGTTGCTTTGTCGGGTCTATCTGTTTCGAAGATGAACAATGCTGATGCTAGTCCGACATGCGCTAGCTATACGATTGATACGCTGAAATTTACACCGGATGCTGAGTTCAGTGGTGATAAGACTAGCGTGGATGACAAGGTTGAGATTCCTTATATATATGTTACTGGTGCTGTTACTGGCTTGTCAAACTTGAAATCTAACGGATTCGACGGAAAATTTAAGAACGAAACAAGCATTAATCGCTTTGAAGTTGCTAATAGCGGATGCAATTCTATAAGCAATTCTGTAAAAGCTTCAGAGAAAATTGTTGGCGAAAACGCTAGCGTACCGCTAGAAGGTGCTAATAACATTACAGTTAAAAGTAGTGGCGAGCTAGGAGTTAAATATGCTGATAACGAAACAAGCGCCAGCAAAATTACTTTCGAAAACGGCGCGATGATTTCCCATGGAATAAGTTGTTTGGGCTCTGGCGGCGGTTCTTCAAACGTGACAACAGTTCTATCTGGCGACATTGTACTCAATGGCAATGTTGAATATAAATTACTTTCGAACGTGACAGTGAAGATTACTGGCAAGCTCAGTGGCCCTGGTAAACTGGTTGCTCACAAGGATAACAAGGGTACTCTGCTAGTCGAATCTTCGGACAACACTAGCGGTACGCCGAATGGCCAGCACGGTAATACTCACGAAGCTAAACTGATAAAATTGGACGGTGATAAACCTAATGAGTCGGTAAGCGTTAGAAAGGGTGAGACAGTCTTGCTAAACGGCAGTCGTTCTGATGTTTATGTCGATGAGGGCGGTGTATTCGGCGGCAATGCTACGGTAAAGAGTCTTAGCGTGGCAGGTGTCGTTGCTCCAGGTAATTCGCCAGGTAAGATTACTGTACTGAATGACTTCTATATGAACGGTACTGGCGTATACAAGGCAGAAATTCTAGACAAAGATCATTATGATCAGATTGTTGCGCAGAGCGTCCAGCTTAGCAACGGTGGTAATTCTTCGAAATTAGAGCTGGTATATCTGCCTGGCGGTATCATCAAGAAGGGTGATACCTTTACGATTATCAACAATAATGGTAGCGCTCCGGTTCAAGGGACATTCAATGGTTTGCCCGAGGGTGCAGAGTTCGCTGTGGATGGCGCAACCTTCAAGATTAGCTATGTCGGCGGCGATGGCAACGATGTTGTACTAACGGCGCAGAATGATTCGACGGGTCCGAAGGCTCCAAATACGGGCGGCGAAAATGTAGCAGTTAATTTGGCTGGAACTATCGTTGGTGTGGCTTCGGCAGCAATCCTGCTATTCATGGCAAAACGAAAGAGTTTTGGTAAGAAATAACCAAGACTTATAACGATTAAGATTGGAGGCAGGCACGCCGTAAGCGGTTTGACGCGAGGCGTGCCTGTTAGTTATAATGAAGCAAGCAATGACGCAAAGAGAACGAGTTGCTCGTAGTCTGGAGGTACTGCCAAAAGCACGAGGCCGGGTAGTCGTACCGCGGCGCAGATTGGCGAATGATGTTGTAGCGGGCGCTGCTAGCCAGCCGAGTATGAAGCGAATTATGGATATCGCAGTGCAGCCTGCCTCGCCAAGTCTAAAAGAGCAGTCTCTCCAAAACAAAAAACCTAGAGATTATACGAGAATTAATAGAAAGCTGGCTCGGACAGCTCGCTTGCTTATTATTTATGAAAAACTAACAGCTGCTAGCCAAATGGGCGGCGAAAAACGCTCCACCAAGCGGCGCTTAAAAGAAATCATGAGCGGTAATTTTCGCAAGAAATTATCTGGTGTTGCGGCGTCGATTCTCTTGCTGGTTTCGGTGTATTCACTGGTTGACTCTTGGCTGTTAAATAATCGGATAAAAGATACTGTAAATACAGCGACGGTGGCTGCACGCAGCGATAACCCGAATGATCGACGGAGTAATGAAGGTAAAGACGAAACAAAGGTTTCTGGCGACGCCATCGCTAAATACAAGGTAGCTGCAGATTTACCGAGAGTGATTACTATTGAGAAGCTAGGGGTTAAAGCTCGAGTATTGCCGATGAGCGTTAATGCCGACGGCTCAATGCAATCGCCTGTCAATATTTTTGATACAGGATGGTATACTGGCAGCGTCAAGCCGGGGCAGCCGGGAGCATCTATTATTATTGGCCACGCATCTGGTATGACTTTGGGGGGAATTTTTAATAAGCTAGAGTCGCTAAATGTTGGCGATACAGTCAGTGTTGAACGCGGTAACGGCCAAATGTTGCGCTACCAGGTGGTCAAAAAACAAATAATTAAGCTATCTGATGTTGATATGAATAGTTTTATGCGTCCAGCTGATGGTGTGTCTGAAGGCTTGAATCTGATGACTTGCGCTGGGGAGTGGATAAAAAACTCGCAAACTCGCGATCACCGGGCGATGATATTTACCAAGCGAATATGATTAAACTAGTTGACTGTGCAAATGTAAATAATACAATGTAAAAACCTTGACTAGCACTATATATTGGGTGTAAATTTGTATGTAAGCACTACATATGGTGTTTTCGTAAAACAAATACACGATTAAGTGTCGCTCCGCAGGGGTAGATCCGGAGCGTTTTAATGATGCATTCAGGAGGGTAATATGTATCAAACAATCAAAAAGCGCGACGGCCGTAAAGTGAAGTTTGACGCTTCCAAGATTACTAAAGCGATTGCTCGAGCTGGCGCTGAAACTGGCGAATTCGACGAAAAAGCCGCTGCTAAACTTACCGATAAAGTACTTAAACAGCTAGAAGCTCGCCAGACGCGTCTCGTGCCGGGTGTTGAGGAAATCCAAGACATCGTCGAAGACACGCTGATTGATTCTAAGTTTAAGAAAACCGCCAAGGCCTACATCATTTACCGCGACCAGCATAAAAAACTGCGTGAAATTACATCTAATGCACACGTCGATTTGATTGATAAATACGTTAATAATTTGGACTGGAAAGTCAAAGAAAACTCCAACATGGGCTACAGCCTGCAGGGCCTGAATAATTACGTTTCGGCGGAAATTACCAAGACCTACTGGCTGGATAAAATCTATTCGCCGAAAATCGGCCGGGCGCATAAAGAGGGTGATCTGCATATTCACGACCTGAATCTATTGAGTGTCTACTGCGTCGGCTGGGATCTGATGGATTTGCTGCGCCAAGGGTTCACTGGCGTTAAAAACAAGGTCGCTTCCAAACCGGCTAAGCATTTCCGTTCAGCTCTTGGGCAGGTGGTCAATTTCTTTTACACTTTGCAGGGCGAGGCGGCTGGCGCTCAGGCGTTCTCTGATTTTGACACGCTCTTAGCGCCATTTATTCGCGCTGACAAGCTGAGTTATGATGAGGTCAAGCAAGCGCTGCAGGAGTTCGTCTTTAACGTTAACGTGCCAACGCGGGTCGGTTTCCAGACGCCATTTACCAACATCACGCTTGATCTGGAATGTCCGAAGCATATGGCTGGCAATCCGGTGATTATCGGCGGCGAGATGCAGGATACTAACTACGGCGATTATCAAGAAGAGATGAATATGCTTAATAAAGCGCTACTCGAGGTGTTGTCTGAGGGCGACGCCAACGGCCGGGTCTTTACTTTCCCAATTCCGACGGTCAATATTACTAAAGATTTCAACTGGGATAATCCGGTTATTGAGAATCTTTGGGAAGCCAGCGCCAAATACGGCATTCCGTACTTCTCAAACTTCATCAATTCCGACATGGATCCAGAGGATGCGCGCTCAATGTGCTGCCGCTTGCGCATCGACAATCGCCAGCTGGAGTATCGTGGCGGCGGTTTGTTTGGCAGTAATCCGATGACTGGTTCAATTGGCGTGGTGACGATTAACCTACCACGCTTAGCGCTGAAATCGAAGAACGAGAAAGAGTTTTTTGAGGGCCTGGGCGAGCTGATGGATATGGCGCGCGACAGTCTGGAGACCAAACGCAAGGTGTTGGAACAGCTGACCGATTCGGATATCAGCCTGTATCCGTACACCAAGTTTTATCTGCGCGATATTAAAAAGCGCTTCAACGAGTACTGGAAGAATCACTTCTCGACCATCGGTTTGATTGGTACTAACGAAGCGGCATTGAATTTGCTGGGCGTTGACATTGGCACTGAAAAGGGTAAGGCGTTTGCCGAGAAAACGCTTGACTTCATGCGTGACCGCTTGGTGGAATACCAGAAAGAAACGGGCAATAATTACAACCTGGAGGCGACGCCGGCTGAGGGTACGACTTACCGTTTGGCGCAGCTTGACAAGGCCAGCTTCCCTGACCGAGCGCACTTTGCTAATGGTCTCGGCGCGGCGGTCAAACATCCGTTCTATACTAATTCCAGCCACTTGCCAGTCAACTACACTGATGATTTGTTTGAGCTGATGGATTTGCAGGATAATTTGCAGACTAAATACACGGGCGGCACGGTGATTCACTTCTTCCTGGGCGAGCGTATGGATGATCCGCAGACGCTGAAAAAATTAGTTAAGACGATTTGCGAAAATTACAAATTGCCGTACTTTACCTTTACGCCAAGCTTCTCGATTTGCGCCAATCACGGCTATATCGTTGGCGAACATCCGGTTTGCCCGAATTGTGGTGAAAGTACTGAGGTCTACTCGCGGGTGGTTGGTTTCTTGCGCCCAGTTTCCCAGTGGAATAATGGCAAGCAGGCTGAATTTGACATGAGGGAGCATTATGACGATGCCGCCGAACACC
>CAJPQF010000019.1:0-12293 GCA_905372855.1 Candidatus Saccharimonadota bacterium
TTAAGGCTGGCTATAAAAAGATTAGTGATATTGCTCGTGAACGTATCAATCGGGCAGGCGAAAAGATAAAGGTTGATTTTGCTGACAATCTGGCTGAGCGCGAGACGCCGCTGGATGTTGGATATCGCACGTACAAACTGGCTGACACTAATTTCACTAAGTGGCAAAGCGCGCCGACGGGCGATTTGACAGAACTGCAGGCACGCTTAGATCTGATGCGCGAAAGTAGCAATGACAATGCTAGCGAGGAAGATTTGCTGGTGGAAGTGCTTTTGAAAATGGGCTTGCCGCTGACTACGCGGACTAAAACCGTCAATGCCGATGGACTTCATGTGCATCAAGTTATGGCCGAAGGTAATTCGTCAGAGGGTCAACCGGTGTTATATCTCAATGAGCATGTTAAGCCAACTTTGGAGCAATTACGCGCCATTATCACTGACCTGACTCCAAGTAAATTTGTCATCCTCGACGACGCGTTCCAGGGTGATGACCAGCTCAAAACCAATCTGGTCCAAACCTGTAAAAGCTATGATGTAGAATTGTGGACTGTGTAGAGTATGGACTGGAATTTGATAATTAATATATCACAGATTGCCACTGCAATCGCTGCAATTGTTGCCATCTTTATGACTTGGCGAGGCTGGAAGGAGGCTAGCAGGATTGCAAGAGATCAAACCATCCAGGAATCAATAATGTCGACTAATTATGACATTTATAAAGATATCCTAGACCAGGTGAATAGCATTATTAAGCAGAATTCTAGGTACACTACTGATTTAAGATTTTATATTGATCGTACTGCAGAATTGCTGAATGAGTGGCACGGTGTGGGTGGTTTTCAGGGTAAAGCTGCTTTAAAGGAACGAAAACGTGAACTAGCCAAAGAATGGGCTGAATCTACCAGGAATATACTAGACAACTCGCATAAACTTTTAGCTAACGCACTCGATCTAACTAGAATGTTGGATATGAGTGGAGCTGACTTTGGCAGTAACTCCAAGGTCTATAACGCACTATGGATTGTATATCATGATTTAAATAATTCAATGCAAAAGATACAAAATAAATGGACGAACCTCGAAATAGATAGTATAACCACACTACAATATGATTGGCTTAAGGATGACACTTATGACAATATTGAGCGTGCTAAAGAATTTGGAGAGTGTGTAGATGATGTATTGAGGCTTGTGTACAATAGCCTAATAGCTAAACCGATGAATAAAACCCTTAAAGAGACTGATTTAAGGGAGAAGCGTCGTATTATAACGCTTGATGGATTGAAAGATAATAGAATAGAGAATGCATCATGAAAATTAAATACGATTCCAGCCAACCGTTCCAGTTACAAGCTATCAGTGCTATTACTAGTGTTTTTGAAGGTCAGCCTGACAGTGCCGACGCATTTGATGCAGTTTTACGGTCTAGATCAGTGTATGGCGACCAGGTTGGACTTTTTAATGAAATTGGTGCAATTGGCAATAATTTGCTGCTTGATGATGATGCTATCTTAGAGAACGTGAAATCAATTCAAAATGACAACGGCATCGCTCCGGTTAAAGAATTGGACGGCATGAACTTTTCCGTGGAGATGGAAACAGGTACTGGTAAAACCTATGTATACCTACGTACAGCACTGGAAATGGCGAAATTGTATGGTTTTTCGAAATTTATTATCATCGTGCCGAGCATTGCTATTAAAGAGGGTGTGAAAAGTAGCCTTGATAGTATGCGTGAGCATTTCACGTGTGAGATGGGGTATAGTCCGTACGAAGCGTCGGTATATGATGGTAAAAATCCAGAGGTGGTGCAGAGTTACGCTACTAGTACTATGACCCAGTTTATGGTCATGACAATTGATGCAATTCGCGGTAATAAGAATACACGAGTAATTCATCAAGAGCGCGATAAGCTAAATGGTATTGCGCCAATTGAATATCTAGCTGCTATCAATCCGATTGTCATTATGGACGAACCGCAAAATATGGAGAGTGAACTGTCGACGAGCGCGATTAATGATTTGAACCCGATGTGTACATTGCGTTATAGCGCCACGCATACTCACGAGTACAATATGATGTATCGGCTTGATCCAGTTGATGCTCACCGAGAGAAGTTGGTGAAAAGCATTGTGGTGGCAAATACACAGCAAGAGGGTAGCGATGCTAAGCCGTATATCAAACTGATTGATGTACGCAACACGCCGAAACTTCAAGCGTATGTTGAAGTACTGGTTCGCGATAAAAACGGTAAGGTCGGACGAAAGCCGCTATGGGTGAATCATCATGACAAACTGGATATTCGCACTGGTAACAGTATTTATGAAGGTTATACCATCAATGAAATTTCGATAGTTCCAGCGAGCGTGGAGGTCGGGTCGCAAGGGGTGTTGATGCTTGGTGAAAATTGGGGCGGTAACGAAGACCAGGTTATGCGCGAGATGATTCGGGTGACTATTGCCGAGCATATTAAGCGAGAGTATTTACTGCGCGACCAGGGCATTAAAGTGCTGAGTTTATTTTTTGTTGACAAGGTGGCAAGTTATTTGGAATATGACACTGACGGCAATATGGTTGACGGAAAATTTGCCCGCTGGTTTGATGAGCTGTATCAGGAGGAGCGAAAAAAGAGCCGTTTTTATGAAGATATTATACCTGAAGATCCAAGTGAAATTCGGAAAGCATATTTTGCTGAGATGCGCAAAGGCGGCAAAACAAGCTTCGTCGATAGTAAAGAGGGTAAGGGCAATGCACAGGATGAGTCGGCTTATGACCTAATTATGAAAGGTAAAGAAAAACTGCTTGACCAGGCAAATCCAGTACGGTTTATTTTTAGTCACTCGGCACTGAAAGAGGGTTGGGACAACCCGAATGTGTTTCAAATTTGTATGATGCGCGAGAGCGGCAGTGAAAATGATCGTCGACAGACGATTGGACGGGGCTTGCGGTTGCCAGTGCGTCAGGACGGCACGCGAGTGTTTGATGAGCAGATCAATCAGTTGATGGTGGTCGCCAATGAATCGTATCGTGATTTTGCTAATAATTTACAAAAGGAATATAAGAAGGCTGGTATTCAGATTGGTTTTGTGCGGCGTAGTGAATTTGCGCGGATACCACTACATGACGATCCAAACAGTACATTGGGACATCAGAAATCAAATGAGGTCTGGGAGTGTTTGCGGCGTCGCAGTATGAT
The DNA here is from genome assembly GCA_905372855.1 of Candidatus Saccharimonadota bacterium. Classification (GTDB taxonomy): domain Bacteria; phylum Patescibacteriota; class Saccharimonadia; order Saccharimonadales; family Saccharimonadaceae; genus Saccharimonas. The sequence goes on from CAJPQF010000019.1 coordinate 3,196, forward strand.
TGATGACGAGGGTCGCGTGCTGGCCAATTTCACGCCGAATAATATTGGTTTTACACTTGATCTACCTGGCGATTTGCAAAAATATCATGCCGAGGTGGTGGATATTATTGAGGGCTGTAAAATTGATAAATTTGTTAAGGATGCGCGTAAAAAAGAGAAGATTCGTCCAAACAAGGAAGTCTTGTACAGTCCGCTGCTTGAGGAATTGTGGAAGCGAATCTCGCATAAGACAACGTACCGTGTGGTATTTGATAACGGCCAGATTGTTATGGCGGCTATTAGTGCCATTAAAGCTAAGCCCGAACTTAAGCCGTTAAGGATTGAAGTGAAGAGACATAGGGTGCTTTTGAGGCGCGGCGGTGTTCATAATGATGGTATGGTCGGCGAAGTAACGCATGATTTGACGGGAACGTTTGAGCTGCCAGATATTATCTCTGAATTGCAGGATAGTACTGGCCTGACGCGGCAAACAATTGTTGATATTTTGATCAGTAGTGGCCGGCTGCATGAATTCTTGAAAAACCCGTACGACTATGTGCAAATGGTAAAGAGTGCAATCAAATCGGTGCTAGCGCGGGTTGTGGTAGACGGCGTTGAGTATGAAAAGATGGGCGAGCGCAATTATGAGCTGCGTAATTTCCAAAAAGATAGCGATACGGAGGTTGAACGGTTTATCGATCGGTTATATGAAGTTAAGCATCGGCAAAAAACAGTGTCGGATAGGCTGGAGCTGGATTCGGCGACTGAACAAAAGTTTGCCGAGTATTTGGACAGTCGTGAAGATATCAAATTGTTCCTCAAGTTGCCATCAGCGTTTACTATACCGACGCCAGTTGGGGACTACAATCCGGATTGGGCGATTGTTAAAGAGGTTAACGGCGTAGAAAAAGTATACATGGTGCGCGAGACAAAGAATGGCGGCGAGCGCGAAAATGAACTGCATAAAATTGCTTGCGCCAAGAAACACTTCAAGACGATTGGTATGTATGATTATGCCAAGTCAAATCCTGATGATTGGCGGGTGTAAGTATGTCGATAAAGAGCTGCGAGATACCCTCAGGAGAATATATGAACAAACCAAGCAAACCCATTACCGTCGCTCGCGCCATCATCCGCATTGGTGATGCTGCCAGAAATGCCAATGACTATAGTTTGCTGGGTGCGCTGCATGAAATGGTGGAGCAGCTGTCACAGCATGGCGTTAAGGATGCTGACGTCGATATGGATTTGCTGCTGGAATATGTTGAGGCGGCAGATGGTTGCGACTACTGCCGAACGGGCGACGGTAAGCCAAGTGTTGACGAATTGACAACAAAAATCAATCAGCAGCTGGCGCGTCGCGGACAGGCACAGGTGGAGGCGAGCGACCAGTCGGTATTGAAGTTTGAGTCGCTGGTTCATTTGGTGACGGCGGCATATGCTAAAAATGAGGACGGCGTGACGTCGGGCTTATCGATAGCACTGGTTGTCAATCAGGACGGTTCGGTGAATCTGCCGCGCGACCATTTTCTGAATGCGGAGCTGCTCGATTATTTCGATGAAAATCACACAGTCGATTGGCATTCAGCCGAGCGTGATTTGCCGTCAAGGTTGCACGATTACCATTTGGTGGCAGGTTCGGTAGAAGTGCAGGAGATTTTGCCGCGGGAGCTGGAGGTGATATCGTTCTAGGGTGATTTTTTGAATACTATGATAAATTAAGTAAAGAAATGATGACAGAAAATATTATGCCGGTATTCATAGCTATAGCAGGAGGTTTTCTTGTTGAAGCGTTTTTTCAGCTAGTAAAATACAAGGATTCTCTTAATAACAAGAACCCAATAATATACACATCGTCAGCAGCTAACTATCTGTCAGTTCGACAATTTGTTAGTTATGGACGCAGGAAGTGGCTTAGCTACTTCCTGTTTCGAACACTTCCAGTTGCTGTTATAGTTCTTCTGGTGGTATCTATAGAGCAGCGCTATTTTAGGGTGGGTGAGCCTTGTGTTTATGCGCTTATATCAACAATAACTTCACTAATTTTTAGAGATTCTCTGGGGGTATTTAAAAAGAAAAAGTTTATTAGCGAGAGATTAATTCATGTCGCCAATGTTTTATTCGTAATATGCACAGGGTCCTTTATAGGAGTCGTAAGTAATATTGTCGATTTGTCAATTATTGCACCAAGCAGCATCAATAGCTTATTCGACAATTTATGGTCAAGTATGGTTGTAGCCATGCTGGTTCTTTTATATTTTCGCATAACTAACATGGGTAGTAGTCATGATGTTGCGGAAAACGAAAATAACATAGCTTTTACCAATTATGTCGTCAGGTCATTTTATGATATTTATAATAATTATCATGAATCTATAGACCTGTATTGTAAAGATGAATCATGTAATAAACTTCTATTGTATTGCATATTGGTATACGAGGATATGAATAGGCCACGAGTAATTCGGAAAATAGAAAATGCTATAGTTACATTTTTCAAGTGTGAGCTTACGGTTGGTATTGCGCAGGTCAAATCTAAAAAGCCACTTACGGATATTGAAAGCATCAAGATTGCCGCCGGGATATTAAGAGATACTCGTGATTGTGATATGTATGATACTACAGTAAAGAGGGCTATTGGAGCTTATAATTCAGGAGAAACCTACTCCCAGACTGTAGTTGAGATTATGAATATTGTTCGTCAATACTTTAGCGTAGAAGATATAGAGAAATAATAACTAGATAACCAATGAAAATCTCCATTCTCCTCAAACCCAACTCCCGTCACCGCGAAGAGGTGGTGGTTGGTGACGATGGCGTGCTGACGATTTACACCAAGGCACCAACCATTGAAGGTCGGGCGAATTTGGCGGCGGCGAAGTTACTGGCAAAGCATTTTAGCGTGGCGCTGTCAAGGGTAAAATTGGTGCGCGGCGCGGCTTCAAAATACAAAGTGTTTGAGATAGACAAGACAGAATAGTTGTCACAATTTACTGGCGTCGTTGCAAATGTTTAACGCTCGGATTCTACGGATACCCAACCCCTGCCGCCATATTGCCGAGTAGTCCCTGCACGGTTACAAACGAATAACCCTGCTGCTTCAGCGCGCTAAGGATACACGGCGCGGCACCGACTGACGTTTGGTGAATGTCGTGCATCAAGATGATGGCTCCAGGGTGGGCGCCAGCGACGGCGCGCGAGCAGACGATTTCGCTATTGCGGTCGGCCCAGTCGCGGGTGTCGACCGACCACAAGATTGATGACATACCGCGCAGGCGAAGCTGCTCCAAGACAGCGCCGTTGACTGCGCCGTAAGGTGGACGCATAACAGTTGGTTTAACTCCGGTGGCTTGCTTGATGGCGTCGTTGGTACGGTCGATTTCGCCAGCAACTTGGTCAATTGGTAATTTAGGCAATTCTGGGTGCGACCACGAATGATTACCCAGTTGATGGCCGCGCGCCTGTATGTTGCGCACGACGCTAGCTTGCGCGGAGACTTTGCTGCCAATCAGGAAGAAGGTGGCCTTAGCACCATGCTGATCCAAAATATCCAATAGCTGCGCGGTGTACGGTCCTGGTCCGTCGTCAAATGTCAAGGCAATCACTTTACCCCCAGAATTCGCGGCTGGCGGTGTGGCAGGCGCTGGCTTTGGTGCTGGTTTTGGCTCGGGCGGCTTGGGGATATTAGCCAGTTTTCGGGCTGTCGGATTTTGCAGATATTTGGCAACGGCAGCGATCGGCACTTTGATCGTCATTTCGCCGTAGGCTGACGGCAAGAGCGACGCCTGCCCAATCGGCCAAGCTAGACTATTGCCGCCATCGGTAATAACGAAATTCGATAGGGTTTCCTGGGTAATCGTTTCATTAAGATCCAGCTCTGCCTGCTGGCGCTGCTTGATGGTCTCATTGATATTATTTCGGGCAGCCGCCACGATTTCTCCAGTCGCTTTCTCTGATTGCTCGGTCAAATCATTCAAACTAATCACCTCGCCAGATTTTTTATCAAACGTCCAAAAATGCGCTAGCGACACCGGATGCGCGCCGTGCATATCTTGCTTAATATTGACGATGATCGATAAAGCTACCGAATTATTATGCGTCACTTGGTAGCTAATCGTTTCGGTCAGCGGTTGGTCGAACGTCAGAATATTAGTGGCGGCATAGCGGAAATCGCTGTCAGCGCGGTCAATTGCTTGAGCGACGGTTTTATTGATCTTATTGTTTTTCGTCAGCGGATATTCAATCGAAACTTTCTCGCGGTTAGTCTGGCGCGTCACGAATTTAGAACGAATGCCGGAGTATCGCGAATCAGTGAAATAGTATTGCTCGTCAGATAAAGCAGTCGGGCGGCGCGGCGACAGCTGGTTAAAGTATGCGTAAACCAGTCCCGATAAAATCGTTGCCATTGCCGTCAATAACAATATCGCTATCAGCAGGTTTCGCCATTTGGCGGGCTTGGTTTTTGTTTTCGCTGCGTGACGGGTATGTTTAGGCTTGGCTGCTTTATTGCTAGCTGATTTAGGTTTATCGGCTTTGTCCGCTGGTGGTTTCGCTAGCGGCTTCCTTGGTGATTTTTTGGCAGGCATAGATATAGTATAACATTTGTAATGTATTAGGGGCGCTGGGCTGCTACTAAAACCAACACGGTACTTTTTCAAAACCAACAGCTTGCTTTTAGAAAACCAACACGGTACTTTTGAGAAAGGCTGGGTAGTCCGCAATTTGCTATAGGACTTTCATAAAACTGCTATAGTAGATTTTCTACCCGCAGGACGCCAAAATCATTGAAAATGTCAGTAAATTATAGTATAAAAAGGGAATGCTACAGTATCTTCATTCAAGTGCTAAAAATCAGCAAATCAAGCCGCTGGAACGCCTGCGGGTAGGTTCGTGGGTGCGCTGCGAACGTCCGAACGAGGACGAGCTGGCTGAATTGCTGTCGCTGGGACTTGATAATGATTTGCTGAGCGACGCGCTTGATCCGCATGAGGTGCCGCGTCTGGAGATTGGCGACGATTGGACGTATCTAATCGCTCGGCTGCCAGATACCGACGACGATTTTAATGATTTTACCACGCCGATTTTGTTTTGTTTGAATAAGGACTATGCCGTGACGTTGTCGCGCGATAGCTTGGGCAGGTTGTGGCAGCCGTTTATCGACCAAGCTCGTTCGCGTACCGACCGACCGGTTGAGTTGTTGGTTGACATGATTGACGCGATATCCAGGCAATATCAGCGGCGGGTGGCGGCGATTAACCGCCAGATGCGAGCGGCTACCGATAACATTCATACGCTGCGGGTCAAAGATATTGCTACGCTGGCGGAATATGAGCGCAAGCTGAACGATTACCTGGACGCGCTGATTCCGATGAACTGGGCGGTCGAGAAATTGCTGGCTACTAGCGGTCTGCGCCTGCGGGCGGATGATAAAGAGGATGTCGAGGACTTGTCGATCGATTTGGAGCAGGTAATTGCCCGTTGTAAGAGCTTGCTACGAACTATCACCAACGTGCGCGACAGCTACCGGGCAGTGATGGATACCCGCTTGAACGAGACAATTCGCTTGCTGACGGTAATCACCGTGGCTTTAACTATACCAACTATGATAGCGGGTTTATTTGGTATGAATGTACCAGTGCCCGGATCTGAAGACCCGCTAATGTTTTGGAAAATTACTATAGTCAGTATCGTGGCGGCCTGTGCGCTGGGCGGATTCTTCTTGCGGAAACGATAGCTTGGATAAAGATATAGGGCTGACTTAGAGAAATTATAGTCTAATTTGGTACGCCGTATCCCAGCAGCCCGCCATACTGCTTGTCGCGATTAACGAACACGCGGATACGGTTTACCTCATTGCCGCCGACAGTAGTCAGCACGCCATTGTCATTTTTCAAGACGATGTTAGTGTGGTCGCCAAACACTGGCGAATTGCGGTAAATTGCCACGTCGCCGGGAAGCGGTTGGTAGCCGGAATTAGCAGGCTTGAACCGGTCGTTTGCCTCGTAGTATTCACGTAAGGTAAATGTTCCCGGGATACGCCAGCCGCCAGTATGCGGATTTTTCAGCGGCGCGCCCGCCTGCTGCATGATCCAGCTCACAAAGTTAGCGCACCACGCCTCCTCGGCGCCCTGGCTGAACTTGGTGCCAGCGGATTGCGCCTTGAATTCAGTCTTTGCTAAGCTGATAATTTTTTGGCGAGTTGGGCTTAAATTTGCCGTATCAATGTCTGGAAAAGCCGATTCGCCAGGCGACCTATCGAGGCGTACGGAATTAATGAGAGACGACAGCTTATCGGCAATTTTCGGCTGAGTAATGACTGCGATTAGTACGATAAGCAACAGCGCAATTATACTTAAGATAATACAGCGTTTCTTTGAGAAAAATTTGGGCAGCGTCGCCTGTTGGTGCTTCATATAATAATTATATCGCGAAAATTGTTTGACTGTTAAAATGTAATTGAGGCAAATGTTATGTTTAAGCAATGGATAAAATGTGAAACATACCTTTCAAATATCAAGCTAAATCATTTAACAGAGTTTTATAAGATGAATAGACACAGCAAACCGCAGAAATGGCGCCGCTTATCATCGCGGGTGGTTTTTACGCATCCGCGGATGATATTGGCGGAAGATGAGGTAGAATTGCCAGATGGTAAAAGGTCGTTATATTTGCGGCAAGTATATCAGGGTAAAGGCGGTGTGATTATCATTTGCCAAAACGGCGGCAAAGTACTTATTCAGCGGGAATATTCGTATCCGGTTGATGATATATTGTATCAATTTCCCGGCGGTAAAATTGAAGAAGGCGAGACTCCCGAGCAAGCTGCCCAGCGCGAATTGGCGGAAGAATCTAATATTTTGGCGGAAGATTTTCAGCAAATTGGCTGGTTTTATGCCGACAATCGCCGTACTAGTGCCAAGCTGTACGTTGTCTGTGCGCGCGGCGCTTTTCGAGATAATTATTCGCTCCAACCGGATGAAACAGAGTTTATTTCCAGTAGTTGGTTAGAAATTAACAAACTTGAGCAGATGATTTCTAACGGTCAGATTGTTAATTACTCTATGCTAGCAGCGTGGGCGTTATTCAAAACCGCACCGATGAAATAGGATTTCTTGTGCTATAATAATCTCAAAAGTAAGTGATTACCGTGCGCGATGTTTCTCTGTTAGGGAGTAGAAAGGAATTTATATGGCTCAATCCGAACCAATCATAACAGTTGACCAACTCGTCAAGACGTACGATGGCAAGAACGTCGTCGATAGCGTGTCGTTTGAGGTCAAGAAAGGCGAGATTTTCGGCATCCTCGGGCCGAATGGCGCCGGTAAGACGACGACGCTAGAGATGTTGGAGGCGCTCCGGCCGATTGACGGCGGTACGGCGACTATCGACGGAATTGATGTTGCCAGCGCGCCGAGACATATCAAGAATATCATCGGCATTCAGCTGCAGTCGACAATGTTTTACGACAAGCTGACCTTACGCGAACAGCTGAAAATGTTTGCTAGCTTGTACGGACAAACGGTCGACGCTGACGCACTGCTCGCCAAGGTGCAATTGACCGACAAAGCCAAAAGCTACGTCGAGCAACTCTCAGGCGGGCAAAAGCAGCGCTTCGCCATCGCCTCGACGCTGGTCAATAACCCGGCGGTACTATTCCTTGATGAGCCGACTACTGGCCTTGATCCCCAGGCTCGCCGCAATCTCTGGGATTTGATCAAAGAGATTCGCGATGAAGGTATTACTATCGTGCTGACCACGCATTACATGGACGAGGCCGAGCTGCTGTGCGACCGCTTGGCGATTATGGATAATGGTAAAATTATCACCATTGATACGCCGCACAATCTGATCCAGCAACTACTGGCACGCGGCTTCAAGAAAAAGCAAGTTGTCGAGCAAGCCAATTTGGAGGACGTATTTATTGACTTAACAGGAAAGGCGATTCGGGATTAGTATGAAAAAATATTGGACTGGTGTATTCGGGCAAGTACGCGCCCAGCAAAAACGTTTCATCCGCGATAAAATGTCGCTGTTCTTTACCTTCCTGTTTCCGCTCATCTTTTTGTTGGTGTTCGGCTCGATTTTTAATAATCAATCGACCAGCTTTGACATCGCGATTATCAATAATTCGCAAACAGAATTTGCCAAAAGTTTCGTCAAAGGCGCCAAAGATAACGCCAAAGACTCGATTCTTAAAATCAAAGACGTCAAGGATATGGACGAGGCTCGCGAGAAGTTGAAGCGTTCAGAGTTGAACGGTATCATTGAACTGCCGAGCGATTTTGGCAAAGTGAAGGGTGAGGGCAGGGATGCTCGCCCGACTGGCACAATTAATGTGCTGTACGCCAAAGGCTCTGAGCAAACTGGTAGTGCCTTAACGGCAGTGATGAACCAGATTGCCAATGAAATAAATAAGCATTTGGGCCAGCCAGAGGCACCGCTCAAGGCTGCGGGTAAAGCGGTCGGCGACGAGCAGCTGAAGTCGTTTGATTATACCTTTACCGGGCTGCTGGCGTTTAGCTTGATGAGCATGGGTATCTTTGGTCTGGCTAACCAAATGCCAGCCGAAAAGCAGCGCGGCTCATACCGACGGCTGCGTGCAGCGCCATTCACCTCGGGGCAGCTGATTATTTCTATGGCGATTCACTATGTCATAATCTCGCTACTTAGCTTGACGATGATGGTTGTTGTCGGCATGCTGCTGTTCCATTTCAATATGCGCGGCGATTGGCTACTGTTCTCATTGATGTCAGTGATTTCGGCGATGATGATGGTGGGCTTAGGGTTATTAATCGGCGGTTGGGCGAAGAATGAAAATCAATCAGCTCCGCTGTCTAATTTGATTTCTTTCCCAATGATGTTTCTGTCTGGAGCATTCTTTCCGGCATTCCTCTTTCCAGAATGGTTGCGTGGCGTAACGCAATTTATCCCAATGACGCCGGTTGTGGATGGTTTCCGCCTGATTATGACCGAGCAAGCTAGCCTCATCGAAGTTCTGCCGCAAATCGGCGCTGTTGCTGCTTGGGTTGTCGTTATCTACATCGCCGCGATTAAGCTGTTTCGGTGGGAGTAGCTTGATATGAGCGAGCTAAGGGTGATGATAGCGCTGGTATCCTTGC
>CAJPQF010000020.1:0-12224 GCA_905372855.1 Candidatus Saccharimonadota bacterium
AATGTGTTCATCGGTTCGCACGGCAACGGGTTGTATGGTGCGCACGACATGGGGTTAATTCAGCTGAAGCATCAAGATTATCCTAACCTGGACTTATCGATCACCGTCAATGGCGAAGAGCAGGCGGCGTATTTCCGAGGCGTGATTGCCGCTAGTGAACTGGCAATTCCAGAATTGAAAGGTAAATTGTTTAATTATGCGACTGGCCTGGTCAAATTAACAACCGGCAAGATGAGTTCGCGTACCGGCGAGGTGATCACTATTGATTGGCTGTTCAACGAATTCAAAAAAGCCATCAAGCAAGCTGGCGGCGAGCCGACCGACGAGGTGGTGGCGGGTGCGCTGCGCTATCAATTCTTGAAGGTGAAAATCGGTAGCGACGTAGTATTTGACATCAATGACGCGGTTAGCTTGACTGGTAACACTGGTAGCTACCTGCAATACGCACACGCTCGGGCGCGAGGTATTTTGGCGAAATCTGAGCAAACAGTTGCATTTCCGACAGAATTGTTCGACGAAGATCGGCTATTGGTCAGGAAATTGAGTGAATATACGGGGGCGGTTAACCGTGCTACCGAAAGTTTGGAGCCGCATCATGTCTGCGCCTATCTGTTTGAGTTGGCACAGGAGTTCAACCGCTACTACGAGAAAAATCAAGTTGTCGGCAGCGATAAAGAAGCGCACCGCGTCGGCATCGTGGCAGTGTATGCTGATATCTTGAAGGCGGGGCTGACGATTTTGGGCATCGCGGCGCCAGAGCGCTTGTAAGGTTACGTTGTAAGGTTGCGGAATAAATACAAAAGCGATTTATTACAAGAAACCAGGTTATAATCAAACAGTTAAAGGAGGCTAAATGCCATCAGAAACAGTCAAAAAAGCCAAAAAATCAGCTGCCAAAAAGCTAGCTGACAAAAAATTGGCGCAAACAATAGTTAAAGACACCCACATGGGCGGTTTCGTTAATTTTATCCGCGAACAGGGTATAGTTGGTCTAGCGGTTGGTCTAGCGATCGGTACGGCAGCTGGCGATACGGTGAAGAAGCTGGTGACAGCGTTTATTGACCCGCTGGTGCAGCTGATTGTTGGTTCGCAAAAAGGCCTGCAGGCGGCATCGTTTACTGTTGAGTTTGTCGGCCGCAAAGCTGAATTTCTCTACGGCGCGTTTGTCAGTTCGCTGATTACACTGCTAGCGGTGGCCTTTGTGGTGTATGCAATTGTACACTTTTTCAAGCTGGATAAATTAGATAAGAAGAAAGATTAACGTTTTTGAGGCTCGGCCGTGGCTTGACGGAACGGCGGTCATTGCGGCGATTTGCCTCGGCAGTATTAAAATGCTAACTAATCAGCGTACCGACTGTCTCGCCGCGAGCGGCTCGGGCGATATTACCGTCGGTGAGTAAGTCGCAGATAATAACTGGGATATGTTCATCCATAGCCAGGCCGATGGCGGCTTTGTCCATGACGGTGATATCAGGGTTGGTTAGAGCGTCGTGATAGCTGAGCTTATCAAATTTGGTGGCGTCAGGGAATTTGGTAGGATCTTTATCGTACACGCCATCAACTTTCGTTGTTTTAATCACAACATCGCATTGCATTTCTAAAGCTAGGTTCAGGGCGGCAGTGTCAGTGGTTAGGAACGGCCGGCCAGTACCGCAGGCAACGATGACCACGCGGCCCTTTTCGATGTGGCTGAGGGCGCGGCGAAAGGTGTATTGGTCGATAAACTGGTTGATTTCGACGGTGGACAGGGCGCGGGTCGGCAAACTGGCGTCGTTGAAGACATCAGCCAGAGCGATGGCGTTCATCAGGGTAGAGAGCATGCCGATATTATGGGCTGAGACAGGCTGAATGCCGTGACCGATGATTTGGTTGCCGCGGACGTAATTGCCGCCACCAACCATGATGACGATTTCAGCGCCAGCTTCTAGCGCTGGTTTGATTTGTTCGGCGATCCAGCGGGCGCGAGCGGGGTCGAAGCCGCTGGCGAACTCGCCCTGAAGCTGCTCGCCGGAGAGTTTGAGAAGGATACGTTTGGTCATAGGCTTAGTATAGCATGGCGCGCTTAGAAAATAACGTTAGCGCAAAGTGTAGATGTAGGTTAGCTGCTCGCTATGCGTGGTTGGATAGCAACCTTCGGCGCCAGCGGCGGTAGTTTTTGGGTGCGGGCTGAGAGGGACTTGGCTGCTTCGCGCTAGTGCTTAATATTATTATGGTAGTAATTGCAAGAATGTGTTATAATACTGGCGAGGGGCTGGGGCGATGCCGCCAGTCTCTGGCGCACTTTAATATAGACGTAGAATCGAGCCCTCTTTGATGCTGCGAAACGAAGTTTTCACGGCGCCGAAGAGGGCTCGGTACAGGATCGAGCTCCAAGATCGCCCCGGAATGGGGTAGAGAGGGGTCAGTGATGGCTGAGATTCCTCCCATTGTGAGAGGTTTTTTGGGAGTTTTCCCAACCCAGCATCTTCGGGTGCTGGGTTGGGTTTTCTCACGTCGGGATGGTGCACGTCATCCCGACGTGAGGGTCTTTTTGTCGATGGAGCCGCCCTCGGGTGGTGTCATGGACATTAGGGTGATTTTCCGGGGGGGGACGGGAACCCCCTGGAAAATCATCTACGAGAGCACCACCATCACCGAGGTGATAGTGACCAGCTGTCCGAGGGACGGCTGGCAGCTCGTTGAGTACATCTACACCGGGCTGCCACTCAAGTCCCAGCGGTAGCCCCTTATCCCGCCCCGGCAGGGATTGTCCGGCCGTTTTCGGCTGCAATCTCCGCCGGGGCGGCAGACCCCTCTTCGCGCCAGGAGGGGTATTTCTTTGTATTAGAGCGCTTGCTGTAGCAGGCGCCAGAACAGTTTTTGCAAGATTACTACGATGCCAAAAAGTAGTATACTAGAAGTATGAAAGCGAGTTTCAAGCCGAAAAAAATTCTGTGGATGGATCTGGAAATGACCGGACTGGATCCGGTGTGTGATGAGATTTTGGAGGTGGCGGCGATTGCCACTGATTGGGATTTTACGGAGATGGCGACGTATGAGGGAGTTGTACAACACGACCCAGAGAAACTAAGGAAATTGCTTGATCGAAATGCTAGCTTTTGGAACGAACATCCAGCGGCGCGGCTTGGGCTGGAGGAACAAAATGCCTCGGGCAAGCCGTTGGCCGAGGTGGAGCGTGAGCTGCTGGCGTTTTGCGATGAATATTTTGCGGATGAATCACGGATTTTACTGGGCGGCAATTCAATTCACCAAGACCGGCGGTTTATCGACCAATGGTGGCCTACGTTGTCAAAAAGGCTACACTATCGGATGTTAGATGTCAGTGCCTGGAAAGTGGTGTTTGAGGGTAAATACGGTAAGAAATTTGCCAAACCAGAGGATCATCGGGCGCTGGAGGACATTCGCGGCAGTATTCAAGAATTAAAATATTATTTGAAGAAGGTGAAGGCGTGACAGATAAAATATGGCATGATATCAGCGAGGATTCGCTAGAAGTACGGCAAAGTTTAATTGAAAAATTAAACTTATCGGAGTTGCAGCGGCGGATTTTGATTGAGAACCGTTGGCTGCCGCAAGCGGTCGAAGGCGGCGATTGGCTACTGATTAAGGCGGAAATCCCCAGTATTGAACGCCGCAATGTCCATTGGCAAGGGTTGACGATTTTGCTCAGCAAAAACAAAGTTATCACCTTGCACCGCGACGAATTAGATAGCGAGGTTGCCGAGCGGATTGAAGCGTACCGGCCAGGCGCTCTGTCGTCGTCGCTAATCGCAGCAACGATGATTCAATTTACAGTCGAGCAATATATGCCGATTCTTAATTCGATTGACGACGTAACCGATCAATTAGAAGATACAATGATTCGCGATCCGGGCAAGCATCAGTTGCAGCAACTTTTTGTGTATAAGCGCCAATTGGCGGATTTGCGCAAAGTGATTTTGCCGCTGATGAATATGCTGAATGGTTTGAGTAACGGCCGATACGGTATTTTTGATGAAAAGTGCGCGATTTATGCGCGCGACAGCTACGATTACGCTTGGCGCGTGCACGAGCTAATCGATACCATGCGCGATCTATTGACTAGTGCGCTGGATATGTATTTGTCGGTAGTGTCTAATCGAATGAATGATGTAATGAAGCGTTTGACGATTGTAACAACGATATTTATGCCGATGTCGTTTTTGACAGGTCTGGCAGGCATGAATTTTTCGCAGCTGCCGTTTCATAGCGATGTAATGTTTTGGATAACGATGGCGCTGCTGGTCGTTTTGCCGATATTGATGCTGGTATGCTTTATACGGAGCAAATGGCTATGACGCACCAGCAATTTGAAGAGTTTTTGCTAAGTTTGCCAGGCGCCTGGCTGGATTATCCGTTCGGCGATAAGGTAGCTGTGTACAAAGTCGGCCGCAAAGATGCCGGCCAAAGCGAAAAGATGTTTGCGTTGATAGCCGAGGGTTCAAAGCCGCTGCGGATTAGCTTGAAATGCGATTCGCAATTGTCGTTAAAGTTACAACAAAAATACGAATCGGTTCAGCCAGGCTTTCATCTCAATAAAAAACACTGGATTACGGTGATTTGCAGCGGACAACTCAGCGACGAAGAACTTTTTGATCTGGCGCGGTTAAGTTATCGGCTGGTGACGGAATAGCTGCTACTGCTTGGTTGAAGCGAAGTCGTGGTAAGCTTTGAGAATAACATTGATATTATTAATGGATTCGTCGCAGAACGAGCGGATTGATTTGGAGTCGCTAACCTTTTTAAGCTTGTTGAGTTGCGACTTTAAAATGGTTAATTCGTAAGTCATGGCAGTGGCGTAGCTGCTGTCAAGCTTGCCTTTTTGGTAGGAATCGTTGAGCTTTTTCTGCAGGGCTTCTAGATAGCTTTTTTCGGTACTAGAAGATTTTTTCTGGATTTTGCGCTCTTTAATGATGGCGTCTAGCCGGGTCTGCATGGTCGTCAGGGTGCTGTTGAGCGCAGTGTTGGCCTCGGCAATTTCAGTCTGCGTCAGGCGGCCTTCGTTTTCGTCGACGACTTTGTTAAGTGTATCGGTGCGGTCGCGGATCGGCTGGATTAGACTGTTGGCATCAGATGCGCCAGGGTTGATGATTAGAATCAAAATGATGATAACGCTAGCAATAACAGTGCCAATGAGCGCAAATATAGCGATTCGATTGATGGTGTGCTGTTCTTGCGGAGCGATGCGGTTAAGGTAGTCAACAGTATTATAATCATCATCCGAGCTACTGGCGTAAACCGGGAAGGTGCTTAGCGGCTGCGGTCCTGTGTCGTACGATGGCGCGGTTTGGTTAATTTGCGGTAGTTGATCAGGCTGATTAGTTGCCAGGCTGGATGTTTGCTGCGGGTATGCTGGCTGTTGCGGCTGGGCGGCTTGGTTATAGTAATACGGATTAGGCGCCGTTTGCTGCTGCGGTGTTTGCTGGCCGTAGACCTGATTATACGGTACGGCTGGCTGCTGCGGGTTTTCTGGCGGTAAATTATTAGCAGAACCCTGCGAATACGGTTGTTGCGGATTGGTGTAAGGGTCCTGATTCATACCTATATTTAACCACAACCGATAACAGAGGTAAAGAGTGATATACTAAAATGTATGGATGCCAAGGAGGAAATTCGTTCGCGGCTCAATATCGAAGATGTGATTGGCGAATATGTTGAGCTAAAGCGGGCAGGGCGCAGCTATAAGGGGTTAAGTCCGTTTACTGGCGAGAAAACGCCAAGTTTCTTTGTGAGTCCCGAGAAAAATATTTGGCATGATTTCTCGAGCAACAAAGGCGGCGATGTTTTCGCTTTTGTGATGGAGGCCGAGGGGATGGATTTTCGCCAGGCGATGGAATTTTTGGCGCGCAAAGCTGGAGTTGACCTCAGCGAATATCAATCGGCTGGTGCCAAGAAGCGCAGCGCCTACAAAAAGCGGCTGTTGGCAGCCAACGAGCTAGCAGCACGATATTTCCAACAGAGTTTATTGCGTAGCCAGCAGGCGATTGAATATGTTTTTAAGCAGCGAGGATTGTCGCGGCAAACTGTTCAAGATTTTCAGATTGGTTATGCGCCGGATAGCGGCACGGCGTTGCTAGCGGCGCTCGAAAAAAGAGGTTTTACTAAGCGAGAGATCAACGACGCGGGGCTATTAAACCGCTATGGCAAAGATTTGTTTCGTGGTCGAATGATGATTCCGTTGATGGATCAGGGCGGGCAAGTAATTGGCTTTACTGGGCGGATTATTGGCAATGTGCCGAATGCGCCGAAATATCTGAATACGCCGCAGACTTTACTGTATGATAAAGGTCGTCATATTTTCGCATTGAGCCAAGC
The DNA here is from genome assembly GCA_905372855.1 of Candidatus Saccharimonadota bacterium. GTDB lineage: Bacteria > Patescibacteriota > Saccharimonadia > Saccharimonadales > Saccharimonadaceae > Saccharimonas. Next base: position 6,334 of record CAJPQF010000020.1, read on the forward strand.
CAAAGAGGCGATCCGCAAAAGTGGCTTCGTAGTGATGGTTGAGGGAAATTTGGATGTAGTTAGCAGCCACCAAGCGGGCGTAGCGCAAACAGTCGCGACTGCTGGCACGTCGATGACTGAAAATCATCTCAAAGCGGTCAAACGGCTGACTAGCGATGTTCGCCTCTGTTATGATAGCGATAAAGCGGGTGTGGCAGCGACCGAGCGGGCAATTGAGCTGGCCTCGCATGAGGGCGTTGAGCTAACAATTATTTCGTTGCCAGATGGCGCTAAAGATCCAGATGAATTGATCAAATCGAGTGTTCAGGCGTGGCGCGAAGCGGTAACTCGCAACGAGCCGGCTGTCGAATGGGTGTTGCGCCAGCATGCCGGGCGCTGTGATTTGGATACAGCGGTTGGCCGGCGAACTTTTACTACGGCAGCGCTGCGAGTAGTGCGCGGGCTAGCTGACCCCGTCGAGCGCGAATACTATATCAAGCGGATAGCCGCTATGTCGCATACTAGCGAGGAGGCGGTGCGCCAAAAATTAGCTGGCGAGCCAGTCAAGAAACAAACTTTCAAACCTGTTGTTGCAAATACATCGATTATTAAGAACGAACAGGCGGTGCTAGAGGATAACATTTTGGCTTTGGCGCTTTATGATGCTAGGTGTTTAGAAGAATTGCGCCGCGCTGGCCGCCAGCAATGGAGCAGCGCTGAGCGAGAGTTATTAGCGACGGTACTCCTCGAAGAAGACGATCCGCAAAATCGCCCTAAAAAGTTGCAAAAAGCTGATATTTATGTAAAAATGGTATCATTGCGCGCTGAGGAGCGTTATGCAGCATGGGATAGCGGCGATCGCTATATTGAGATGTGCCAACTGCTGCGGGATAAAGAGGATAAACATAACAAACAAACTCAACAAGAATTATTAGCTAAGTTACGCGACGCTGAAGCTGCTGGCGATGAGGCAGCGGCTAGAGAGTTGCGTGCGGCACTCAATAACATAATCAAGGAGAAAGCTCGTGACAAACGACGACCAAGCGCAGAAGCCATCTGACGACAATATACAAGATCAGGACATCAATGAGCCTGATATCAACGATTTGATGGACGAAGATACTCCTGAAGATGTACTCAATGCTAATCAATATTTCGACGATATTTCGGACGACTCAGTGCGGCTGCATTTGCGCGAGATTGGCAAAATCCCGCTGTTGAGCGCCGAGGAAGAACTAGAATTGGCAAAACGCGTCAAAGAAGGCGACAAAAAAGCCAAAGACAAAATGGCCGAAGCGAATATGCGGCTGGTGGTATCGATCGCCAAGCGGTATTCGGGCCGCGGTTTAGACTTCTTAGATTTGATTCAAGAAGGCCACACTGGTTTGTTGCGCGCGGTTGAAAAATTTGATCCGGATAAAGGCTTTAAATTCTCGACTTATGCCACCTGGTGGATTCGCCAGGCGATTACCCGGGCGATTGCTGATCAGGCGCGAACGATTCGTATTCCAGTTCATATGGTGGAAACCATCAATAAATTGCTGCGCACGCAGCGGCGCATGACGCAAGAGCTGAATCGCGAGCCAACGATTGAAGAGCTAGCTAAAGAGCTAGAGATGGAACCAGAAAAAGTCGAATATGTCATGAAAATCAAGCAGGACATTTCGAGCTTGGACGCTGGCGTCGGCCGCGATGGCGATGATGAAGGCGAGTCGGTGCTGGGAGATTTCATTGAGGATGAAGGTACAATTAGTCCAGAGGAATCGGCCTCGAACCAGCTGTTAAAGGAACAAGTTAAAGATTTGCTAGGTACGTTGAGCGATCGCGAGCAAAAGATTGTGCGGATGCGCTTTGGTCTGGATAATGGCAAGAGCCACACGCTCGAAGAGGTCGGCCAAGAATTTGCAGTGACGCGCGAGCGAATTCGCCAGATTGAAGCTAAAGCGCTAGCAAAATTACGCAAGCATAAAGACGCTAAAAAACTTTATACTTATCTGCAATAACTTTGGTTTTAGGTGTTATAAGTTAACAAAACCAGTTGTACTGAGCAGCGAATTAATCTTGGCATATAGCGCAGTAATATCGCTGTCGTTAATTAAATAATAATCAGCGATAGCTATTGGTCCGCCTTTTTCGATATCTTCAATCTCTGACCAGTCGCGCTGGTTAGCTTGTTCGGCAGTGAATGGCCGCTCGGGGCGAGTTGCGAGACGGCGGTGGCGCAAATGTTTTGGTGCGACAATGGCAGCAACGATAAGCTCACCAGGAAACTCGTGTTTGAGGAACTTGTACTCTGTCCAGGAATAGAGCCCGTCGAACAATAAACGATGCTGGCCAGCATCAATTAAGCGGTGTAATTGCTCGGCAGCGCGGCGGATGATAACGTCTTTGCCGTCACGTTCGCGCCACTGTTTGCGAAATTCGGCTTGCGATTCGGGCGTGATTTCAACGCCTCGAGCGCGCATTTCGTCGTACAAAATGCCGCCGCCGTAGATTTTGGGAAAACCTTTGGCGGCTACGAAATTGGTTGCTTCGGTTTTACCGGCGCCAGGCAGCCCGACGAATGCCAAAATCTTGGCTGGTTTTTCTTGTGATGTCATAACCTTAGTATACATGATTATGGCTATATTCGCTTGTAAGTAACGCCTCTTAGATAGCGTATAATATAAATATGGCCAAACGCTTAGTGATTATCGACGGCAAAAGCGTGTTCTATCGCGGCTACTATGCTATGCCTGGGTTGTCGACCGCAGACGGGACGCCGACAGGCGGCGTGTATGGTTTCGCGGCGCTGAGTTTAGAATTAATTAAGCAGCTTGAGCCTGATTATGTTTGCGTGGCGTGGGATAAACGAGGAACGAATATTCGCCGGCGGTTGGCGATTTATCCTGATTACAAGGCCGGGCGCAAGCCAGCGCCGCCAGATTTTTACGCGCAGATTCCGATTTTGCACGAACTGTTGGCAGCCTTTAGTTGGCCGCTGTACGAGTTCGACGATTATGAAGCCGACGATATCATGGCAACGCTAGATAAGCAGGCTGAGCAGCACGGCGGCATCGAAACTTATTTGATTACTAGCGACTTGGATGCGCTGCAAATTCTCGACCAAAATACGTATCTTTATGCGCTCAAAAAAGGCCTGACTAACATTGATAAATTTGACATTCCAGCGTTTGAAGAGCGCTACGGTATTCGGATTGGCCAATTTCTCGACTTGAAAAGCTTGAAAGGCGATTCGTCGGATAATATCCCTGGGGTGCCGGGGGTCGGCGAGAAGACAGCTGTCAAATTACTACAACAATTTGAAACGCTAGACGGTGTTTATGATAATCTATGGCAGATTAAAGACAGTTTGCGCCGCAAACTAGAAGCTGGTAAAAAGTCTGCTTATATGAGTAGGGAATTGGCGCGGCTATTCACCGATGCGCCAGTGAAACTCGATTTAGAGGCAATGAACGTGCACGACTTAGACACGGCAAAGTTGCGAGAGTTACTCGAAAAGCTGGAGTTTCGCTCATTGTTGCGAAAATTACCACATCACATGCGCGATGGCGCTTCAGAAGTGACTCCAAATAATATTCTCGCGCCGGCTGTTGAAATATCGGGCGATAAAGTCATACCAATGTTGGTAATGGCGCCAGAATTACTGGTAATTTGGGATGGTGATATGGTTTGGCTGAGCCATGAAAAAGGCAAGGTCGCCCGCTTGCCGCTGGCTAAAGCAAGCGCTATTTTAGCAGAAGCTTCGATAGTTGGCCACGATACCAAGGAGTTTCTCAAAGCGCTTCTCATTGCTGGCTGCCAGCAGTTGCCGGCTGTTAAACACGATACCGCGCAGGGCTCATTTTTGTTAAATCCTTTGCGCAAATCGCGCGCATTAGCGGATTTGGCGGGCGTAGAATCTTTGGACGACCCAAGATTGGTGATGGCAGCGCTGTGGGTAGTTTATGAACAACAAAAGTCGGCGTTTGCTGAGCTGCCCGACCTCCAGCAGGTGGCGCAGACGATGGATTTTCCACTGATTAATGTTTTAGCGCAAATGGAATTTCGAGGCATCAAAATCGATGCCAGCAAACTCGAAAAAATGAATAAATCATTAGCGCAAGAGATTGCAGCGGTTCAGCAAAATATTTATGATATGGTCGGTTACGAATTTAATGTTGCTAGCCCGGCGCAGTTGGCTAGCGCGCTATTTGATAAGCTGCTCTTGCCGACAGCTGGTATCAAAAAAGGCAAAACTGGTTATTCAACCAACCAAAAGGAACTCGATAAGTTGCGCGGGCAACATCCAATTATTGAGTTGGTCGAGCGTTTTCGCGAACTGTCGAAATTACAGAATACCTATGTGGCAGCCTTACCAGAGCAAACGGACGCTAACGGCTATATTCACACGACGTTTAATCAAGATGTGACAGCGACTGGGCGGCTGTCGAGCACTAACCCGAATTTGCAGAACATTCCGATTCGTACTGAGTTGGGGCGGCAGATTCGCGATGCCTTTGTGCCAGCATCTGGCAATGTTTTCGTAAATGCTGATTATTCGCAATTTGAGCTGCGCCTGGCGGCGGTGATGGCTGGCGAAAAACAGATGATTGAAGATTTTAATACCGACGTTGATATTCACGCCAAGACGGCAGCTGAAGTTTATAACGTACCGATTAATGAAGTGACACCAACACAGCGCCGCCGCGCTAAAGTGGTGAATTTCGGCGTATTATACGGCATGAGCCAGCATGGTTTGGCGGCTGCTGCTAATATGAGTTACGGCGAGGCGCAGCATTTCATCGACGAATATTATCGTATACGTCCGCACATCAAAGAGTTCATGGAACGAACAATCCGTCAAGCGCACGAAGATGGCTTTGTGCAGACATTGTTTGGCCGCCGCCGGCCGACGCCCGATGTTAGATCGAATAATTTTGCTGTTCGTTCGGCTGCCGATCGCGCAGCAGCTAATATGCCGATACAAGGTACCGAGGCGGATTTGATGAAGTTGGCGATGCTGGCGGTAGAGAAACGACTGATGCCAGCGGCAGATGCAGATTTGCTACCTTCAGAGACCGGCAAATTCGAAAAGAACGAATTCGCCTTGCCGGAAAGGCAAGTCTCTTCAGGCAGCAAGTCTGGGCTTGTACATAAAAATATCTCGCTCGGCCATCAAATATTGCAAATCCATGACAGTATCATGGTTGAGTGTCCGCTCCAAAACGCCGAAATAGTCAGCAAAATGCTGGTAGAGACCATGGAAAATATCTACCCGCAGCTCGGTATTAAGCTCAAAGTCGACGTTAAAATCGGCAATAACTGGGGCGAAGTGTAAAAAACTTAAAATTTGCTGAAAATTAGCGAAAACCCGTACAAATATGGACAAATAACGGCAACTGTGGTATAATCTAATCACAGTTAGCTTAAGCAAAAAAGGCGGATGTTATGGTACGGAGTATGTCACCAGAAAATAGCAACCCTAAACCTGAAGGGGCTAGGCTTTTGTCTAGGCAAGAACGCATAGATCGACTGAGGGACGAGCAACAACAAAGACGTATCATTGAGCAACGTGACGCTGTGAGTAGGGTTCTTAAAAAAGGCGGCTACGGTTGTTCAATTGGTCTGTTTGTTGATCCAAATGATAATGTTTTGAGTATTGAAAACAGATATGGTGGACCAGTATCTGGTGATTGGCGAGTGGTTCGTTGTGAGTCTAGCGAGGTTGAGGAAGATCAACCAAGAGCAGAAATTCAAACAATAAGTAGTGTAAAAAAAACTGAGCACGGAAGACCTCCTTTCTGGCCAATTGGCGTCGAGGCTATTGATACGATCTATCCTGAAGACGGTAGGGCTATTAATATTTTTTGGATGTCTAAACCTAAAGCCAAACCTGAATCTGAACCTAAACCTAAAGCCAAACCTGAATC
>CAJPQF010000021.1:0-9445 GCA_905372855.1 Candidatus Saccharimonadota bacterium
GCGAGCTGGGTTCAGAACGTCGTGAGACAGTTCGGTTTATATCCGGTATGGACGTCAGGAAATTTGCGAGGATTTGCCCCTAGTACGAGAGGACCGGGGTGAACGCACCGCTGGTGTACGGATTGTGGCCACCTGCTGCATTGTCCGGTAGCTATGTGCGGACCAGATAAGCGCTGAAAGCATATTAAGCGCGAAACTGACCTCAAGATTAGATTTCCCTATGAGGACACAGATAGACTATCTGTTTGATAGGTGCAAGGTGGAAGTGCAGTAATGTATGGAGCCGAAGCATACTAATAGTCCCATTGCCTTTTTATGTCCTTGTCTACTAGGTTAATGCTTGCATTGATAGCGTGGATAAGGTAGACTTGACTAGTAATTGGTGTTCGCACCAACGTTGATCTTTCGATTATAGGCATGAGCTAGCCGAACAAGGACATCGAAGGAAGGGGTTTGGCCCACCACGGATTATATGTGGAACCAAGCGCTTTAAACCCCCTCCTCCGGTGCCCATGGCGAGGAGGAAACACCTGTTCTCATTCCGAACACAGAAGTTAAGCTCCTCAGCGGCGATAATACTGCGCAAGTGGGAATCTAGCACGGTGCCGAGTTATATAAAAACCATCCGAAAGGGTGGTTTTTATTTTTGGCTGACGCGTTTAGTGCCGCTGTCTGTTAGCGGCGAAACTACAGATTGTCTTATGGCGCTTAGGATATTTTTATGAGACGGGTAGGCTCCCAGATCGCTGCTGCGTGTCGTGATAGCTCAATAAACAAAATAACGCTCTTTCGAGAGCGTTATTTTTATATTCTCGGATCTCGCAGAAAACGAGAATTGTATTTGTGGTGAACCTCGTAGTTTTGAAGGTTCAAACAGGTGCATATCTATAATATCGCACCAGACGAATAAACGCAACGGTTTTTATATCATAATTTCGTAATTTGTAACCATTGACATTTTGTCTCGTTTGTGCTAATATAAAAGAGTACATATAACATATGTGAGATAAAGCGAGGGTTTACTTATCTCTTATAGAGGTAGGCGAGCCCTTTTAATATTGCCCGGAGCGGGCGGGAGATAATAATATGGCAGGAACAAAAATCGGCGGCATGAAAGCAGCTAAAAAGAACTTGGCCAAAGACCCAAATTTTTATGCAAAAATTGGCCGTAAAGGCGGCCAAAACGGGCACACGGGCGGTTTTGCCGCTAATCCGCAGTTAGCTCGTATTGCTGGCGCTAAGGGCGGCCGCATTAGCCGCCGCGGTAAAGCGAAAACAACTGTTACGCAGGATGACGTTACGCTCGCAGCGTAAAACTAGCTGGCTATACAAAAATGCACTTCCATTACGGAGGTGCATTTTTTAAGTTTTATGAGTAATCGGTAGTTATGAATGATTATCGCATCAAGCAGACTATTCAAGCCAGCGGCGCAGCTGGCATAGTTTGGCTTGGTTTACTCGCCAGGAACGGCCGCAGGCGAGACAGGAATATTTGTTGGCGCTGGATTGCAGGCCGGCAGCTTGGCAGTGCGGGCATTGCGAACGGGCGTGCAGCCAGTCGCGATAAGTGTCGAGGTCGTTTTCAATTAGCTCGGCGTCAATTGTGGTAGAAAACCTAGCGGCTGCTTTGATGGCTTCTTGCCAGGCGGCGCGTTCCATAGCGATTAGCTCAATATCGCGCGAATAGCCAGTGTGGTTTAGCAAGGCGTGGCCATATTCGTGGATCAGCCGTTCGCAAGCATGAGAATCTGCCGGATTGTAGTGAATAGCGCAAGCGCGATGATTCCAACGAAACATCTCACCCTGAATTAGGGTGAGATGCGCGAGGTGCGGCACTGACAAAGCGTCAGCGCTTATTTTTTGCGAGAGCCAAGTAATCTTTGCCATAGTAATAACATCCGTAGACAACCGCTTCCTCGGGATGGCGTGCTTGAATAATCTTTGGACATGGAATGTGCGGCGGTAGATGCGAAGTTAAAATATCGCGCAAGTAATCGCCGTACCGTTCAAAATAAGTACCGACGCTACCGCCAATGATGATAATGTCAGGCTGAATTATCGGGATGACGGCCAGAAAGCCGCGCGAAATGCGATCAGCGATTTTCTTCCAGGTGCGTTTGCTGGTGATGTCGCGAGCAAATTTGTGATAGGCATCGACAATGGCCCGTCCAGAGGCAAAGCTTTCCCACGAGTGGATCTTGCCGCCATATTCGATGAGCGCGCGGCCGGCTTCGCTGTAGCGCATGCCCGGGTCAATGTAGCCGTTAGTGCAAACGCCAGTACCGATACCAGTACTAACTGTGACATAGAGCGAGCAGTTAGGGATTGTGCGCAAAAGCCGCGTTTCGGCGAGCCCAGCTAGGTTGGCGTCGTTTTCGATGAGTACCGGCACACCTGGCAGCAGGTCTCGCAGCAAGCGGGAAGCGTGAAAATCTGCCCAGCCGAGGTTTTGGCACCAGACAGCGGTGCCATTCTTGATAATACCAGGTAGAGCGATAACTATAACATCGACTTTTTTGTCTGAATAGCGTTCGCGGACTACGCGTTTTAGTTCAGCGACATAAGCTTTTGGCTCCTTGGGAGTGGGAAATTTAAGCGGTTTGCCCATGTGCCCGTTATCGGCAAAAGAGGTGACGAGCGTCTTTGTTCCGCCAGTATCGATTGTTACTATCATGAATCTATCGTATCACAGACGATAGTATAGCGTATAGTTGATATTATTGCAGAAAAGGTGTATAATATAGAAAAGTAAGGTAATTATGAGAGGATAACAGTAAAGTGGCACATCGTAGCGAGAAAGGTTCAGTGATTGGTTTTGTGCTGGTGGGGACGGCGCTAGCAGCGGCGTTTGTTGGCGGCGTGTACATGGTGCGCCATTCGGGCGAATTGAACTCGACAGATACGCAGCAAACGGCACAAACGTCTCAATCTGAAACTGCCAAAAACGACCAAAAAACTCAAAACGAGCAAAGCAGCAACACTGCGCCAGCGCCAAAAAAAGATACAAATAGCCAGAGTAATACTGAAGCTAATAAGCCTAAGGAAGACGAGAAGAAAAAAGACTCGCTTGCTGATACATTGAAAAAGCAAGAAGACAAGAACAAAAGTAACAACATTTCGGATCCAGCACAGAAATCTAACGCTGGTGCGGCCAGCCAGAGCGATCAAAAAAGCGCATCGGACACATCGAGCGCCTCTACTAGCAGCAATTCTAATAATTCGACTCCGGTTTCCAATTCCAACTCCAATTCCAGCGCTTCTAGCACTGTTTCTAGCGGCTCTAATAACTCGGCAACAGGTTCGTCTGCTGCTATTAACAACAAGCTGCCGAAAACTGGCCATGAAGCCAGCAGCTTGCCAAAGACTGGTCCGGTTGACGATATGCTAGCGGTTGTAGCTGGTGCCGGCTTGCTGGGGCTGGGGGTTGCTTACGTCAAATCGCGCCGCCTCATCTAGACATTAGAGGTCGGATAAGGTATACTGGTAAGTGGCTGAGTGCGCATTGTTTTGTGTTGCTCGAGAAATATTAAATTTAAGAAAGGAGAATTGGCAGAGTTTACCCGAATCCCGGGTATCTGCTGATGACGTATTTATGGCAAAGGCCACGATTACGATGGACGACCTCTTGGCGGGCGACAATGCGAAACAGCTAGTTGCTGGCGAGATGGTAACTGGGCACGTTTTGAGCGTGCGAAAACACGAAGTATTAGTAGATTTGGGTGCGCACGGCATAGGTTATGTGCCGCGCCGCGAAGTCGGCTTCGGCCGCCAGCTGAATGTTGGCGACGAAGTATCGGCTAGCGTGATTGATTCAGAGCTTGATAACGGCTACAGTCTGCTGAGTTTGCGCAAAGCAGCCAAAGACCGCGGCTGGGAAGAGATCCAAGCTCACTTTGATGCTGCTGAAATTGTTGAAATTACGCCGTACGATGCTAACCGCGGCGGGTTGCTGGTCGAGTACGAGGGTGTACGCGGCTTCTTGCCAGTATCGCAGCTGAGCGCCGAGCATTACCCGCGCGTTGGCAGCGCCGACAAGGACGAAATTTTGGCTCGCTTGAACGCTCTGGTCAGCCGGCCGATGAAAGTGCGCATTCTAGATTGCGACCGCAAGACTAACAAATTGATTTTCTCCGAGAAAGAGGCTATCAAAGACGGCTTGGCAGCACGTTTTGCTACGCTGAAAGTCGGCGATACGGTCAAAGGTGTAGTCACGGGCGTTGTCGACTTTGGCGCGTTCGTTAACGTTGATGGTATCGAGGGGCTGATTCATATTTCAGAAATCAGTTGGGAGCGCGTTGGCAATCCGAATGATTACGTTAAAGTCGGCCAGTCGGTTGAAGCTAAAATTATCTCGATTGACAAAGACCGTTTGAGCTTGAGTGTCAAGCAGCTGACCAAAGACCCGTGGCTCGACGAGGTTGAGAAGCTCGAAAAAGGCCAAAAAGTCGAAGGTACGGTCACGCGGATTACGCCGTTTGGCGCCTTTGTCCAGATTAGCCCGGCTGTCGAGGCGTTGGTGCATATCTCGGAGCTTGGTAGTGGCAACGATGTTGATCCAGAGAAGGTCTTTACCTTGAATGAACGTAAAGAATTCGTGATTCTCGATATTGACCGCGAAGGCCGCAAAATTAGCCTGAGTTTGGGTAGCAAGAAAAAGAAAACCAAGTAACAGCCCGCGCATCTAGCGGATAATTGTCCCGATAAGCTGCGGGTAGAAAGGAGAAAACATGAGCCAGCCAGAGAAAGTTCTGATGATTGCTGATTCTATTACCGTTGGAGAATTGGCCGAGGCTCTGAACCTGCCAGTAACGCAGCTTGTCGGTGAATTGTTCAAAAACGGTATCGTGGCGACGATCAATCAGCGGATTGATTTCGAGACGGCGCAAATTATCGTCGAGGAGTTGAAAATTGCCGTACAATTGAAGCGAAAAGAAGTTAATTCTGCGCCAGTGCAACATTTGCACAAGCCGTCTGCCAAGGCATCGCTGCGGCCGCCGATTGTAGCAGTGATGGGGCATGTCGATCACGGTAAAACTACGCTGCTAGACACGATTCTCGGCATGAAAACCGTAGCTAGCGAAGCGGGCGGAATTACCCAGCATATCAGCGCTTATCAGACCAAGCGCGGCGACCGCGTAATCACCTTGCTAGATACGCCAGGACACGAGGCTTTTGCGGCGCTGCGCCAGCACGGCGCGGTTTTGACTGACGTAGTGGTGATTGTGGTGGCTGCCGACGACGGCGTGATGCCGCAAACGGTCGAAGCGATTAAATTTGCTCGCAATGCTAACGCCAAAATTGTTGTAGCTATCAACAAGATTGACAAGGACGGCGCTAACGTCGATCGCGTCAAAGCGCAGCTGGCTAGCGAATACCAGCTGAATCCAGAGGAATGGGGCGGCGACACGATTATGGTGCCGATTAGCGCTAAAACTGGCGAAAATATCGATAAATTGCTAGATATGGTGCTGCTAGTGGCTGATATGGAGGAGCTGAAAGCCGATACTGACGTGCCGGCGGAAGGCTTGGTGATTGAGGCGCACATGGAAAAGGGCCGCGGTTCGGTGGTCAATCTGCTAGTCGAGCAAGGCCAGCTGAAGCCGAGCCATTTTCTGGTTGCTGGCACATCATACGGTAAAGTACGCACGCTGGCTAATTTCCGCGGCGAAGCGCTAAAATTAGCTGGTCCGTCAACGCCAGTGACAGTCACCGGATTCAAAGAATTGCCGCAGTTCGGCGATGTCTTCACTGTGGTGAAGAATGAGAAGATTGCCCGCGCCCAGGTAGAGCAGGCTAAAATTGAAGCAGAAAGGCAAGCTGCTAGCACTAACGTCACTGGCGCCGATTTGCTGAAAATGATGACCCAAAAGCACGACAGTGAAGAGTTCGACGTTATCGTCAAGGCTGACGTGCAAGGTTCGCTAGCCTCGGTGATGGATAGCTTGCGGCTGGTTGATACTGGCGGCGCGATTGATTTGCGAATTATTGGCAGCGGCGTCGGCAATATCAACGAGAGCGACGTACGTTTGGCCGATAGTTCGGATGCTATTATTTACGGATTCAATGTCGAGATACCACCAGCGGTCAAGCGCTTGGCGAGCCGCGATCACGTGCGGGTGCGTACTTACAAAGTGATTTACGAACTACTAGACGATGCTCGTAAAAATATGGAAGCTTTGCTGTCGCCAGAGGTGGTCGAGACGGAAGTCGGCGTATTAGAAGTCAAAGGCATCTTTCGTACTATGCGCGACGAAGTGATTTGCGGCGGCGAAGTAATCAGCGGCAAAGTAGCACCGAATTTGCTAGTGCGCGTCAAGCGCGGCGGTGAGCAGCTTGCCGAGGTAGAGGTAGCTAACGTTCAGCGGCAGCAGCAGGAAGCCAAGGAAGTATTTGAAGGCGAGATGTGCGGCTTGAGCCTGCGGACGCAGAAGAAGCTTCAGCTGGCTATCGGCGACACGCTGGAATTCTTTACCCGCGAATTGGTCAGGCGAACACTGAATTAGTAAATAAAATAACCCCGGTCGAAAGAGCGGGGTTATTTATTAGAGCAAAGTGCGAGCGGTCAAGCTAGATTAACGGTTTTTGCGCGATACTATGTAGGCATACAGCGCGTAGCCAAGCGACCCAGTACCAGCTAGGCCAGCTAGTTCGCTGATACCAGTTTTTGGTAGCTGGTTTGGCGCGCTAGCGTTATTAGACGGGCTGTTGACTGTATTTGTTTCTGTGGTCGTTGCGGCAGGCGTGGCGTTGGAATTTGCGGCGTCTGTTGGCGAGGACTGCTGGTTTGTAGGCGCTGGATTAGCTGGAGCCGCTGGCTTTGATGGTGTATTAGGTGTGTTCGGCTTTGTGTCGGGCTGGCTCGGCTGGGTAGGTGTAGTTGGCTTAGACGGCTCTATTGGTTTGGTAGGAGTCGATGGTTGCTGCGGAGTCGGATTGTTGGGCTTGTTTTGGTTGTTAGGCTTGGAAGGCTGCTGCGGCGTCGGCTTCTGGTCGTCTGGCTTATTTTGGTTTGGATTGGACGGCTCTTGCGGCTGTGGTGTTGGTTCGGACGGTTTGTCCAGCTTGTTATTTTGGTCGTTTTGAGCGGCTTTGATAGTAAAAGTCTTGGTGCAGCCGTCGCTGGTGACGGTTTCGTCCTTACCGTTGACCGACACAGTGACGAAAGCCTTGGCGGTGTAATTGCCAGGTTCAAAACCGTTGAATTTAGCACCGGCAGTGTTGTAGACTTCTTTGCCGTTAGCATCGTAGACGCGATAAACGGTATTTTTGTAAGTAGCGCCGTTATAAGCGGCGTACTTGACAGAAAATTTGTAGCTGTCGCTAGCGATATGGTCGATACCTAGCGATTCGCAGCGGTAGACTGGCTGTTGCGTTTGGTTAGCGGCAGTTGGCGCATTGTTGGCTTGCTCGTTTCCTAGGGCGCTAGCAATACCAGCAGCGCCAGCTACGGCTAGCGCGACAGCAGAAACTCCAGCAAAAACTGATTTCATATAAACTCCTTTTTGGTTAATTTTGATAATCCAGCTGATTAGTATCAAATCATGATATTCCATGGGGTTGTCCGCCCCCGACAGAACAGCTACCTGGAACGGTAGAGTTCCGCCGAGGGGCGGGGGTAGTGGATGATTGAGAGTACGCCACTCAACAGCTCTACCTCACTGGCGGTGAGGGAGTCGGAGTGGTGGGTGGGCTTAGCGGCGCTTCTTGAACCAGTCGGCCACGCGGCCGCTGGCAAATACGCCGATGATGAAAGCGCCCACGGCGGTGATGATTGCAACGACCCACGAAGGGGAAGTAGCAATCCAACGGACCAGGTTCACGATCAGCCCCAGGGCGGAGCTGATCACCGCGACAACAAAGGCAACGACGGCGAGCCGCCGTGCTCTTTTCGTCGCGGTCTCAAGGTGCGCAACCTGCTTACGCAGGTTGCGCACCTCCTTGTCGTCAGGAGAAGGAGGTGTGACCTTCTCCTGAGCGGACCCCGGCAAACTTGCCGGGAAGTTGCCCCACGTGGGGGTGGTACTGTCCTGTGCTGGCGGCTGGGTGGCTGCCGGCACGGGGTGCTTCTGGATGACGAAACACGCCGCGATGAGTGGCGTGTAGGGGTCTCCCGTAGGAGACTCCCACTCCTGGCGCGCTTGCGTCAGGAGCTCATTCGCGGTAGCCCAGGGACCTTGGAGAGATCCCTCCTGGGCTGTTTTCTCAACCAGGAGACGCTCGAGCATATCGCGCGTCTCCTTGGCGTCAATTTTCCCCCAGTTATTGATAAACGGGAGGAACGACTGGACAGCCGCAGCTGCGGTTGTCTTGGTGTCTGGTGCCGGCGGGGGCGGTGCCCCCGCCGGCGCGGCGGGCGGTGGTGCGGTCATGATTGAGCTCCTTTCGAGCTCAGGGGGGGCGCGATGCGCCCCTGGTGGATAATCCACCGCTTACCGTCTCTGGACAGCAGCGGCGATTAACCGACGTACTTTTATCGGCTAGTCGCTGCTGCTGTCAAAATCCTGTTGCCTCTAACTTCCCAATTTTCTTACCCAATCAATCATTACTACGTATACTGCGCGAGCTTCGGAGCCAATCGCTCGACAATGCTTCTAGCGCAGCACGCTCCTAGCGAAAATCGTAAGGAATGTGCTGCGCTCGACGCGCGAAACTGCGACAGTGTATAGAAATAGCATGAATTGATGCTAATTGCATATCAAATTGTCAAAATACCTCAACTTACCGCTAGGGTACCGCGCGATTTCCACCTCGTGCTAAGCTGACTACCTACCATGCTATCATAAAATAACTAAAATGTCAAGCATCTCGTGCTGCTGGTTGCTGATTTGCGGTTTTTGAGGAAATATGCTTGTACTCATTGTAAAAAAAAGTTATAATTGCAGATGATAGTAGTATTTATTTCAATAAACCAAAAAATAAGGTAAGCAAAATGCCAGAAAAATTTCCACCAGTACGAGACGACGAAAGAGACTCAGGTCAGGAACAAGATAATGACGTACGAGAGTTCATGTATCTTGCAATTAATGGCGATCCTGCTATTATACATGCGATTAGACTTGTAAACGAGGCTGCAGAAAGCTCAGGTGATAGTAGCGAAGTCAATAAAGCATGGTTTCATATAGATGGTATCCATGAAATGATAGAAAAAGTCGAGAATCATGATGGATCTAAGCCCGGAGATGATGCTAGTGACGAGCTAAAGGAAGCATGGAAAATTAATACCCTACGTCTCATGTGTGAAGAGTCGGAGCGTCATGGCTCTGATCCTGAGGGTAGAAAAAGAGTAGATGATGCTGCAAAGGCGTATAGAATTTTGTTAGAAGAATTCAGTGATGCGATTGAAGCTAAATCTAAGGTTACGGGCGAATCCCTTATGAATACTCCTGACCGCAATGGCCAACCAGCTAATCCAAACCAGCCAGGACAAGGTCCTGAACAAAATGGT